>NZ_CP015285.1:2102500-2402500 GCF_001639105.2 Azospirillum humicireducens
GGGCGACACCTGGTTGGGGTCCAGCACCCCGGCGGTGGTCAGCCGCAGGAAGCCCTGCACCCGCCGCCAGACCCGCAGCGTCGATTCCAGGTCCTCCGCCACCTCCGCGTCCAAGGCGCCGGTGCGGGCGGCACATTGCAGGGCCTTGGCGGTACCGATGTGCAGGATGTCCGGCCGTTCGTGGCCGAAGCGCAGTTGCAGAAACTGGGCGATGAACTCGATGTCGATCAGGCCGCCGCGGGCGTATTTGACGTTCCAGACATTGGCCGTCCCGAATTCCTTCTCGATTCGCCGCCGCATGTCGGCGACGTCCCACAGCAGACGGTCGGCATCGCGCGGCGCCGTCAGCACCGAGCGGATCGCCGCCGCCACCCGGTCGGCGAGAGCAGGGTCGCCGCCGATCACCCGTGCGCGGGTCAGGGCCATATGCTCCCAGGTCCAGGCATCGGTGGTCTGGTATTTCAGGAAGGCGTCCAGCGAGGTGGCGAGCGGCCCGGCATTGCCGGAGGGGCGCAGCCGCATGTCCACCTCGTAGAGCCGGCCGTCGCCCATCGGGGCGGTGATGGCGTTGGTCAGGCGCTGGGTCAGCTTGATGTAATACTCGTTGGGCGACAGAGGCTTGGCCCCATCCGAAAGACGGGGACCGTCCCCTGGCGCCACGTCGTAGATGACGATCAGGTCGATGTCGGACGTGATGGTCAGCTGCCGGCTGCCCAGCTTGCCCATCGCCACCACCACCCAGGCGCCGCCGGGAATATGGCCATGGCGCTGGGCGAACTCCTCCTCCACCCGGCGGGCGAGGTCGGGAACGACGATGTCGGCGAGGTCGGCCAGGAATACGCCGCAGCGGTCGCCGTCGGTGATGCCGCGCAGGATATGGACCCCGGCGCGGAAGCGCTGGTCGTTGGTCCAGCGCCGCGACAGGGTCAGCGCATCCTCGAAATCGCGGGCCGCCGCCATCACGCGGGCATGGTCGTCGGCCAGACCGTCCTCCCTGCCCGGCAGCGGGTCGAAGAAGTCCGGCGACAGCACGGCGTCCAACAGCGACGGGTTGCGCGACAGGGTTTGCGCCATCTGCGGCGCGATGCCCATGATCTCCGCCACCAGCTCCAGCAGCCAGGGATTGGCGACGAACAGCGAGAACAGCCCGACACCGGCCGGCAGCTTGCCGAGGAAATCGTCGAAGTTCATCAGCGCCGAATCGGGGGCCGGCGTCTTGGCAAGGGCGCTCAGCAGGGCCGGCGTCAATTCGGTCAGCAACTCCCGCGCCCGGCCTGACCGCGTGGCGCGGTAGCGGCCGCGGTGCCAGGCCGAGACGACGTTGATGACGCGGGCGGCGTCGGCAAAGCCCATGCCGCTCAACGTCTCCATCGTGCCGGGATCGGGATCGGTTCCGGTGAAGACGAGGTTGCCGGGACCGGAGAGCGACGGCGCCTCCTCGAACAGTTCGGCATAGCGGTCCTCGACCTGCCCCAGAGTCGCCAGCAGTTCCGTCCGGAAGGCCGCCGGATCGTCATAACCCAGGAATGTGGCGAGATGCGCCACCCCGGCATCGTCCGCGGGAATACGGTGGGTCTGCTGGTCGTCGATCATCTGGATGCGATGTTCGACACGGCGCAGGAAATGATAGGCTCCCGCAAGATCCTCCACCGTCTGGGCCGGCACGCGGCCGACATCGCGCAGCGCCTCGTTCGCCAGCAGCGTCGGGGCGATGCGCACGCGCGGGTCGCGGCCGCCGAAGATCAGCTGCTGGGTCTGGGCGAAGAACTCGATCTCGCGGATGCCGCCGCGGCCGACCTTGATGTCGTGGCCGTTGACAGTCACCTCGCGGTGGCCCTTGTGGGCGTTGATCTGGCGCTTGATCGAATGGATGTCCTGGATGGCGGCGAAATCCAGGTTGCGGCGCCAGACGAAGGGCTCCAGGAAACGGATGAAGGACGCCCCCGCCTCCGGATCGCCGGCGATCGGGCGGGCCTTGATCATCGCCGCGCGTTCCCAGTTCTGGCCGACGCTACCGTAATAAATTTCGGCCGCCGAAACGGAAACCGCCAGCGGCGTGGCGCCGGGGTCCGGCCTAAGCCGAAGGTCGGTGCGGAAGACGTAGCCGTCCTTGGTGCGTTCATCCATAATGCGGACAAGATCGCGTGCGAGCCTGATGAAGGTTCGCGCGAGGTTGTCCGGCTGGGGCGTCTGCACAACAGCGTCGTCGTACAGGACGATCAGGTCGATGTCGCTGGAATAGTTGAGTTCGCGCCCGCCAAGTTTGCCCATGCCCAACACGATCAGACCTGAGCCGATCCACGGTCGCTGCGGATCCGGCAGCGTCAGCGTCCCCGCCTCTGCGGCGCGGCGCAGCAGGAAATTCGCGGCCAGCTGCACCCCCGTCTCCGCCAGCTCCGACAGGGCGCCGGTGACGCGGAACAGCGGCCACGCTCCGGCGATGTCGGCCAGCGCGATCAGCAGGGCCGCCCGCCGCTTCGCCACCCGCAGGCCGGCCATCAGCCGGTCCATCGACTTTTCATCGCCATGCTCGGCATGGAGCGAGGCGATCAGCCCGGCGAAGCCGGCGTCGAAGCCCTCCTCCATCACCCGCCGGACGAAGGGCAGTTCCCGCGTCAGGATATGGCCCAGATACGGGCTGTTGCCGCAGACCGCATCGACCAGCGCACGGCCGGGGTCCGAATCGGCGAAGGCGTCGGCCCAGGCCCGCGTCTCCGGCTCCGCCACGGCGGCCTGCTGGCGCCAGCGCTCCATCCCCAACGCCGCCTGCGCGGCGTCGAAGGGCTTCGGCAAGGGGGCGGGGAACGGAACGGGGCTGGACATGGGGACGGTCTTTCCTGCTCAAAACATGTGCAGAAAGCTGCACGCGTCGGACGGGAACGTCAATCGGGCCGATTCGCGCGCTCCCTCCTCCCGTCATGGTGCCCGATGATCCGGCGCACCGCGAAGATTCTCGGCCTGACGCTGACCGGGATCGGTGCCGTGGCGCTGGCGGCGGGCGGTCTGTTCGCCTGGCGCCTGTCGCAGGGGCCGATCGCGCTTGACCCGCTGATCCCCTATGTCGAAAAGGCGCTTGGCGACCGCGACGGGCGGTTCCGCATCGATATCGGCGAGCTGGTGCTGTCGCTGGAGGAAGAGGACGCCCTTGAAAGCGGCGGCGGACGGCGTCTGGACCTTCGCGCCCGGCGGGTGCAGGCGCTGAACGCCGACGGGGCGGAGCTGGCGGCGGTGCCGGAGATGGGCATCGGCTTCTCGATCCCGGCGCTGCTGCGCGGCACGCTGTCGCCGACGCGACTCGATCTGGTCCGGCCGCGTCTCAGCGTGCTGCGGCGGGCGGACGGCAGCATCGCCTTCGACGTGCGGTCCGACACGGAGTCGGTGCAGAATCAGGAAAGCGACGGCCCCGACCTGCTGGTCGAGGCGCTGGACAGCCTGCGCCGCCCGCCCGACATCGACCGGCCGCTGGGACTGCTGCGCCGGCTGTCGGTGGTCGGCGCCGACCTGCGGATCGAGAACCGCATGCTGGATCTGTCCTGGCACGCCACGCGCGCGGACATGATCCTGACCCGCGATGCCGAAGGCGCCCAGGGCCGCGCCCGCCTGACCCTCGATCTCGACTCCCAGGCCCAGGGCGATGCGAACCGGCGTCCGGTCACCGTCGCCGCCTCCGGTCACTACAACATCGTCGATTCGACCACCGACCTGACCCTGTCCGTCGATGGCCTGGAGCCGGCGGCGCTGGCGGAGGTCGGACCGGCTCTGGCGCCGCTGGCCGCGGTGAAGCTGCCGCTGTCCGGCACGGTCACGGCGAAGCTCGATCCCCGGTTCGAGCCGACGACGCTCGACCTGACCCTGCGCGGCGGTGCCGGCACCGTCGCCCTGCCCGCCCTGCGGCCGGAACCGCTCGCGGTGCAGAGCATGGCCTTGCGCGGCAGCCTGGACGTTCCGGGACGGCGGCTGCGCGTGGAGGATCTGGCGCTGAAGGCGGCGGCGGACGGCGGCGAACCGCTGGCGCTGACCGGGCGGGGCGAACTGACGGAGACCGGCCGGGGCCGCGACCTCCAGGCGACGCTGTCGCTGATCGCCGGCGGCCGGACTGCCGGGCTGGAGCTGTCGGCGCAGCAAGGCCCCGGCAAGGACGGACGGGCGGCGGCGCGCCTGACCGGCCTCTCCCCCGCGGCGCTCGCCGGCATCGCCCCCATGCTGGAACCGCTGAAGGCCGCCGCCCTGCCGCTGTCGGGTACGGTGGAGGTCGCCTTCGACCAGTCCCTGCAGCCGACCGCGGGCAAGGCGGACCTCACCGCCGGCGCCGGCCATCTCCACCGTCCGGACCTGTTCGAAGGGCCGCTGCCCGTCGAGTCGGCCCGGCTGCGTCTGCATGGCGACCGCGACCGCATCGCGCTGGACGGCCTGACGGCGGTGCTGGGCGATACCGGCGGGCCGCAGCCGCAGGTGGAGGCCAGCGGCACTGCCCTGCGCCAGGGCGACCGCATGGCGGTTGAGGCGCAGGCGAGCGCGCGCGGCATGGCATTGGACGAGCTGCGCCGCTACTGGCCGAAGGTCGCGGGCCCCAACGCACGGGACTGGGTGACCACCAACCTGTCCCGCGGAACGGTGACGGAGGCGCGGGCCGAGGTGGCGCTGTCACTGCCGCTGGACCGGCAGGCCGAGCCGGAGATGACGCGCTTCCTGGCGACCATGTCCGGGGAGGACGTCAGCGTCCGCTATTTCCACGATCTGACCCCGGTGACCGGCGCCGCGGTGGAGGCGACCACCGACGGCAAGACCTTCACGATCCAGACCAAGGGCGGGCGAATCGCCGATCCGAAATCGGGCGACATCGAGATCGGTGACGGCACGGCGGTGATCGGCGGGCTGGACACCGGCAAGGAGACGATGGACATCCGCATTCCGGTCCAGGGGCCGGTGCGGTCGATCCTGACCCTGCTCGACATGCCGCCGCTGGGCTATCCGACCAAGCTGGAGATGGACCCGAAACGGACCCAGGGCACGGCGGAGGCCCAGCTTCACTTCGCCTTCCCGCTGCTTGCCGACCTGAAGGTGGAGCAGCTGGAACTCGACGTGACCGGCAAGCTGCACAAGGTGGCGGTGGAGAAGGTGGCGGCGGGACTGAACGCCACCGACGGAGAGCTGTCGCTGGCGCTCGACCTCAAGGCCATGCAGATCAAGGGCACCACCAAGCTGGACGGCATCCCCGTCACCTTGGATTGGAACGAATCCTTCGACAGCACGGCCAAGGGCCCGCGCACCCGCATCGCCGTGAAGGGCGACGCCACCGCCGACGACCTGCGCGCCCACGGCATCGACCTGGAGGACCGGGTGCAGGGCCCGTTCGGCGCCGACATCCTGTTCACCGTGGACCGCCGCCGCAAGCTGGCGCTGACGGCAAACCTGAACCTGGAGAAGACCCGGCTGTCCATCGAGGAGCTGGCCTGGGCCAAGCCGCCCGGCAAGCCCGGCATCGGCAAGCTGACGCTGGAGTTCGACAAGGACCGCCCGACCCGCATCAGCAACCTGACCGTCGATGCCGGCGGGCTGAGGAGCGTCACCAACCTGGAACTGGCCGACGGCGGCAAGCGGGTGGCGCGGATCCTGACGCCCAGCTTCAAGCTGGGCCAGACAGACCTGCGCGCCGATCTGACCGTGCTGCCCCCCGCCAAGCCCGGCGGTCCGGCCGGCGGCTATGCCGGCACCATCACCGGCAGCAGCCTGGACGCCCGCGGCCTGACCGGCAAGACGCCGTCCGGCGAAGGCGCCGTCACTCCCGACCCGCAAAAGGCCCGCTCCGGCGACGGCCGCAAGACGCCGCTGGACGTCGCCATCAAGTTCGATTCGGTGGTGTTCGGCGAGGGCCGGTGGCTGCGTCAGGTCGCCGGAACCATGCGGCGCGACACCGCGGCCTGGACCCTGCTGGACCTCACCGGGCGCAGCGACCGCGGCGGCGTGTCGATGAAGTGGCGGCCGGGAGCGCAGGGCGTCTACGACCTTGCCATCACCGCCGACGATCTGGGCTCCGCCCTGCAGGCGATGGACCTGAACGACCGCATGCGCGGCGGCCGGCTGACCCTGACCGGCCGGTCGGTGGAGCCGCGGGCGGATGCCGCCATCGTCGGCAAGGCGGAGATCCTCGACTACACGCTGCTCGACGTGCCCGCTCTGGCGCGCATCCTCAACGCCATCTCGCCGTCGGGATTCGCCGAACTGCTGGACGGCGGCAAGGGCATCAATTTCGGCCGCATGTCGGCGGAGTTCCGCAAGGAAGGCCGCCTGCTGACCCTGAAGGATCTGCGCACATCGGGCTCCGCACTCGGCCTGACGCTGGAAGGACAGGTCGATCTGGAAACGGAGACCGCCAACCTCCGCGGCACCATCGTTCCGGTCTATGGCCTGAACCGTCTGATCGGCCAGATCCCGCTTCTGGGCGACGTGCTGAGCGGCGGCGAGGGCCAGGGCATCTTCTCCGCCACCTGGCATGTCCAGGGGCGGCTGTCCGACCCGGACGTGTCGGTCAATCCGCTGGCGGTCCTGGCGCCAGGATTCCTGCGCAACCTGTTCTTCCTGGGCGGCGACGGCACGCCGATGCCCGACACCCGGCTGCCGCCGGAGGCGCATACAAGGTGAGGGGGAAGTGGTAGGCGCTGCGCCCCCTCCCCATCCCTCCCCCGCCCTTGGCGGTGGAGGGGGTAGGACGCTTGGCTGCACCAAGTGATGGTTCAGTGCGGCGGAGTTCCCTCTCCCGCGCCAGCGGGGGAGGGTTAGGGAGGGGGCAACAGCACCTTATACCAGCGGCTCTTGATCCTGACCTGTCAGGATCAAGAGCTTCGGCGGCATGGGCCGCCGCCGCGCCAGTCGGCGCGGATACCAGCGGTCATCATCAATGACCGCTGGTATTACCCCTCAAACCCTCACCCCACCTTCACCAGCGCGTGCCGCTTCTTGCCGGCGCTGAGCTTCACCACACCATCCGCGTTCAGGTCGGCCGTCGTCGCCTTTGCCGCCTCGTCGGCGATCGGCCCGTCGTTCAGCTTGGCACCGCCGCCCTTGATCAGCCGGCGCGCCTCGCCCTTCGACGCGGCCAGCCCGGCCGACACCAGCAGGTCCACCACCGGCATCCCGGCTTCCAGCTCGGCGCGGGCGACCTCGATGCTGGGCAGGCCTTCGGCCGCGGCCCCTTCCTCGAAGGCGCGGCGCGCGGTCTCGGCGGCCTCCAACGCGGCCTCCTCGCCGTGGGCGAGCCTGGTCACCTCGTTGGCGAGGATCTTCTTGGCCTCGTTGATCTCGGCGCCATGGAGATTTTCCAGCCGGGCGACCTCGTCCAGCGGCAGTTCGGTGTAGAGGCGCAGGAAGCGGCCGACGTCGGCATCCTCGGTGTTGCGCCAGTATTGCCAGAAATCGTAGCTGCTCAGCTTGTCGGCGGTCAGCCAAACCGCACCGGCTGCGGTCTTGCCCATCTTGGCACCGGACGCGGTGGTCAGCAGCGGCGTGGTCAGGCCGAACAGCTCGGCGCCGTCGGTGCGGCGGCCGAGTTCGACGCCGTTGACGATGTTGCCCCACTGGTCCGACCCGCCCATCTGAAGGCTGCAGCCATGGCGCCGCTTCAGCTCGACGAAGTCGTAGGCCTGGAGGATCATGTAGTTGAATTCCAGGAAGGTCAGCGGCTGCTCGCGCTCCAGCCGCAGCTTGACCGAATCGAAGGTCATCATGCGGTTGATGGTGAAGTGGCGGCCGATGTCGCGCAGCAGCGGGATGTATTTCAGCTCGTCCAGCCAATCGGCGTTGTTCACCATCACCGCATCGGTCAGCCCGTCCCCGAAGGTCAGATATCGGCCGAAGATGCGCTTGATGCCGGCCATGTTGCCGGCGATCACCTCGTCGGTCAGCAACTGCCGCGCCTCGTCCTTGCCCGAGGGATCGCCGATCTTGGTGGTGCCGCCGCCCATCAGGACGATCGGCTTGTGGCCGGTCTTCTGCAGCCAGCGCAGCATCATGATCGGCAGGAGGCTGCCGACATGCAGGCTGTCCGCGGTGCAGTCGAAGCCGATATAGGCGACGATCGGCCCCTTTTGCGCCCGCTCGTCCAGCGTGGCGAGGTCGGTGCACTGGTGGATGAACCCGCGCTCCTGAAGGGTGCGCAGGAACTCCGAGGCGGGAGCCGAGGAGGAGGTCGTCGTCATGGCCGCAGTCCGGCTGTCGTTGAAATGAAGGGCGGAGAAATCCCGCGGTCTGTTAGCACGGAACGGCCCCTGCCTCAATGCGGTGGCCGGCATGGAACCGGCTTGCCTGCCCGCTGTTCTCCCGCCCAAGCATCACCGCGGCACGACAAGTCAAATCCCATAATTTAAGGCTGGGAATTCGCTCACGCCGCACTTCACCGCAATTGATATTGATTCGCAATATAGGGTGCGCACCAAATCTGTATTTTGGGCGGAACGCCTGCCCTTCAATTGATAGTGACTATCAAATACATCTTCGCCAAAAGCGGAATTTTTTATTGTGCGAATCCTTTCTGTGTGAGAAGGTGCGACCAATTGTCTACTTAGGAGCATCGACCATGCAAGGCGATCAAGGCGTCCTCGACCGTCTGAACAAGCTGCTCACCGGTGAGCTGAGCGCTGCCGACCAGTATCTGTCCCACGCGCGCTCCATGGAGGACATGGGGCTCAAGGCGCTGAGCGAGCGCATCTCCCACGAGCGGATGGAGGAGCTGGAGCATGCCGACAAGCTGATCCGGCGCATCCTGTTCCTGGAAGGCACGCCCGACGTCGCCAGCCGCGATCCGCTGCACATCGGCAAGACCGTGCCGGAGATGATGCGGAACGACCTGAACCTGGAATATGAGGTGGTCGCCGCCCTGAAGGAGGCCATTGCCTATTGCGAGCAGGTGAAGGATTACGACACCCGCCGCATCCTGCTGGAACTGCTGGTCGACACCGAGGAAGACCACGCCCACTGGCTGGAGCAGCAGCTCGGCCTGATCGACATGCTCGGCCTGCAGAATTACCTGCAGTCGGGCATGGGCGGCATTTCTGGTTGAGAGGAGGACGGACCATGAAGGGCAACGCCGACGTCATCGCCCAGCTTCAGATCGTCCTCAAGGACCAGCTGACGCAGATCAACCAGTATTTCCTGCACGCCCGCATGCTGAAGAACTGGGGCGTCAAGGCGCTGGGCAAGTGGGAGTATCACGCCTCCATCGAAGTGATGAAGAGCGCGGACGAGATCATCGAACGCATCCTCTTCATCGAGGCGATCCCCAACCTGCAGGATCTCGGCAAACTGCACATCGGCGAGAATGTGCAGGAAATCCTCTCCAGCGACCTCGCCGCCGAACAGGAAGCCCGCGACCGGATTGCGGCCGCCATCGCCGTGTGCGAGGAGAAGGCCGATTACGTGTCGCGCGATGAGCTGACCGAGCTGCTGGAAGAGTCGGAAGAGCGCATCGACTATCTGGAAACCCAGCTGAGCCTGATCGACGACATCGGCTTGGCCAACTACATCCAGTCGGCGATGGGCGAGATCAAGGACTGAGGGGTTTGGGGGGCAAGGTCTTCTTGCCCCCTCCCCTTCAAACCCGCCCCAGAATCTCCTCAGCCAGAGCCTGCATCTCCGCCGCCGCCTGGGTCTTGCGCGCGGCCTCCGTTACCGACAGGCCGGTCATCAGCGTGCCGGCATAGGCTGTGCGGTTGCCGATCTGCGCCGTCGCCAGCTCAACCGCCGGCGGCGCGACCAGCTCATGCACCTTGGCGACCAGCTCGTCGGCGATGCGGGCGCGCGGCGGCACGCGGTTCAGCACAAGCAACAGACGGCGCTTCTCCTGTCCCGCCAGATCGATGGTCGGGTGGACCGCCCACAAATCCATCGGACTCGGCTGCACCGGCGCAACCACCAGCGTGGCGGCACGGACGGCGATGCGCGCCTCCGTCTGGGCATGGGGCGGGCTGTCGACCACCACGATGTCATGGCCACGCGCCAGCTTCTCCACCTCCGCCTGGGTGCGCCAGCCGGTGATCTGCACATGGGTGAAGCCGGGCTGCCCGCCTGTTGCCTCGGCGCGGACGGCGTGCCAGCGGGTCAGGCTGCCCTGCGGATCGATGTCGACGGTGGCGACCCTATAGCCGAGCTGCGCCCAGGCGATGGCGAGATGGGCGGCCAGCGTGGTCTTGCCGGCGCCGCCCTTCTGCTGCGCCACGGTGAAGACCTTGCCCGTCATGCCGGCACCCATCATGTTGTGTTGGTTGATTGCGCACTCCCCTCATAACCTTGGGCATGGCACCGGTGCAACCGCGCGAATTGACACCAGCGCCGCTCGGGCTAGAAAGACGCCGTGACCGACCATTCCGCACCCGATACCGGTGAAAAGCGCCCGGCGCTGATCCCGGCCACCCCGACCGGCGTCAATCGCGCGGCCGACCTGCTGCGCGCCGGCCGTCTGGTCGCCTTCCCGACCGAGACGGTCTATGGCCTGGGCGCCGACGCCACCGACGACCGCGCCGTCGCCGCCATCTTCGCCGCGAAGGGCAGGCCGCAGTTCAATCCGCTGATCGTCCATGTCCCCGATCTGGTCGCCGCCCACTCCTGGGGCCTGTTCGACGACCGCGCCCACGATCTGGCGACGCAGTTCTGGCCCGGTCCGCTGACCATGGTCGTGCCGCGCCCGGCCAACTCCGCCCTGTCGCTGCTGGTCAGCGCCGGGCTGGACAGCATTGCCATCCGCGTGCCCAACCACCCGGTGGCCCAGGCCATCCTGCGCGCCGCCGGCAAGCCGATCGCCGCGCCCAGCGCCAACCGGTCCGGCGCCGTCAGCCCGACCACGCCGCACCATGTGCTGGAAAGCCTGGGCGACCGGGTGGACGCCATCGTCACCGGCGGCAAATGCATGGTCGGCCTTGAATCCACCGTCATCGACCTGACCGGCCTCGAGGCTGTGCTTCTCCGCCCCGGCGCGGTCCTGCCCGACGAGATGGAACGGCTGATCGGCCCGGTCCGCCTGTCCGCAGGCGATCCAACGGCGCCGAAGTCGCCCGGCCAGCTGGAAAGCCACTACGCCCCCAACGCCGCTGTCCGCCTGAACGCCTCCTCGGCGGAGGAGGACGAGGCCTTCCTGACCTTCGGTCCCGACCGCTTCGTCTTCGGCGGCACCACCCGGCTGAACCTGAGCCTGGAAGGCGACCTGAACGAGGCCGCGGCCAACCTGTTCTCCCACCTGCGCAGCCTCGACCAGAGTGGAGCGAAGCGCATCGCCGTGATGCCGATCCCGGAGGTGGGGCTCGGACTGGCGATCAACGACCGCCTGCGCCGGGCGGCGGCGCCGCGGAGCTGAACCGCTGCGTTGCAGCAGGTCTGCGCAACAGCTGCATGGAAATGGGGGCGGCTAGATTGTAGAAGTGTCGCGTCTCACTGCGACACTCCCATCTGCCGGACCTAAGCGCCATGACCAACATCGCCGCCGCTCTCGACCAGATCCGCGCCATCGTCGGCCCGTCCGGCATCCTCACCGACGCCGCCGACATGGCTCCCTACCTCGCGGAGTGGCGCGGGCGCTTCAAGGGCAACAGCCCGGCGGTGGTCCGCCCGGCCAGCACCGAAGAAGTCGCCGCCGTCGTCAAGATCTGCGCCGGGGCCGGCATCCCCATCGTGCCGCAGGGCGGCAACACCAGCCTCGTCGGCGGCTCCATTCCCTACGAGGAAGGCCGCGAGATCGTTCTCAGCCTGTCGCGCATGAACCGCATCCGCGACATCGACACGCTGAACTACACCATGACGGTGGAGGCCGGCGTGGTGCTGACCAGCATCCAGGAGGCCGCGGCCGACGCCGACCGCCTGTTCCCCTTGAGCCTGGGGGCGGAGGGCACGGCGCAGATCGGCGGCCTGATCTCCACCAACGCCGGCGGCATCAACGTCCTGCGCTACGGCAACACCCGCGACCTCGTGCTGGGGCTAGAGGTGGTTCTGGCCGACGGGCGCGTCTGGGACGGCATGCGCCGGCTGCGCAAGAACAACACCGGCTATGACCTGAAGAACCTGTTCATCGGCGCCGAGGGCACGCTGGGCATCGTCACCGCCGCTGTGCTGAAGCTGTTCCCGCGCCCGCGCCAGTCGATCACCGCCTTCGTCGCCGTGCCCAGCCCCGCCGCCGCCATCGAACTGCTGGCCCGCCTGCGCGCCGCCTCGGGCGATGCCGTGTCGGCCTTCGAGTTGATGTCGCGCCGGTGCCTGGACTTCGCGCTGAAGCATGTCGCCGGCACCGTCGATCCGCTGTCGGAGCCGTCGCCCTGGTATGTCCTGACCGAACTGACCGCCGGCACCAAGTCCGACGCCTTCCAGGAGACGGTGGAGACCGCGCTGGGCGAGGCGTTCGAGGCCGAACTGGCGACCGACGCCACGCTTGCCCAGTCGGACGCCCAGGCCAAGCAGCTGTGGTTCATCCGCGAGGCCATCGTCGAGGCGCAGAAGTTCGAGGGCGGCTCGATCAAGAACGACGTGTCGATCCCGGTGTCCCGCGTCGCCGAGTTCATCGAACTGGCGGAAGCGGCGGTGGCAGAGGCCTGCCCCGGCATCCGCCCGACCCCCTTCGGCCATGTCGGCGACGGCAACATCCACTTCAACCTCAGCCAGCCCGAAGGGGCCGACACCAAGGCCTATCTCGACCGCTGGGACGAGATCTGCCACGTCGTGAACGAGGTGATCTTCAAGCTCGACGGCTCGATCTCGGCCGAGCACGGCGTCGGCCGCTTCAAGAAGGACGAGATGCCGGCGATCAAGGGGCCGGTGGAGTTCGACATGCTGCGCGCCATCAAGGCGACCCTCGATCCCAACGGCCTGCTGAACCCCGGCAAGATGCTGCCCTGACCGCCCCCACCGGCTGCCCATCACCGGCCGTCAGTGTCATAATATTGCGGGGGACAGGCTTGCGGCGAAAGACGTATGGCCGCGCTTGTCCCCGGCGCGACACAAGGCTATGGTGCGGCCTCCGATTCTTCTGCGCCTGTCGTACCGCGAGAGAGAGTTTTTCCGATGTCCAAGCCGCGCACTCTGTTCGACAAGATCTGGGACAGCCACGTCGTGCACCGCCAGGATGACGGCACCTGCATCCTCTACATCGACCGCCATCTGGTCCATGAGGTGACCAGCCCGCAGGCGTTCGAAGGACTGCGCGTCGCCGGCCGCAAGGTGCGGCGTCCGGAAGCCACTCTCGCCGTGCCCGACCACAACGTCCCCACCACCGACCGCTCCAAGGGCATCACCGAGGAGGAAAGCCGGATCCAGGTCGAGACGCTGGACAAGAACGCCCGCGACTTCGGCGTCCGCTACTTCCCGATGGACGACGTCCGCCAGGGCATCGTCCACATCGTCGGCCCGGAACAGGGCTTCACCCTGCCCGGCGCGACCATCGTCTGCGGCGACAGCCACACCGCCACCCACGGCGCCTTCGGTGCGCTGGCCTTCGGCATCGGCACGTCGGAGGTGGAGCATGTGCTGGCCACCCAGACCCTGCTGCAGAAGCCGGCCAAGAACATGCTGATCCGCGTGGACGGCAAGGTTAACCCCGGCGTCACCGCCAAGGACATCGTGCTGGCCATCATCGGCAGGATCGGCACCGCCGGCGGCACCGGCTATGTCATCGAGTTCGCGGGCGAAGCCATCCGCGACCTGTCGATGGAAGGCCGCATGACCGTCTGCAACATGGCGATCGAAGGCGGCGCCCGCGCCGGCCTGATCGCCCCGGACGAGAAGACCTTCGAATACGTCAAGGGCCGCGCCCTGGCCCCGAAGGCCGGCGCCTGGGAGCAGGCCGTCCAGTACTGGAAGACGCTGCCGTCGGACGAGGGTGCGGTCTATGACGCCACCGTCGTGCTGAACGCCGCCGACATCGTCCCGCAGGTCACCTGGGGCACCAGCCCGGAAGACGTGCTGCCGATCACCGCGACCGTGCCGAACCCGGCGGAGATCGCCGACGCCGGCAAGCGCGCCGCCGTCGAGCGCTCGCTCGCCTACATGGGCCTGACCCCCGGCCAGCCGCTGACCGAGGTGAAGGTGGACACCGTCTTCATCGGCTCCTGCACCAACGGCCGCATCGAAGACCTGCGCGCCGCCGCCGAGGTCGCCAAGGGCCGCAAGGTCGCCGAGGGCGTGCGCGCCCTGGTGGTTCCCGGTTCGGGTCTGGTCAAGGAGCAGGCCGAGGAAGAGGGTCTGGACAAGATCTTCACCGAGGCCGGCTTCGAGTGGCGTGAGCCGGGCTGCTCCATGTGCCTGGCGATGAACGCCGACCGTCTGGCTCCCGGCGAGCGCAGCGCCTCGACCTCGAACCGCAACTTCGAAGGTCGTCAGGGCCGCGGCGGCCGAACCCACCTCGTCAGCCCGGCGATGGCCGTGGCGGCGGCGGTGACGGGGCATCTGGCCGACGTGCGGGCGCTGTAAGGGCTGCCTGCCCCCTCCCTAACCCTCCCCCACCTGCGGTGGGAGAGGGGACTGCCGCTCTCTTTCCCTCCACCGTCGAAAGCGGGGGAGGGAGGGACCCGCAAAGCGGGGGGGAGGGGGCAGCCGCTACGAAGCCCCTAATCCCCCCTCCCCCGCGCCTGCCCCATCAGCCCCTGCGGCCGGAAAATCAGGAACAGCGTCAGCAGCCCGAACGCCACGATGTCCTTGTAGGCGAGCGCGAAGTAGGCCGACCAGAAGGTCTCGACCAACCCCAGCAGGGCGCCGCCGAGCATAGCCCCCGGCACCGAGCCGATGCCGCCGACCACCGCCGCGGCCAGCGCCTTGAAGCCGATCAGGTAGCCGGTGAAGAAGTTCACCCCGCCGTAATACAGCGCGATCACCGCCCCCGCCGCCGCGGCCAGCCCGCCACCGATGGCGAAGGTCGCCGCCACCGTTCGGTTGACATCCACCCCGACCAGTTCCGCCGCCGCGATGTCGTCGGTGCAGGCACGATGCGCCCGGCCGAAGGCGGTGCACTGCATGATCCCCCACAACAGGGCATAAAGCCCACCGGTCAGCACCAGGATCGCCAGCTGCGCCGTCAGCGCGGTGACGGTGAAGGCGCCGTCGCTCAACAGGTCGTAGCGGCCGGTCAGCACCGGCGACGGCCACCAGTCGCGCGCACCGTGCAGCAGCCGTACCCCCTCCTGATAGGCGATGGACAGCCCGACCGCGACGATCAGCGGCATGTGGCTGCGCACCCCGCGCAGGCGGCGGAACACCAGCCGATCCATCGTCCAGCCCTGCACCGCGGTGAAGCCCATCGCCAGCACCAGCACGCCCAGCAAAGCCGGCGGCCATGTCGCCCAGCCGGCGATGCCCAGCCCGGCCGCCGCCATCGCCGTCAGCATCGCGCCGAGCATCGTCAACTCCCCCATCGCCAGATTGAGCTGGCCTAGGATGGCGTAGACCAGCGTGTAGCCGAGCGCCAGCAGCCCATAGACGCAGGCGACGGTGGCGGCGTTGACGATCTGCTGGGCCAGGAACAGGACGGGCGTCCAGCGCGTCGGGTCCGCCCGCCGGGTCTCCGCCGCACCGGCGACGGCATCGCGCGGCGGCTTGATGCGCAGCCATTGCTGCAGCATGGCGAAGCGCATGTCCGTCAGCCAGCCGGCGCGGTCGGTCGCCACCGACACGAGTGTCCGACGCCCCTCCTCCATGCCCGTTCCGGCGAAACGGCAGGCGATCCAGTGGCGCTGATCGCCGCTGCGGTAGTCGATGCGCAGAACCCGCCGGTCCTCGGCATAGGTCCGGGTGGACAGCTCGGTGACAGGGCCGGGTTCGAAGGCCGGGATCAGTTTCCGGCACAGCACATCCTGGTCGGCATCGATGCCGCACCCGGTGAGCAGCAGCAGGACGAGGCACAACAGCGGCAGGATGCGGAGCACGGAACCGCCCGGTCAGGTGGGACGGTTCAGCCTAACGGCAATTCGGGAGGGTGGGAAGGTGGGAGAGTGGTTGCATTGCGCCCCCTCCCCATCCCTCCCCCGCTTCGCGGGAGAGGGGGTAGGATGTTCGTGAACGTAGTTTAACTGCGAAAGCAGCGGAGTTCCCTCTCCCGCCAAAGGCGGGGGAGGGTTAGGGAGGGGGTAAAAGTTCAGCCCGCTCCCTCACTCCACCATGTAATCCCGCACCAACAGCTCGGCGATCTGCACGGCGTTCAACGCCGCGCCCTTGCGCAGGTTGTCGGCGACGCACCAGAAGGACAGGCCGTTCTCCACCGTGAAGTCGTCGCGGATGCGGCTGACGAAGACTGGGTTGTCGCCGGCGACCTCGACCGGGGTGACATAGCCGTCGCCGGTCTGCTGGTCGACCACCGACACGCCGGGGGCGGCGCGCAGGATGACACGGGCCTCCTCGGCGCTGATCGGCTCCTCCGTCTCGATGTTGATCGCCTCGGCATGGCCGATGAAGGTCGGCACGCGGACGCAGGTGGCGGCGACCTTGATCTTCGAATCCAGGATCTTCTTGGTCTCCACCATCATCTTCCACTCTTCCTTGGTGGAGCCGTCCTCCATGAAGGCGTCGATGTGGGGGATGACGTTGAAGGCGATCTGCTTGGGGAAGACGCTCTTGGCGATGGGGTCGTTGACGAAGATGGCGCGGGTCTGGGTGAACAGCTCGTCCATCGCCTCCTTGCCGGCACCCGACACCGATTGGTAGGTCGAGACCACGACGCGGCGGATTTTGTAGCGGTCGTGCAGCGGCTTCAGCGCCACCACCATCTGGATGGTGGAGCAGTTGGGGTTGGCGATGATGCCGCGCTTGCGATACCCGGCCAGCGCCTCCGGATTGACCTCCGGCACCACCAGCGGCACGTCGGGGTCCATGCGGAAGTGCGAGGTGTTGTCGATCACAATGGCACCGGCGGCGGCGGCGCGCGGCACATGGACGGCCGACACCTTGGCGCCGGGCGACGACAGCACGATGTCCACGCCATGGAAGTCGAACTTGTTGAGGTCCTGGACCTTCAGGATGTCGTCCTCGCCATAGGACACCTCCTGGCCGATCGACTTTTCCGAGGCCAGGGCGATGACCTTGTCGGCCGGGAACTTCCGTTCGGCGAGCGTTTGCAGGATCTCGCGCCCGACATTGCCGGTGGCGCCGATGACCGCGACGGTATAGCCCATGACGGTGGTGTCCTTCTGCCGAATATCCGCGAATACAAGAATGATGCCGGAAGGCGATAGGAGCTAGGCGCTTTCCCTGCGAATTGCAACCCGTCCCCTCAGGAAACCTGCCCTCCGGCCGGGTTGACAGGCCATGGAAGGCGGCGGGAAGATTCTTCCTTCGACTCTGCCCGCCCTCAACAGCGCCCGAATGGGCCTCCAGGGAGACCTCACGGATGACCAGCTTCAAGCGCAGCCTTGTTGCGCAGACGGTTCTTGGTGCCGCCGCTCTCGCCCTCGCCGGTTTCACCGCTCCGGCCATCGCCGACACGCCGAAGGACGCGCTGGTGATGGCCTGGCAGTTCGACGACATCGTCAGCCTCGACCCGGCCGAGATCTTCGAGCTGTCGGGGGCCGAATACAGCGCCCAGGTCTATGACCGGCTGGTCCATTTCGACGTCAACGACGTCAGCAGGATCGAGGGCGATGCCGCCGAAAGCTGGACCGTGTCGCCAGACGGCAAGACCTTCACCTTCAAGATCCGCGACGGCATCGCCTTCCATTCCGGCAACCCGCTGACGGCGAACGACGTGGCATGGTCCTTTGCCCGTGCGGTGAAGATGAACAAGGGTCCGGCCTTCATCCTGGCCCAGTTCGGCCTGACGCCGGACAATGTCGAGCAGATGGTGCGCGCCACCGATCCGCGCACGCTGGTCTTCACCACCGATAAGGCCTATGCGCCGACCTTCGTGCTCTACTGCCTGACCGCCGACATCGGGTCGATCGTCGATTCGAAGCTGGTGAAGAGCAAGGAGAAGGACGGCGATTACGGCGCCAACTGGCTGAAGACCAACTCAGCCGGCTCCGGCCCCTTCGTGCTGAAGCAATGGAAGGCGAGCGAGCTGCTGACCTTCGACGCCAACCCGAAATACTGGCGCGGCGCGCCGAAGCTGAAACGCGTTCTGATCCGCCACATCCCGGAACCGGCGACCCAGCGCCTGCTGCTGGAGAAGGGCGACGTCGATGTCGCGCGCAACCTGAAGCCGGAGCAGTTCGAGCCGCTGAAATCCAGCGACACCATCCGTCTGGTCCAGGCGCCCAAGGGCACGCTGTGGTATCTGAGCCTGAACCAGAAGAACGCCGCCCTGGCCAAGCCCGAGGTGCGCGAGGCGTTCAAGTATCTTGTCGACTATGACGGCATGGCCGGGACCATCATGAACGGCATCGGCGCCGTCCATCAGGCCTTCCTGCCCAAGGGTTTCCTGGGCGCGGTCAACGACAACCCCTACAAGTACGATCCGGCCAAGGCGAAGGAGCTGCTGGCGAAGGCCGGCTATCCCGACGGCTTCACCGTCAGCATGGATGTCCGCAACACCAACCCGACCCAGGACATGGCCCAGGCGATCCAGGCCAGCGCCGCCAAGGCCGGCGTGAAGATCGAGATCATCCCCGGCGACGGCAAGCAGGTGCTGACCAAATACCGCGCCCGCAACCATGAGCTGATGATCCAGCAGTGGGGCGCCGACTATCAGGACCCGAACTCCAACGCCGATACCTTCGCCTCCAACCCGGACAACAGCGACAATGCCAAGTCCAAGCCGCTGGCCTGGCGCAACGCCTGGGACATCCCGGAACTGACGAAGAAGACCGCCGCCGCGGTCGAGGAGCGCGACAGCGCCAAGCGCGCCCGGATGTACGAGGAACTCCAGCGCTCGGTCCTGGCCGATTCGCCCTTCGTCATCATGTTCCAGCAGACCGAGATGGTGGCGGAGCGCAAGACCGTCTCCGGCCTCGTCTGGGGTCCCAGCTTCGACACCAACTATTACTGGAAGGCCGAGAAGAAGTAAGGATACGGGGGGCGCTCGCCGCGCCCCCACTTCTCTCACCCCCAGGCGCGCGCATCCTCCACCACCACGGCGAGGCTGTCGGACAGGCCGGTGAGTACGCCGCGCTGGATGTCGGCCGCCGGCACCACGCCGCCCTTGCCGTCGGGAAGGTCGCGAGTTGCAGTGGCCGACGCCACGACCGTCACCCGCCAGCCATGATCCACCGCCGACCGCACGGTGCTGCTGACACAGTTGTGGGTCATGAAGCCGGCGACGATCATCTCGGTCCGCCCGGTGGCGCGCGCCACCGCCTGAAGGTCGGTCCCGGCGAAGGCGTTGGCGAGCTTCTTCACGATCACCGGCTCGCCTTCGCGCGGGGAGACGGCCAGGATGATCTCTGCTGTCGGCCCGGTGGGATCGAAGACCGGCGCACCCGCCGCGGTGTGGTGGACGATGTGGATCACCGGCACGGCGTTGGCGCGGGCAAGGGTCAGCAGCTCCGCCGCCCGCCCCACCGCCGCATCGACTCCCGACAGCCGCAGGGCGCCCTCGGTGTATTCGCGCTGAAGGTCGATCAGCACCAGCACCGCCTTGTCCAGTGGGGCGGGCGTGTTCGGCGCGCCGACGATCTGGCGCAGGGTCTTGGCGGTTTGGGTTGTCATGGCAGGCAGCTCCGCTTTCGCTGAAGGTTGATGACGGCGATGCTGCCCCGTTCACCGATGCGCAGCCATCCGCTATCCTTGCACGATGACTGTTCAGAAATTCACAGGTCCGCTCGATTGGGACGATCTTCGCGTCTTCCTGGAACTGGCGCGGGCCGGCAGCCTGTCGGCGGCGGCGCGCGGCCTGCGGCTGAGCCATGCCACGGTCGGGCGCCGGCTGGCGGCACTGGAGGCCGCGCTCTGCCGCAGCCTGATGGAGCGCCGTCCCGACGGCTATGTCCTGACCGAAGAGGGCGAAAGCGTCCGCGCCCTCGCCGAAGCGATGGACGAGCGGGCGCAGGCGATCCGCCGCCGCGAGGGCGAGGACGCCGGACTGACCGGCACGGTCAGGCTGACGATGACCCAGGCGTTGGCCGACATCTTCCTGATCCCCCGCCTGGGACCCTTGCGCGCTGCCAACCCGGCCCTGGATTTGGAAATCATCGTCGACAACCGCACCCTCAGCCTTGCCCGGCGGGAGGCCGATCTGGCGATCCGGCTGGCCCGGCCGCAACGCGGCGATCTTGTCGGACGGCGGCTGGCGACGCTGGGCTATGGGCTCTATGCCGCACCGGACGCACCCGATACGCTGATCGCCTATGACGAGTCGATGGCGGAACTGCCGGAGGCGCTGTGGCTGGAGCGCCATGGCGGCGGCCGGCGCGTCGCCTTCCGCTCCAACAGCGTGCAGGGTCAACTCGCGGCGGCAGTCGCCGGCTTCGGCACCGCCTTCCTGCCCTGCATGCTGGCGGACGGCGTGGCGGGGCTGGAACGCCTGCCACTGTCCGGCCCGCCGCTGACCCGCGAGGCTTGGTTGCTGGTCCACCGCGACCGCCGCGAGGTGCCGCGGGTGCGGGCGGTGATCGAGCATCTGGTGGCGGTCTTCACCGGCGAGAAGCGGCGGTTGGCGGGAAGCGCCGTCGCTCAGTAACGCGCCGCCATGAAATACAACCCATCCGGCGGGCAGGTCGGCCCGGCCTTGGCGCGGTCGCGGGCCTCCAGCGCACGGCGCACATCGTCCGCCGTCCATTTGCCGGCGCCGACCAGTTCCAGCGTGCCGACCATGTTGCGGACCTGATGGTGCAGGAAGGAACGCGCGGCGGCGTGGACGCGGATTTCGTCGCCCTGACGCTCCACATCCAGCCGGTCCAGCGTCTTCACCGGCGACTTCGCCTGGCACAGCGCGGCGCGAAAGCTGGAGAAGTCATGCTGACCGACCAGAACCTGTGCCGCCTCATGCATCGCCTCCGCATCCAGCGGGCGGGTGACATGCCACGCCCGGCCGGCGTCGAGCGCCAGCGGCGCCCGGCGGTTGACGATGCGGTAGACATAGGCGCGGCCGGTCGAGGTCAGGCGGGCGTGGAAATCCCCGGTGACAGGCTCCACCTCCAGCACCGCGATGGGCGCCGGCTTCAGGTGGAAGTTCAGGGCGTCGCGCAGCTTCAGGCCGGTGAAGGGCTTCTCCAGGTCGAAATGGCAGACCTGCCCCAGCGCATGCACCCCGGCATCGGTGCGGCCGGAGCCATGGACCCGCACCAGCTCGCCAGACAGGCGCTGCACCGCCTCCTCCAGGCTCTGCTGGACGGAGGGGCCATTGTCCTGGCGCTGCCAGCCGACGAAGGGACGGCCGTCATACTCGACGGTCAGTTTCCAGCGCTGCACGGCGGTCAATCCGCGACGGCTTCGGCAGAGACAGGCTGCCCGACCGCCAGCGCGAAGCCGCGCAGGAAGGCAGCGCCATCCACCGGCGCCTTGCCAGGACGCTGCACCTTGACCAGCCGCACCGCGCCACCGGCACAGGCAACTGTCAGCCGGTCGTCCAGAAGCGTGCCGGGCGTGCCCGTGCCGGTCGCCGGTTCGGCGGCCAGAACCTTGATGCGTTCGCCGTTGGCGGCATCGAACCAGCAGCCGGGCCAGGGGGTGAGCGCCCGGACCTGCCGCTCGACGTAATCCGCAGGCTGGGTCCAGTCGAGACGGCCATCCTCGCGCGTCAGCTTGGCGGCGTAGGTGACGCCCTCCTCCGGCTGCGGCACGGCAGCCAGCGTGCCGGCGGCCAACCCGTCCAGCGCCGGGACGATCATGCGGGCGCCGAGCGCCGCCAGTTCGTCATGCAGGCTGCTGGCGGTGGTGGCGGGGGTGATCGCCACCGCCTCTTTCGACAGCATGGACCCGGTATCGAGCCCGATGTCCATCTGCATGATGGTGATCCCGGTCTCGGCATCGCCGGCCAGGATGGAGCGCTGGATCGGGGCCGCCCCGCGCCAGCGCGGCAGCAGCGAGCCATGCACGTTGACGCAACCCAGCCGCGGCGCATCCAGGATCGGCTGCGGCAGGATCAGGCCATAGGCGGCGACCACCGCGGCATCGGCCTTGAGATCGGCGAACTCGGCCTGGGCCTCGGCAGTGCGCAGGCTCTTGGGCGTGCGCACGGGGATGCCATGCTCCTCGGCGAAGCGGTGGACGGGCGATTTCTGCACCTGCTGGCCACGGCCGGCGGGGCGCGGCGGCTGGCTGTAGGCGCAGACGACCTGATGCCCCGCCTCGATCAGCGCGGCAAGGCTGGGCACGGCGAAATCGGGCGTGCCCATGAAGACGAGACGGAGCGGGGTCATCGGATCGTATCGCAGTTCTGTTCTTGGGCTGGTCAGGCCGTCGCCTTCTGCAGCTTCTGGACCTTCTTCAGCAGGATGTTCCGCTTCAGCATCGACAGGTAATCGACGAACAGGACGCCGTTCAGATGGTCGATCTCATGCTGGATGCAGGTGGCGAGCATCCCGTCGGCCTCGAACTCCTGCTGCTGGTTCTTTTCATCCAGATAGCGGACGCGGATGCGCTGCGGACGGGTGACCTCGGCATACTGCTCCGGCACCGACAGGCAGCCCTCCTCGCACACCGACTTCTCGTCTGACGACCAGACGATTTCCGGGTTGGCGAGACGGATCGGATTCGCCGGTTCGCCCTTCTCATGGACGTCGACGACGATGACGCGGTCGAGCACGCCGACCTGCGGAGCGGCCAGACCGATGCCGTTGGCGTCGTACATGGTCTCCACCATGTCGTCCATCAGCTTGACGACGCGCGCATCCACTTCGGCGACGGGTTGCGCCTTGCGCTTCAGGATCGGATGCGGGGCGACGAGGATCGGAAGACGGGCCATGGGTGCTCGATGATGATGGGTGAGTTCAAACGCACAAGGTAGGCGGACCGGGTGTTCCGGTCAAGGAATCGGACCTATGCGAAGGGTGCGGAACCGTTCTCCGAGCAGGGTTGCGCCGGACGCCGGTTGGGCGTAGTCGATGCCGATCATGCGTGACGCAACCACCGCCCCATCACCTCCCCCGCGCTGGACCCAGGATGCCGCCTTGGCGCTGGTGTTCCTCACCCGCCTGCCCTTGCCCCCCATCGGCCCGCTCAACGGACCGCTGGCCGAAGGCGCATCGGCGCGGGCGATGGGATGGTTTCCGCTGGTGGGGGCGTTGGTCGGGCTCGTTGGCGCTGCGGTGTTCGCGCTTGCCGCCCTGCTGCACCTGCCGCCGCTGGCCGGGGCACTGCTGGCCTTGGCGGCAACCGTCCGGCTGACCGGCGGGCTGCACGAGGATGGCGTGGCCGACGTCGCCGACGGCTTCGGCGGCGGGCGCGATCTGGCGCGCAAGCTGGAGATCATGCGCGACAGCCGCGTCGGCAGCTATGGTGTTCTGGCGCTGGTCTTCTCGGTCGGCATCCGTGCGGCGGCGCTGGCGGCCCTGCCGGTGCCGGCGGCGGGTGCGGCGCTGGTGGCGGCGGGCGCCCTGTCGCGCTGCGGACTGGCGGCGATGGCGCGCGTGCTGTCCCCGGCGCGGCGCGACGGGTTGGCGGCGGCGCAGGGACGGCCGGCGATGGCGACGGTGGTGCTGGCGCTCGTCTTCGGCATTGCGATTGCGGCGGCGGCTCTCGGTGGGTTGGCCCTGCCGGCGCTGGCGGCGTCCCTTCTGGGGGTCGCGGCGGTGGGAGCGCTCGCCAAACGCCATCTCGGCGGGCAGACAGGCGACGTCTTCGGCGCCGCCCAGCAGGTGGCGGAAGCCACGGTCCTGCTGACGCTGTCGGCCCTCATCGGAGCAACGGCATGACCGCGGTGAGCCTTACCCCCCTGACCGTCACCCGCTGGTGGCTGATCCGCCATGCGCCGGTCCACAACCCGGACAACGTCATCTGCGGGTCGAGCGACCGCGAGGCCGACACCGGCAACCGGGCAGCAGCGGCGGCGCTCGCGGCCAGCCTTCCCGCCGAAGCCCTGTGGCTGACCAGCCCGCTCCGCCGCAGCCGGCAGACCGCCCAGGCGCTGTGGACCCGCAACCCCCGCCTTGCCGACACGGCGGTGGTGGAGCCGGCGCTGGCCGAGCAGGATTTCGGCGACTGGGAAGGCATCAGCCACGACACCGCGGCGATGCGCGACGCGGAGGCGGCCGCCCGCTTCTGGCGCGACCCGGCACGCCACGCCCCACCCGGCGGCGAGAGCTTCGCCGCGGTGATGGAGCGCACGGCAGCGGCGCTGCGCCGGCTGACCGACAGCCATGCGGGACGCGATCTGGTTGCGGTGATCCACGCCGGCACCATTCGCGGGGCGCTGGCGCTGGCACTGGATCTGACACCGGAAGCGGCACTGCGTTTGCGGATCGATCCCTGGTCGCTGACCCGGATCGACCACCATCACACCGGGACGGGATCCTGGTCCGTCGGGGGAGTGAACCAGCAGGCCGGAACTTTCTGACCGCGAAAGGCGTTCCCCCTGTCTCCGCTGGGCTACCGAACGAGAGGCAGACCATGGTCCATAGCACCACCGCCGGCCACACCCCCGACCAGGGCCCCGACAAGGATGAACTCAAGAAGCTCTGGGAGATTATGAAGGGCGTTCAGGTCGCGATGATGACGACGCTGGACGACAACGGCCGGCTGAACTCCCGTCCGATGGCGACGCTGTCCCATGCGGGGTTCGAAGACGGCACCCTGTGGTTCTTCACCCGCGCCCATTCCGAGAAGGTGGCGGAGATCGACCGCCATTGGCGCGTCAATCTCGCCTACTCCAATCCCGACAAGCAGGATTACGTGTCAGTTTCCGGCATCGCCGAGGTCGTGCGCGACCGCGACAAGATCCGTTTCCTGTGGCGCGACATCATGAGCACCTGGTTCCCGCAGGGTCCCGACGATCCCGAGGTGGCGCTGCTGAAGGTGTCGGTCGATCAGGCCGAATATTGGGACAGCCCGTCGAGCACCATGGTCTACGCCTATGGCTATGTGAAGGCGAAGCTGACCGGCCAGTCGCCGGATCCTGGCGACAACGCGAAGATCGCGTTTCAGTAAGCTGCGTCCGATAGCACGGGCCTGACATGGAAACGCCCTCCCTGCCGACCGCGAGGCCAGCAGGGAGGGCGTTTCCATTCAGACCTCGGAAGCGTCAGGGACGCTGCCCGTTACCAGCTCTTCGCGCGGGCCGCCGGCTTGCCGTTGCCGTGGGCTTCACGGCGGGCATGGGCATGGTCCGGGCGGGAGTCGCCGCGGTGGTTGTCGTTGCGGGCGTAATCCGGACGCGGGCCGCGCGGGGCGTGCGGACCCTTGGACTCGCCGTTGCGGTGCCACGGCTTGCCGGCGCCGCCACCCGGACGGCCGTTGCGACCGGCCGGACGGCCGGCGCCACCGGTGGTGAAGGGGCGCGTCGGCTCCAGTCCGGGCACCACATGCACCTCGAGCGTCGCCTTCGTGTAGCGCTCGATGCGGACCAGGGTCTCGCGGTCGGCGCGGGCGGCGAAGGAGATCGCGACGCCCGAGGCGCCGGCGCGGCCGGTGCGGCCGATGCGGTGGACATAGTCCTCCGCCGAGCGCGGCAGGTCGAAGTTGATGACGTGGGTGATGTCGCGCACGTCGATGCCGCGGGCGGCGACGTCGGTGGCGACCAGCAGGCGGACCTGACCGGTGCGCAGACGCTGGAGCGTGCGGTTGCGCTTGGTCTGGTCCATGTCGCCGTGCAGGGCGGCGGCGGCATGGCCGGCGGCGCTCAGCTCCTCGGCCAGCGTGTCGGCATCACGCTTGGTGGCGGCGAAGATGATCGCCTTGCCGACCTCTTCCTGGGCGGCGAAATGCTGCAGCAGGCGGCGCTTGTGGTCGAGATCGTCGGCATGGTGCAGACGCTGCTCGACGTTGATCGCGGTCGCCTGGCTCTCGACGGCCACGCGCTCCGGGTTGCGCAGCAGGTTGCCGGCCAGTTGCGCCATGCGGCGGTCCAGCGTGGCGGTGAACAGCAGCGTCTGGCGTGTCGGCGGGCAGCACTTGGCGATGGTCTCGACATCGTCGAGGAAGCCCATGTCCAGCATGCGGTCGGCCTCGTCGAGGATCAGCACCTCGACCTCGTCCAGCGCGATGCGGCGGCGGGCGACATGGTCCAGCAGGCGGCCCGGCGTGCAGACGAGAACGTCGACCGGACGCGACAGCAGGCGCAGCTGCTCGCGGTAGGGCATGCCGCCGACCACGTCCACGATGTTCAACTTCATGAACTTCGCGTATTTGCGGGCGGCGTCGGTGACCTGCTTGGCCAGCTCGCGGGTCGGGGCCAGAACCAGCACGCGCGGGGTGGCGGCGCCGTTCAGCGGCAGCTCGGCGGTGCGGGTCAGCGCCGGCAGCATGAAGGCGGCCGTCTTGCCGGTGCCGGTCTCGGCGGTGGCGAGAATGTCGCGGCCCTGCAGCGCCGGCGGAATGGCGGCGAGCTGGACCGGGGTCGGGGTGGTGTATTCGAACGCCTCGAGGGCCTTCAGGACGAGCGGGTGCAGGCCGAGTTCGGAAAACGTCAAGTCGTAACAACCTTCTCAAAGCAACACGGCACGGCCCCGCGCGCCCCGATGGCGGGCGTGGGACATACCGGCGGACTCGCCGGGAGGAGGTCGATAGAGGGAGAGGCGTCTATCCGATGCAGCGGCGAGAGCGTCCCTAGAACACCGGGACGTTTGCCCCCTGGGGGGCTGCCGTTGCGCAATCACAGCGCGTCTCGCTCAAGAGACGCGCGAGCCTCCAGCGATCAAGACGCCCTACATAGGCTATTGCGCCGCACAAGACAAGGGGCATCGCTGGCCGAGCCCCGCGTCGTTCACTTGACGACCATGCGTTCGATGTAGATGTCGAGGATCAGGCCGGTTCCCGCCTCGCGGTTCACCGCGTCCTTGATCCGCGCCTTCAGGAAGTCGGCGGAGCCGGTGCCGGTCAGGGTTTCGGTGCCCGCCTGGCTGACGGTCTGGAACAGCCGGTCGGCGATGCGGTCCTGGTAACGCAGGACGCGGTCGGCCTCCACCTTCGGCGCCAGCACCAGCGAGACCTGCATCTCCACCGCGCGCAGCCCGCCCAGCGGCACTTCGATCGCCGGCAGTTGCGCGAGGCGGGGTTTCGGTCCCATCCGCGCCTCGATCCGCCGCTGTTCCAGGATGCGGTCCACCGCGATGCCGCCAGCATAGGCAAGCCCTGCCAGGGTCGCCAGCGCGACCAGGACGACGATCAGCAGACGGGTGGGATGGGCCTGCTCCGCCGGGGCATGGTGCGACGCGCGTGCATCCAGGGGATCCGCGCCGTGGCCGAGCGGGCCGGGCGGCGGGGCGGGATACGAAACGGGGTACGGCGTTCCATGCAGCGTTCGGTTCGGGGCCATGGTCGGCCTCCTCCAGGCCGGACAGGGGCATGGAGGAGAATACCGCCGTTGCGGTTAAGATTCGGTGGAGGTGGAGACCCCGCGATGGAGCGGCCGGCCCCCACCTTGGCCATGGGACGGCGGTCAGGCCGCTACGGCCATCCGCCCTTCCCGCGCCCGCATCAGCAGCCAGACCGCCGACACGCCCAGCAGCTTGGACGCGAAGCTGGCCGCCCAGACGGCGGGATCCCAGATGTCCAGCATGCCGAAGAAGATGGCGGTGTCGACCGGCACCGACAGGGCGGCGCTGATCCACAGACGGTCGCGCAGGGGCCGGCGGGTGATGGTGAAGACCGCCCAGTCGATCATCTCCGACACCGCGAAGGCGACGACGCTGGCGGTGGCGACGAATGGATCGGTCAGCAGATAGGACAGCACGGTGCCGCCCAGCATGGCGGCGAGCGCCCAATGGCCGAAGCGCACCTGAACCATGTCGCGCAGGATGAAGATCAGGCCGGCCCAGCAGGACCAGACCAGATCCAGGTGGGGAAACAGGCTGAAGGCGAAGTTGATGGCAAGAATGCTGCCGATATAGGCGGCGAGCCAAAGCATGGCGATGATCCTCCGAGAGCGGACCCGCGGCAATACGGGCGCCGGTGACCGGAGCAGTCCCCGCGTGAATGCGGGCGCCCCGAAACCGCGTTAGCTAACAGAACATCGCCATGCTGGGAAGGTGCCGCGTGGCCACCTCGCACCTGACCTCGGGCCGGTCCTTCAGACCGGCTTCGCCTCGCTCTTCATCAGGGCATAGGTGTAGCTGTCCACCAGCGCTTCCATCGACGCCTCGATGATGTTGGTGGAGACGCCCAGCGTCGACCATTCGCTGCCGTCGGTCCGCGCGCTGCGGATCAGCACGCGGGGCATGGCGCCGGTGCCGTCCTTGGCGGCCAGGATGCGGACGCGGTAGTCGGACAGGCTGACCTGCGCCAGCGCCGGATAGACCGGCTCCAGCGCCTTGCGCATGGCGACGTCCAGCGCGTGGACCGGGCCGTTGCCGTCCGCCACCTCCAGCCGGACGGCGTCGCCGACGCGCACGCGCACCACCGCTTCCGATTCCACCACCAGCTTGCCGACGGCGTTGTAGCGGCGCTCGTCGGTGACGTGGAAGCGCAGCAACTCGAAGAAGCGCGGCACCTCGCCCAGTTCACGCCGGACCAGCAGCTCGAAGCTGGCCTCCGCCGTGTCGTAGGCGTAGCCGTCGCTGTCGCGCTGCTTCACCAGATCGAGCAGGCCGGTCAGCCGGTCGTCCTTCGCATCCACCGCCATGCCGATGTCGCGCAGCCGCACGATCAGGTTGGAGCGCCCGGCCTGGTCGGACATGACGATCTGGCGGCGGTTGCCGATGGCCTCCGGGGCGACATGCTCGTAGGAGGACGGGTCCTTTTCCACCGCCGAGACATGCAGCCCGCCCTTGTGGGCGAAGGCGCTGGCGCCGACATAGGGCGCATGCCGGTTGGGCGCGCGGTTCAGCCGGTCGTCGAAGGCGCGGCTCAGCTGGGTCAGGAGAGGCAGATCCTCGCGCCGGATGCCGGTCTCGTAACCCAGCTTCAGCATCAGCGTCGGGATCAGCGAAACAAGATTGGCATTGCCGCAGCGCTCGCCCAGCCCGTTGATGGTGCCCTGGACCATGCGCGCGCCGGCCCGCACCGCCGCCAGCGAATTGGCGACGGCGTTCTCGGTGTCGTTGTGGCAGTGGATGCCGAGATTGTCGCCGGGAATGCCGTGCGTCTCCACCACCTCGCGCACGATGGCGTCGATCTCGTGCGGCAGGGTGCCGCCGTTGGTGTCGCACAGCACGATCCAGCGGGCGCCGGCCTCATAGGCCGCCTTGATGCAGGAGACGGCGTAGGCCGGGTTGCGCTTGTAGCCGTCGAAGAAATGCTCGGCATCGAACAGCGCCTCGCCCTTGGCGGCGTGGAGCGCGGCGATGCTGTCGCGGATCAGGTCGAGATTCTCCTCGCGCGGGATGTTCAGCGCCACGTCGACATGGAAGTCCCAGGTCTTGCCGACCATGCAGACCGCCTTGGCGCTCGACTGCGCCAGCGCCGTCAGCTGCGGGTCGTTGGCGGCGCTGCGGCCTGGGCGGCGGGTCATGCCGAAGGCGGTGAAGACGGCGCGGGTCAGCTGCGGCGCCTCGGCGAAGAACTGGTCGTCGGTCGGGTTGGCGCCCGGCCAGCCGCCCTCGACATAGTCGATGCCCAGCCGGTCGAGATCCTTGGCAATCGCAATCTTGTCGGCGACCGAGAAATCCACGTCCTGGGTCTGCGCCCCGTCGCGCAGCGTGGTGTCGTAAAGATAGATGCGTTCGCCCGTCATCGCCGCCTGACCCGTCTTAAGCCGATGGAACGGCGGAAGGTCCGCCGCCCCGTGGAAAGCCGGGAGAATGGACGATGCGGCGCCTGGGCTCAACCGTTTTGAGAAGAAACTTGCGGAAAGCAGGTCATTGCCGCAACGGACGGGAATGGACGGCGATGCGCGGAAGGCGGCGGGTTGAAAATCCACCGCCCCCCATCCCCGACCGGTTCAGCGCGCGAACAGGCGGTAGAGCGCGGAATGGTCCAGGGCGCCGTCACCCTGCTCCACCAGCAGTTCGAACAGTTCCAGCGACAGGCCCAGCGTCGGAAGGTCGATGCCGGATTGCTGGGCAAGCTCCTCCGCCTGGCGCAGGTCCTTGACCTGGGTGGTGACGCGGCCGCCCGGCGTGAAGTCGCCGCTGACCATGCGGCCGCCATGCAGGTCGAGGATGCGGGATTCGGCGAAGCCGCCGCGGATGGCATCCCGCACCTTGGCCGGATCGGCGCCCGCGGCCCGCGCCAGCGCCAGCGCTTCCGCCACCGCGCCGATGGTCAGCGCGACGATGACCTGATTGGCCGATTTGGCGATCTGGCCGGCGCCGCTGGCCCCGACATGGGTGATGCGGCGGCCCATCGCCTGCAGCACCGGAAGGGCGCGGGCGAAGGCTGCCTCGGAGCCGCCGGCCATGATGGTCAGGGTCGCGGCCTCCGCCGCCACCGTGCCGCCGGAAACGGGGGCGTCGAGCCAGTCCGCGCCGGCCGCGGCCACCCGCTCGGCGAGCGCACGGGTGGCGGCGACGGCGGTGGTGCCCATGTCGATCACCAGATGGCCGGGCCGCAGGACCGGCAGCAGCGCCTCGGCCACCGCCTCAACCGCCGCCGTGTCGGTCAGCATCAGGATGATGATGTCGGCCTGCCCGGCGACCGCGGCCGGACCGGTGGCGGCGATCATGCCCTCCGCCGCCAGTTCGGCGACCGGACCGGGGCTGCGGCTGGTCAGCACGGGCTCCGCACCGGCACGGGCCAGGGCGCGAACCATCGGCTTGCCCATCAGGCCGAGCCCAATGAAGCCGATGCGCCGGCCGGAGAGATCGGGGCGGGTGGTCTCTTCGCTCATGTCCAGGCTTTCGATAGAATTCCGGGCTTTCAGGAGAAGTCCGGCAGGGTCAGAGGCGCATGTGGCGGGCGCGGGCTCCGCGTTCGATGGCGGCGGCGCACAGACGGTCCACCCCCAGCCGGTGGCGGATCATCTCCAGCATGCGCAGTTCCTCCTGCGACGCCTTCGGATCGGCGGCGGCGATGTCGCAGGCGACCGCATAGGCGGTCTCGCGCAGCTTGGCCGGAACCGCCTGCTCGATGATGGTCAGCACCGTGTCCAACCCGTCATTGTCGGACAGCATGGCGGTGCATTCGCGGGTGGCGGCCATCACCTGATCGCCGCTGTAATCCTTGAAGATCGGCAGATAGCGCACATTCTCGCCGATGGCCTCCAGTTCCGCGTCGGTCATATCGGCGTCGCAGGCGGATACCAGGACCATGACATAGATGAGGGCGCTGTGGTGGTCGATCATTGCGTCTGTCGGCTTTCTCATGAGGCGGTCTCCCCCAGGGAGCGGTCGCGTGTCCTTGCCGCAATCTCGAACGCCGCTCCAGCCACGTCAAGCCCGGCGTCCGACACCGCACAGGCAGCGTCAAGGGTGCCATGCTCGCGGCGGAGGGGTCGGTCGCTCGACGCGACGGTTGGCTCCGCCTATTGTCGCCCATCATGAACGTCGTCCTCAATGTCGCATTTCCCGTATTCGCCATCATTCTGGCCGGCTTCCTGTCCGGAAAGTCGAAGCTGCTGGGCGCCGCATCGTCCGAGGCGCTCAACAAGTTCGTCTATTGGATGGCACTGCCGCCGGTTCTGTTCCTGGGGACGGCGCGGCGGTCGATCCCGGAAATCTTCAACGGGCCCTTCATCGGCGCCTTCCTGGGATCGATGCTGCTGGTCTATGCGCTGGGGGCGATCGTCGGCCGGCTCCTGCGGCGGGAGCGCACGCAGATCCAGTGCATGCAGGGGCTGAACGCCGCCTTCTCCAACACCGGCTACATGGGAATCCCGCTGTTCCTGGCCGCCTTCGGCCCGGACCGTCTGGCTCCCACCATCCTGGCGACCGTCATCATGAGCGCCATCATGGTCGGCATCGCGGTGGTGTGGATGGAGTTCGCCAACAGCCATGGCAACGGGGTGGGCAAGGCTCTGCGCGATGTCGGGCGGGCGCTGGCGAAGAATCCGCTGATCCTGTCCACTGCCGCCGGCCTCGCCTGGTCGGCGCTGCTGCCCGGCGTGGCGGTGCCGAAGCCGATCGCCACCTTCTGCGAATTGATGGGCTCTCCCGCCGGCCCCTGCGCCCTGTTCGCCATCGGCCTGTTCCTGGCCTCCCAGCGGCTGACCGCCGGGCTGGCGGAGGCGGGGTGGATCAGCGCGCTGAAGCTGCTGGTGCATCCGGCGCTGGCCTGGGTGCTGACGCAGACGCTGTTCCCGATGGACCCCTTCTGGACCGGCAGCGCCGTGATCCTGGCAGCCCTGCCGACCGGCGCCCTGACCTTCGTGGTGGCGACCCAGTACCAGACCTATGTGGAGCGCACCTCCTCGGCCATCCTGGTGTCCACGGTCTTCAGCGTCGTGACCCTGTCGGCGCTGCTCGCAGTCTACGCACCGGCGGGATGATGCGGCGCGATAAAGTTATCTGTACGAATGAAATCGCCGCAAGGATTCAGCGCCGGCTTTCCGTGTCCACGGCTTGAAGACCGGACGTAGCCGCCGGGAGCGGGCCAATCTCCGCGGCATGCCGCCATGACCGGGTCATTCCGGATTCAATAAAACAATGTGTTGCGGTCGCATGAAACTCTTGCTCCGCAATCTGGCGATTGCAAGAATGCATATTGGAGAATGCAAGCAGGCCCGGCTGGAGAGGCAGGCGCGGAGTTGGCGCAAAGCACCGGAAGCGGCAGCCTCGCACCAGTGCGGATGGAGCGGAGCGGAAGCGATGCAACACGCCATGAACCACCATCTATTCCTTGAAGCGGCACCAACCCGCCCACCGCGCTCTTGCCCATCTGCCGTCCGACTCCACGCTTCGGGATCAGCATCAGCCCCAACTGTCCGCGCCCGCCGGCTCTCCGCTACCTTGCCCCCCGAAAACAGTGCGGAGCACGGCCATGTCTGACGGGAACGCTCCAAGCCGGGCGATAGCGTTCCGTCCGGGCAATGATGGAAACCCGCCACCCTTGCGGCGACGATTATCCATTCCTTGGGCCGGCAGCGGGATCGCCGTCAGTCTTTTGTTCTGGATCCTTCTTTTCAGCACCCTCGTAACGCTGGTGTCCACAGCATTGCAGCTCTATTTCGACTTCCGGCGGGAATTGCGCGGAATCGAAGAGCGGTTCGACGAGATACGGCTCAGCACCGTTCCCAGCATGAGCAACAGCCTGTGGGTGGTCGACCACGACCAGCTGCGCCTGCTGCTCAACGGCATCATCCGCCTGCCGCACATACGGATGGCAGAGGTGACAGAGCACAGCGCGACCGCGAAGTCCCCCCTGGTGCTCACGGTCGGCACGGCACAGGAGCGGCCCGGCCTCCATGCCGAAATGCCGCTGACCCGGATGGCGGAGGGGAAGACCCTGACATTGGGGACGCTGCGGGTGGAAGCGACGCTGGACGACGTGTACCACCGTCTGCTGACGACGGCGGAGGTGATCCTGATCAGCCAGGGCATCAAGACCTTCCTGGTGTCCGGCTTCATCCTGTTCATCTGCCACCGGCTGGTGACGCGCCATCTGATCTCCATCGCCGCCAACCTGCGCCGGCATGACCGCCGGTCCTCGCCGCCGCTCCTCACCCTGGACCGGCCGGCGCCGAACAAGCCCGACGAGCTGGACCAGCTGATCCAGTCCTTCAACGATCTGGCCGGCGACCTGTATGCCGCCAATTGCGAACTGGCCGGGGCGAACGCCGCGCTGGAGAACGACATCGCCCTTCGCCGCAGCTATGAGGAGCAGCTGTACCGGCAGGCGCATTTCGACGAGCTGACCGGGCTGGCCAACCGCCTGCTGACCCGCGACCGGCTGGAGCAGGCGATCCTGAACTCCCGGCGCAACCAGCTGCCGTCGGCTCTCCTGTTCATCGACCTCGACAATTTCAAGAACGTCAATGACACGCTGGGACACGAGGCGGGCGATACGCTGCTGCGGGAGGCGGCGAACCGCCTGTCGGTATCGATCAGGCAGGGCGATACCCTTGCCCGCATGGGCGGTGACGAGTTCCTGGTCGTGCTGCCCTGCATCGCCGGCAACGTCGCGGCGCGTGGCATCGCGGAACGGGTGCTGGAAGCCTTCGCCCCGCCCTTCCGGATCTGCGGCCACGATCATTTCGTGACGGCCAGCATCGGCATCGCGCTTTATCCGGCGGACGGGGCCGACGCACCGGAGCTTCTTCGCAACGCCGACCTTGCCCTCTATCGGGCGAAGGAACGCGGCCGAAACCGCTACGAGTTCTTCACCGCCGAGATCAACGAGCGCGTTCAGCGGCGGATCGCTCTGGAAAGCCGCCTCAGGCTGGCCGTTCAGCAGTCGGAATTCGAGCTCCACTACCAGCCGATCGTCCAGGCGGAGGGCCGCCGGCCGGTTGCGCTGGAGGCGTTGCTGCGCTGGCGCCAGCCCGACGGCACGCTGGAGGCGCCAGGGCATTTCATCTGCGTGGCGGAAGAGGTCGGGCTGATCGGGGAGATCGGTGCCTGGGTGATCGAGACCGCGATCCGCGAAACCGCCCAACTGTTCGGCAGGGAGGCATCGGCGCCGCGGGTCGCCGTCAACGTCTCGCCCCGGCAACTGCGCGACCCGTCCTTCGTCATCCGCGTGACGGAGGCGCTCGCCGCCCACGGATTGCCGCCGAACCGCCTGGAACTGGAGATCACCGAAGGCGTCCTGATGGACGAGACGCCGGAGGTGACTGACGCGCTTCACCGGCTGTGCGGCCTCGGCGTCCGCCTCTCCATCGACGATTTCGGCACCGGCTATTCCAGCTTGAGCTATCTGCAGCGCTATCCTTTCGACATGCTGAAGATCGACCGCTGTTTCGTCTCCAACGCCACGGACGGGGCCGCGGCGGCCCGGCTGGTCGAGACCATCATCATGATGGCCCACGGTCTCGGCCTGGAAACCATCGCCGAGGGGGTGGAGACGGAGGAGCAGTTCGGCTTTCTGCAATCGAAGGGTTGCGACCAGATGCAGGGCTATCTGCTGGGCCGGCCAGCCCCGCTGGCCGAGATTGCCGCTCGGTTCCCCGCCGCCGACGCACCGTCGGCAAGACCGCTGGAAATGGCCGCAGGAGATGGCAACGCTTCCGCCCCCGCCCCCTGCGCGGGCTGAGCCTCACCAGCCCCGCAGGAACTCCGCGGTCTCCTCCACCGCCTGCTTCAACCCGACCCGGCGCATTTCCACCCCCTCCGGAAAGGCGCCGGCCAGCCGGCTCGGCATCATGGAGTCGAGCAGGACGAACACGCCGGTGTCGTCGGCGCGGCGGACCAGCCGGCCGAAGGCCTGCTTCAGGCGCAGGCGGGTGATCATGTCCTCGTAGCGCCGGCGGCCGAAGGCGTCGCGCCGGGCGCGGTGGAGAATGTCGGGGCGCGGCCAGGGCACGCGGTCGAAGACGATCAGACGCAAGCTGCGGCCCGGCACGTCCACCCCGTCGCGCACCGCGTCGGTGCCGAGCAGGCAGGCATGCTCCTCGTTGCGGAAGATGTCGATCAGGGTGGAGACGTCGAGCGGGTCGACATGCTGGGCATAGAGCGGGATGCCGACCTGATCCAGCGGTTCGGCGATGCGGTCGCGCACCGCGCGCAGGCGGCTGATCGCGGTGAACAGGCCGAGCCCGCCGCCGCCCGCCGCCAGGAACAGCGACTTGTAGGCCGCCGCCACCTGCCCCAGATCGTCCTTGCGCACGTCGTTGACGACGAAGACGCGGGTGCGGTTCGGATAGTCGAAGGGGGAAGGAACCTGCGCCCGGATCGCCGGGGCCGGCAGATGGCTGGCGCCGCAGCGGTCCTCCGCCGCGCGCCAGTCCTGGCCGATGTCGCCGGTGCCGTCGGTCAGCGTGGCGGAGGTCACCACCAAGCCATGGGCGGGACCGGCCAGCGCCTCGGCGAAGGGAACGGTCGGATCGACCCAATGGCGGTACAGCCCGACATCGATGTCGCGCCCGTCGATCCGCTCAACCGCGAACCAGTCGACGAAATGCGACGGCGTCTCGGTCGGCAGGGTGCGCAGCATGGCGCGCCACGCCTCCACCGTCAGGGTGCCACGGCGGTGCAGGCTGCGCGACAGCGCATCGATGCGACGGCGCTGGTCGGAGTCGAGTTCTGCGCTCTCGTCCTCCAACCGCTGGGCCAGCCGGCGGGCCAGCGCCTCCACCGGTTCGGACAGGCGGACCAGCGCCTGTTCCAGCTCCGCCGCGGCCTCCAGCAGCCCGTCCACCGGATAGGCCTTGTCGGCTTCCAGGCTGTAGGGGCCGCCCTGCCCGGCGGTGCGGGCATAGACCTGCTGACGCGCCAGCAGCAGGAAGCGCTCGGTCGGCCCCTGCGGGTTGTCGGCGGCCAGCCGCGCCGACCAGCCGTCGCCGGGCAGGACGCGGGCGCCCATCAGGATGTCGTCGAGATGGCGCAGCGCCTCCTCGTCATTGGCGACAATGTCCTCCAGCCGGCGTTTCAGGCCGCGGGCGCGGCTGCGCCCGGTCTCCTCCGCACCGAGCAGCCAGCGCCGCAGCTCCTGGGTCTCCCGCCCGGTCAGATGGCCGGCAAAGGCGCTGTCGGCGGCGTCGAAGACATGGTGCCCCTCGTCGAAGACATAGCGGCTGGGCAGGGTCGGCTCCTCGCCGCCGCCAAGCGCCGCCTGCACCATCACCAGCGCGTGGTTGGCGATGACGATGTCGGCGCGCCGCGCCCGGCGCACGCTCTTCTCGATGTAGCAGCGGGCGTAATGGTCGCAGGCGGAATAGATGCACTCGCCGCGGCGGTCGGCCAGTCCCATGGTGGGCCCGCGCCCGGCGATGTCGACCAGCCAGCCGGGGAAGTCGCCGCCGGTCATGTCGCCGTCGCGCGTCGCCGCCGCCCAGCGCGCCATCAACCCGACGCCGACGGCATTGTGCGGCTGGAAGGGCATGGCGCGCACAGCCTCTTCCAGATTCAGCAGACACAGGTAGTTCTCGCGCCCCTTGCGCAGCACCACCTTGCGCGCCTTGGTCGCCGGGTCGGCATAGAGCCGGTCCAGCTCGGCGTCGATCTGGTGCTGGAGGTTGCGGGTGTAGGTGGAAATCCAGACCGTGCCGCCATTCTTCTCCGCCCACACCGTGGCCGGCGCCAGATAACCCAGCGTCTTGCCGACGCCGGTTCCGGCCTCCGCCAGCACGACATTCGGGGTGTCGGGCAGCTGGCGCGGGGCGAAGGCGGCGGACACTGCGCTGGAATAGTCGGCCTGCTGCGGCCGCGGCTCCGCCACCTTGCCCAGCACAGTCGCCGACAGCATGGCGGCGAGGCGCCGGCGCGCCTCCTCCGGGTCCACCGGGTTCTGGGCGGGCGGCGGCGGGGGAGCGCCCTCCTCCCACTCCTTGATGCGGGTCCAGACGCGCAGGCCCGAGCGGGCGGCCCCCTTCTCCGGCCCATCGGGCTTGCCGAGTGCGGCCAGCACCGCGGGCGCCCAGGGCCAGCCGGCGCGTCCCATCTCCCAGGCGAAGGCGACGGGGTCGGAGGATTCCTCCCGTCCGGCAGCGCCAAGGTCGCCCAGCAGCCGGCGCACCGCGCGCTGCAGGGCCAGGGCCTCCGCCTCATGCCCATCGGGGGTGGGCAGGTCGAGCGCCTCGGCGATGCCGCGCGGGGTGGGGACGCAGAAGCGGGCGGGATGGACGAAGGCGAACAGCTCCAGCACATCGAAGGCCGGGAAGCCGTCGATGCCCAGCCGGCGGGCGAAGGCGCGGGCATGGCAGACCAGCGGCGGCTGGCGGCGCACCTTCGACGCGGCGGCGGCCAGCGACAGCTCCTCCACCTCGCCGTCTAGCGTCAGCGACACGACGCGGCGCGCGCCGGCCACCATGGCGGGCGCGTCGTCCAGGCTGTGCATCGGGGTGGGGTCGGCGGTGAGGTCCATCGGCGGCACTATATGGCGGCGAAGCGCCCCAAAGCGAGCGCCGCTTGTTGACCCGCCGCCGCCTCACCCCCATTGAGGGGTGTCGCGGAATCAGGGCGGAGACGGTGCGGGATGCGGACGCTGTTGCGCTGGGCGCTGATCGGAGCGGCGGGACTGGTCGCCTTCACCGTCCTATGGGCGGCGCTCTACCGGATCGTACCGCCGCCGGCAACGCCGCTGATGCTGATCCGGGCGCTGGGCGGCTCCGGCCTGTCCCGCGACTGGGAACCGCTGGAGCGCATCTCGCCCTCGCTGGTGGATGCGGTGATCGCGTCGGAAGACAGCAATTTCTGCGGCCATGGCGGCTTCGACTGGGCTGCCATCGAGGGCGCCTTCGAGGACAACGAGGAGGGCAAGCGCCTGCGCGGCGGCAGCACCATCAGCCAGCAGACCGCCAAAAATGCCTTTCTCTGGCCCGACCGCAGCTGGACCCGCAAGGGAGCGGAGGCCTGGTTCACCCTGCTGATCGAAGGGCTGTGGACCAAGCGCCGCATTCTGGAGGTCTATCTGAACATCGTGGAGTGGGACGACGGCGTCTATGGCGCGGAGGCCGCGGCGCGGCACCATTTCGGCAAATCCGCCGCGGCGCTGACCCGGCGCGAGGCGGCGCTGCTGGCCGTGGTGCTGCCCAGCCCGCGCAACTGGTCGCCCACCCGCCCCGGCCCCTATGTCGCCCGGCGGGCGGGGGTGATCGAGCAGCGGATGGCGGTGGTGCGCCGCGACGGTCTGGCCGACTGCACCCGGTAGCGACGGCCCGCGGACGGTCTCCGTTTCAGAACTTGATGAAACGGTTCAACAGCCGCCCCACCGGCCCGGTCAGCCGCAGGCCGCCGATGGTTGTGGCGAGGCAGAGGCAGCCCTCCGGGTCGGATACCGGCCGGTGGACCAGCGATGGATCGCCGATGGCGAGGTCGCCGGGCAGGAAGGCGCCGAATTCGTCGGAGAAGCCGCCCTCCAGCACCACGGTCAGCTCGATGCCGCCATGGGTGTGCCGGGGCACGCCGACGCCGCCCTTCATGCGGATCAGCCGCGTCGTCCCGTTGGGGCCGGACAGCAGATCCAGGCCGCGCATGCCCGGCTGCAGAAAGCGCCAGCCCTCTTCCGCGATCCGTCCGTCGCGGCCGAGACGTCCGCGCAGATAGCTGCGCAATGGCTCGGGATAGCGCGACTGCTCTGCGGACGGCTTCGGCACGGGACGGCAGGGCGCAGGCCGCTCATGGTCCAGACGGGCCATCAGCGCCTCCAGGCAGCCGTTGGACAGCGGTTCCGGCTCCAGTTCATCGAGCAGGGCGCCGCCGATCGCCTCCATCTCCGCCACCCCGTGGCGGCAGGCGGGGCAGAAGGCCAGATGGATCGCCACGGCCAGCGAGGCGCCTTCGCACAGGGCGCCGCCGGCATAATCGATCAGCAGGGTGTCCCCCGGATGGTGGCTCGGCCGAATCATCGGAAATGCCTCATCCCATATCCCTCAGCGACCGGCGCAGGCGTTCCATCGCCAGACGCAGGCGCGATTTGACGGTGCCCAACGGGATGCCGTGCTCGGCGGAGATGACGCTGTGCGGCTTGTCCTCGAAATAGGCCATGCGCAGCAGTTCGGCCTGTTCGGGCGGCAGGTCCTTCAATGCGGCACGCAGGCGGCCGCTGCTTTCCTTCGCCTCGATCCGGCGGTCGGCGGCCTCCTGGGGTTCGGGGACCAGGGCCGGATCGTCGGGATCGATCTCCGGCCGCTGCTCGCGGCGCAACACGTCGATCCGCTTGTTGCGCGCGATGGTGAACACCCAGGTGCCGGCGGAGGCGTGGATCGGATCGTAGGTTTCGGCACGACGCCAGACCAACAGCATGACCTCCTGAACAAGTTCTTCAGCGGCGGCGGAATCGCATCCCAACCGGCGCAGATACGTCTTCAGCCGTGGCGCGAAATGGTCGAACAGAACCCCGAATGCCTGACGGTCCCGCTCGCGCCCGACGGCGACGAGCAGGTCTTCCAGACTGGGGGCCATGTCGGCCGCGGGGGTGTGGTCCTGCATGGACCCATTCAAGGGGAACATCGGCCGCTGCACAAGCCAGGGATGGCACCCATTCCCGGAATTCACGGCACCGGCCTAGTTTTCAGACCTCCGTCGCCACCCCTTGACACCCCCGAGCGTCACGCCAGCCTGTATGTCGCATCGTGATCTGCAGTACGCAACCACCCGTCCGTTGGATCACGAAGAATTCCAATTCAAAGGATTTTATCCGGATTTGCCGGGCGAGCCCGCCGGACTCTATCGCAGGAAGCTCATGGCACGCAGGGCCTCCGCCACGTCCGGCCTATCCAGCGCCTCGACGAAGCGGCGGACGGCGGGACGGTCGCGGCGGGCGGCGGGAACGACGAAGTCGTAATGCTCCTCCTGCAGCGGCAGGAAGCCCAGTCCGTAGAGGGTCGCGGCCGTCTCGATGGCCACACCCCAGTCGGCACGGTTCTGCGCCACCGCAACGGCGACGGCATTGTGCGACTTGGCCTGAGTCCAGTAGCCGGTCGGCCGCGCCGGCCCCAGCAGCCGGTCGGTCAGGATGCGGGTGCCGCTGCCGGCATTGCGGTTGATCAGGATGCAGTCGGCCAGACCGGCGACGGCCGCCGCCGCCTCGGCCGCCGTCCTGCCCTCGAAACGCGGATCGCCGCGGCGGAAGACGATGCCCTGCATCCGGCGGTAGCCGGCGACCAGCTCCAGCCCCGGCGCCAGGAAGGGCATGTTGTAGGTGCCGGTGGCGGGATCCATGAGATGGACCGGCGCGATGTCGCACTCGCCCCGCCGCGCCGAAGCCAGCCCGCCCATCGAGCCGACATTCAACGCCTTCACCGTCATCCCTTCCCCGATCAGGCCGCCGAGCACGGCGTTGAGGCCGATGCACTGGCTGCCCACCACGATCAGATCGGCCGGGGCCACCGCCCGGCCAAGCAGATGGACGGACACCGGCGTGCCCGCCTCCACCGCCTCCGCCTGCGCGTCGATGGCGAGGAAGCCATCGGCATGGCTGAAGGCGGTGACGGCGCCCGATCCCTTGGACAGCGGATAGGCCGCCAGCGTGTCCCCATCGGCGCCATGGACCAGCGAAACCATGACATATTCGGTGCGCCCACGTTCCGATCCCAGCCGCACCGGCAGGGTGGCCGGCACCTCCTCCGCCGTCGCGGGCGGCAGGCCGGCCATGGCGCGGATCACCGGCGCCACGAAGCTGTGGAAGGTGAACATGGCCGAGGTCGGGAAGCCCGGCAGGATGACCACCGGCTTGCCGCCGGTCACCGCGAGGCACAGCGGCTTGCCGGGCTTCAGCGCCACGCCATGGGCGACGATGCCGGGATCCTTCAGCTGCGCCACGATGCGGTGGGAGCGGTCGCCCGCTCCTTTCGAGGTGCCGCCCGACAGCAGCAGCGCGTCGCACTGCAGCCCTTGGGCAACCAGCCGCTCCAGCGCCCCGTCCTCGTCCGGAGCGATGCCCAGCGGCACCGGCTCGGCCCCCAGCTCGGTCACAGCGGCGGCCAGGATGGCGCCGTTGCTGTCATAGACCGCGCCGGTGCGGATCGGTTGGCCGGGCGCCACGATCTCGTCGCCGGTGGACAGGATGGCGACGCGCGGGCGGCGCACCACGGCGACCTCCGCCAGCCCGATGGCGGCGAGAACGCCGATCTCGCGCGAGGTCAATGTCTGGCCCCGGCGCAGCACCACCTCGCCCCGGCCGATGTCGGACCCGGCGGCAGCGACGAAGGCGCCGGGGGTGGCGGGCCGGGTCAACGTGACGAACAGGCCGTCGGGCCGCTCCACCGCTTCCGTCGTCTCCACCATCACCACCGCATCGGCGCCGCGCGGCAGCATGCCGCCGGTGGCGATCACCGTGGCGGTTCCGGGCTCCACCGTCAGGTCGGGGGCATGGCCGGCGGCCAGCACCTCGTCGTTCAGGCGCAGGGCGACCGGATCGTCCTCCGCCGCACCCGCCGTATCGGCGGCTCGCACGGCGAAGCCGTCCACCACCGAGCGGTCGAAGCCGGGAACGTCCACCTCCGCCACCACGTCGGCCGACAGCACGCGGCCGAGGGATGCGGACAGCGGCACCCGCTCCTCCCCCCGCGGGGACAGGTCGAGATGGCGATGGAAGCGGGCGCGCGCCTCCTCCCCGCTCACCACCTCCAGGAACTGGTCCTGGCGGGCGGCCAGGGCGACGAAACGGCGGATGTCCTCGCGGCTGCGGTCGGAACTGTGCACGCGGCAAATCCTTGAAGAGTCGAATCAGGCGAAACGATACATGGTGACCGCGCCGCCGTCCGGCACGCCTTCGCTGTCCGCCCCGATCAGGACGAAGCCATCGGCCCGAGCCGCCGCCGCCAGTCCCGGCCAGCCGGGCGAGGCGACCGGTTCCACCCTGCCCCCATCGTCCAGCCGCACCCGGTGCAGGTCGACACAGCCGATCTCCGAAACCAGCTTGCGCACGGTCACCGCCTGAACGGTGGCATGGGGCAGCCCGGCGGGCAAGCCGGCGGCATGCCGCACCGCCCGCCCGGCCAGCAGCTCGTAAGCCGCCAGCGCCGCCATCGGTTCGCCCGGTATCAGCAGCACGGGACCGCCGGCGGCCTGTCCCAACCCGGCACTGCCGCCCGGCCGCATGGCGATGCCGTGAAAATCCAGGCTGCCGGCCTTCGCCAGGGCGGGTGGCGCCACATCGTCCGGACCGGTGCCGGTGCGGCCAGCCGACAGGATCAGGTCGGCGCCGGGCCGGGTGAAGGCGTCAGCCAGTGCGTCGATGTCGGCGGGCAGCGGGGCGACCGCCTCGACAGTGCCGCCGTCGCGCCGGACCAGCGCGGCCAGCATGTCCCCCAACTGCTCCGCCGCACCGGCCTTGGGACCGCCGGCCAGCAGGATCCGCACCCGCGGCGCCGGCAGGACCGGCAGGATGCGATGCCCGGCGGCGGCAAGCAGCCCGAGGTCGGCGGGGCGCAGGCGCCGGCCGGCCGGCAGCAGCGGGCTTCCGGCCGCCATCCAGGCGCCCCGGCGCTCCACTCCGCTGCCGGGTGCCACGGCATCGACCGCCTCGACGACAGGGCCGGCGGCCTGAGCCGCCTCATAGGGGATCACCGCGTCGCAGCCCGGCGGCAGCGGATCGCCGGCCACCACCGCGAGCGCGCCCGCCAGCGGCACCGGATTGTAGGAGCCGGCCCCCAGCGTATCGGCCGCCGCCACGGCATAGCCGTCCGTCGCGGCGCGGGCGGACGGCGGCCAATCGCCCAGCGCCGCGACCGCTTCCGACAGCACCAGAGCGCCGCACTCCGCCAACGGCAAAGGCCGGGCGGATGGCGGAGCGATCCGGCCATCGATCCAGGTCCAGGCGGCGTCCAGCGTCGACCGGCGGGAGAAGCCGCGGCCACGGACATCGCGGAACGACGGTGCAGCAGGCGAAGTGGCGGAGGGCGGGGCGGTCACAGCGCCGGCACCGTTGCGTCCTGCACGCGGTTGCGGCCGGCGCGCTTGGCACGATAGAGCAGCTGGTCGGCAATCTCCGCCAGCCGGTCCGGGCTGCCGGCGGCGGACGGGATCACCGTGGCGACGCCGAGGCTGATGGTGACGAAGGGGGCGACGGGGGACTGGGCATGCGGGATGCGCCGTTCGGCCACGCCGGCCCGGAGGTCTTCGGCGACGCGGGTGGCGCCGGGACCGTCGGTCTCCGGCAGCAGGCAGACGAACTCCTCCCCGCCATAGCGGGCGACCAGGTCGCTCGGCCGCCTCGTCCTCTCCGACAGCACCTCGGCCACCACGCGCAGACATTCGTCGCCGACCTGATGGCCGTACTGGTCGTTGTAGGCCTTGAAATGATCGACATCGAGGATGATGAGCGACAACGGCAGGTGCGCACGGGCGCAGCGCCGCCATTCGCGGGACATCGCATCGTCGAAGCGTCGGCGGTTGGCGATGCCGGTCAGCCCGTCCAGGAAGGACAGGCTGCGCAGCAGATCGGTCTGGCGTTTCAGCAGCAGGTGGTTGCGCACCCGCGCCTTCACGATGGGCGGGCTGATCGGCTTGGTGATGAAGTCGATGGCCCCGACCTCCAGCCCGCGGGTCTCGTCCTCCACCTCGCTCTTGGCGGAGATGAAGATGACCGGGATGTCGTGGGTGGCGGGGTCGCCCTTGATGCGGCGGCACACCTCGAAGCCGTCCATTCCCGGCATCATGATGTCCAGCAGGACAAGGTCGGGCATCCGAACCTGGACCAGATCCAGCGCCTTTTCACCGTCCGTGGCGAAATAGATGTCGTACTCGTCCTTCAGGATGCGGCTGAGCACATGGACGTTGGACGGGATATCGTCCACCACCAGGATTTTCGGGCGGAGTTCGGCCATGGCAGCGTTCAGACCGTCGGTAACGGAAGGCCGAGGTCACGCGCGATCTGCTGCACGATTCCAAGCGCCCTGATGAAATCCAGACCGTCGATGGCGGATGAGAGCCCCTTCATCGTCGAGGGATCGACCGAATCCGCCAGCAACGGTGCCAGCATAGCGAACTCTTCCGCCGCTGCGAAGTTACTGTCATGTAACAATATTGCGAACTGCGGCAGCTTTTCCGCCAATTCCTTGCGGCTTTTTGCCGACCGTCCGGAATCGCCGCCGTTTCCCGCATTCCCGGTGCCCACCGGCTCCACCGCCAGCAGTGCGGCACTCTCCAGCACCAGGGCCAGTTCGGCGTGCAGCACCGGCAGTTGGGCACCGGCAGCGCCGGCATCGCCTAAATGCGCGGCGATCTGCACCGCGTCGGCGGCGGCTGACAGGCGCACCGCGCCGACATTGCCGGCGACGCTTTTCAGTTCATGCGCAACGCCCTTGGCGGCCGTCAGGTCGTCGCTGTCCAGGGCCGCAGAGATCCGATCGGCGACATCGCGGTAATCCGACGCGAACCGGCCGATGAAGCGGTGGAGCAGCCCGACATCGCCGCCAAGACGGTTGAGCGCGTCGTCCAGATCGATGCCCGGCAAGTCGCTCGGCAAATCCTCTGCCGAACGGTCCGACACCGCCACGGTCAGCTTGGAGCCGCCGTGGGAGGCCGCGGCGGTCAGCATGGTCTGGCCGCGCGACGGGATCGGTCCGGGGGCGCAGGGCGTGCAAGGCCGGACCGCCAGCAGCGGCGGCCCGATCCAGCGGGTCAGCGTGGCGAACAGTTGCGGCAGGTCGAGCGGCTTCGGCACATGGGCATTCATTCCATTGTCCAGGCAGCGCTGACGGTCGGCGGGCAGGGCGCTGGCGGTCATCGCGATGATCGGCAGACGCTGCCCGCCCGGCAGCGCACGGATCGCCGCGGTCGCCGCGAATCCGTCCATGTCCGGCATCTGCACGTCCAGCAGAACGGCGTCGAAGGGCTGGGCGGCCGCACGCACGCAGTCCACCGCCTGCCGCCCGGTGGCGGCCACGGTGACGGCCGCCCCTGCCCGCTCCAGGATCTCGCGGGCCACCTGCTGGCTGATGGCATTGTCGTCGGCCAGCAGCAGCCGGCGGCCGTGCAGCGCCCGGCTGCCATCCCAGGCGTCCCCGGAAAGCCCGCCGGCCGCGCGGCCGCCACCCTCCGCTTCGGATCGAAGCGTGGGAAAGGACGGAGCCGGAAGGGCGGCGGGCAGACGGACGCCCTCCCCTTGCGGCTCCGTCCGGGCATAGGCGACGGTGACGGCGTCGAGCAGGGTGGAGGCGGTGACCGGCTTCACCAGGAATCCGGCGGCTCCGGTTTCCTCGAACCGGGCGCCCAGCCGGTCGCGGCCATAGCCGCTGATGACGATGATCATCGGGGTCCCGGCGCGGGCATCGGCGCGGATGCGGCGCGCCGCCTCGATCCCGTCCATTCCCGGCATCTTCCAGTCCATCAGCACGACGTCATAGGGGTCGCCGGCCGCCGCCGCCCGCTCCAGCTCGTCGATGGCGGCCTGCCCGTCGGCACAGGCGGTCACCGCCCAGCCGAAGGCGGCGGCGATCTCGCTCAGCACCTCGCGCGCGGTGGCGTTGTCGTCCACCACCAGAACCGTCAGGTCGCGCGGAACCTGACGCGGCAGCCGTCCGGCCGGTCCGGCCCCGCTCCCGATCCCCGCCCCGTTTCCGGCATGGCAACCGAACTCCGCATGGAAGCGGAAGACGCTGCCCTTGCCGAACTCGCTCTCCACCTCCATGGCGCCGTTCATCAGCCGGACCAGCCGCGCGCAGATGGCCAGCCCCAGCCCGGTGCCGCCGAAGCGCCGGGTGGTGGAACTGTCGGCCTGGCTGAAGGCCTGGAACAGCCGTTCGCGCTGCTCCGGCGCGATGCCGATGCCGGTGTCGCGCACGGCAAACTCCAGCACGGCGCGGTCGTTGGAGAGCGAATGGACCCTGACCGCCACCACCACCTCGCCGGTCTCGGTGAACTTGATGGCATTTCCGGCGAGGTTGATCAGGATCTGCTGCAAACGCAGCGGATCGCCGATCAGGTCCAGCGGCACGTCCGGCGCCACGGAGAACAGGACGTCGATGTCCTTTTCCTGCGCGGCGGAACCGACGATCACCGCAAGCGTCTGCAGCAGGTCGTCCAGGCGGAAATCGACCCGCTCCAGTTCAAGCTTGCCGGCCTCCACCTTGGAGAAGTCGAGGATGTCGTTCAGGATGCCCAGAAGCGACTGCGCCGACACCCGCACCTTGTGCACGTAGTCCGCCTGACGGTCGGTCAGTTCCGTCTGCTGAAGCAGGTGGATCAGTCCGAGGATCGCGTTCATCGGCGTGCGGATCTCGTGGCTCATGTTGGCCAGGAACTCGCTCTTGGCGCGGCTCGCCGCCTCCGCCGCCAGCCGGGCGCGCTGCATCGCCGCTTCCGCCCGCTTGCGCTCGGCGATCTCGTGGAAGACCAGCACCGCCCCCTCCACCTTGCCGTCGGCCAGCATGGGCGAGGCGGTGTATTCCACCAGGAAGGGCTTTCCGGCCTTGGTCCAGTAGGTGTCCTCCAGCCCGCGCCTGTCCTCGCCGTTCAGCAGCACCGCAGTCACCGGGCACTCCAGCGCCGGGAAGGGCGATCCGTCGGCGCGGCGGGAATGGATCAGCGCATGCAGGTTGCCGCCCAGAAGCTCTTCGTTGGCATAGCCGGTCAACACGGAGGTGGCGGGATTGGCGAAGGTGATCCGCCCCTGGCGGTCGATGCCGCAGATGCTGTCCGATGCGGAATGAAGGATCAGGTTCAGACGGCGGTTGGCGCTGGCGAAGGCCTCGTTGGCGGACTCCAGCTCCTGCTTCTTGGCATCGAGTTCTGCGTTGGTGTCGGCCAGCCGGCGGCGGCCGGCCACCTCGCGCTCCAGACTGCGCAGGGCACCATAGGCCAGTCCGGCGCAGGCCAGAACGGCCAACCCGACCAGGACGCCGCCCCGGACCGCCCGCTCCCGCCAGCCCGCCAGTTCGGTCCGTTCCGACAGGGCGACGAAGACGACCAGCGGCAGGGTCGGCACCCGCTGATAGGACAGGATGCGCATTGCTCCCGGCACGGGCCCTTCCGCCTCGAAGGTCTCGGTGGCGGCATCGACGGCATGGCGCAGCACGATCCTGCCGTCCGGCCCGTCCAGCGGCTCGCTGTCGGGGAAGCGCAGCACCGGCTTGCCGTCGGAGCGGTAGACCGCAACCGCCGAACCGGCGCCGAGATCCAGGCTTTCATACAGCTGGCTGTAATAGTCGAGGTCGATGTTGGCGTGGACGACGCCGCGGAAACGGCCGTCCCGCAGGACCGGCCGGCTGACCGTGAAGGACTGCGCCCCGCTCAACCGGCCGGTGATCCGCTCGCCGACATGGAATTCGGCGCCTTCGCGGTGAGCCTGGAAATAGGGGCGGTCGGCGACATTGCCAGGAGGCACGGGAAACTGCCGGCTCGACAGGACGCTGTCGCCCGTGGGGCCATGGACCCACAGGGCCGCGATCTCCGGCAGATTGTCCACCATGTCGCGGACGGTGATCCACGCCTCGCGATTGATGTCCAACCCCGGCATGCCGTAGCGGTCGATGAGGTCCTGGCTCCGCCGGATGGCAAGGTCGGCGGTGGCGACCGTCCGCCGCACATGCTCCTGCATGAGCCGAGCCGACGCCTGCGCCCGCTCCTGCGCATGGCGCAGCGTCTCCGTCCGGTCGGCCCAGACCACATAGCCCCAGAAACCGATGCCCAGCACTGCGATCAGCGAAAAGGCGGCGGCAAGCAGCAGGCGGGGGCGGGCGGGCGACAGGGCGAGTGCCGCGGCGTCGATCGCGTTTCTGTCCATCATTGCCGAACCGCCGCTGCACCGCTGCCGTCGACCGGCGCCCACCGCCGACCTTTCCGCCTAGATCGGGCGGAGTATGATCTGGCGCGCTCGGCGACCGCAAGCAACTTGATCGACGCAACGGTGACGTTGGGGACATCCGGCGCTTGCGGGGGACCCCGACGGTACAGCCCCCCTTGCACCGCCTGCCTTCGCGAGCGTCAAGCGGCATCGTGCCCCATATTTGTCATGCCGCCCGCTTCCGCTCCCGCCCCGTTGAAAGCGCCCGATCGATGGCCGACCGCCGCCCCGCTCCCGTCAAGCTCCTCCCAACCGGCCTGTTGGGCGCCGGCTTGTTGGCTCTGGCGGTCTGCGCCCTGCCGGCCGCGCCGGCACCGGCCCAGTCGGCGATGACTGGGCCGGTGCGGACGGACCCGATGCAGACGGTCGGCGCCGAGGTGCATGTGCGGATGGAAACACTGCCCAAGCCATACGCCACGCCCGCCGTCGCCAACGAGGCCGTGCTGGTGCCGCGCCGTGCCGGCCAGCCGCTGCGGGCGCCGCGCGGCTTCACGGTCAGCCTGTTCCGAGACGGGGTGGAGAATGCGCGCAACCTGCTGGTCCTGCCGAATGGCGACGTGCTGGTGGCCCAGCAGCGGCCCGGCTCCCTGACCCTGCTGCGCGACGGCGACGGCAACGGCCATGCGGAAATGGCCCGGATCTGGGCGGAGGGATTCGACCGTCCCTTCGGCCTCGCCTTCCATGACGGTTCGGTCCTGGTCGGCGACCTGAACGGGGTGTGGCGGCTGCCCTGGACGGCCGGGACCGTGCAGGCGGGCGAGCGGCGGCGGCTGACCCCGGAGGGCGCCTTCGGCAAACCCGGCGGCCACGATACCCGCTCTGTCGCGGTGGCGCCGGACGGCCGGCATTTCTACGTCGGCATCGGGTCGGAGGGGAACATCGGGGTGGAGCCGGAGCCGCGCGCCACCATCCAGGAATTCCGCATCGACGGCAGCGGCCAGCGCCTGTTCGCCGCCGGATTGCGCAACCCGGTCGGCCTCGCCTTCAAGCCGGGCACCAACGATCTCTATGCCGTGGTGAACGAGCGTGACGGGTTGGGCGACCAGTTGGTCCCCGATTTCCTGACCTCGGTGGCACCCGGCGGCTTCTATGGCTGGCCCTATTCCTACATCGGCGCCAACCCGCAGCCGGATCTGGCGGGGCGGCGGCCCGATCTGGTCAAGGCGGCTCTGGTGCCGGGACTGTTGTTCCAGGCCCATTCCGCGCCGATCGGCCTGGTCTTCGGCGACGCCACCCATTTCCCGGAGCGCTACCGCATGGGCGCCTTCGTGGCCCTGCGCGGCTCTTGGAACAGGTCCCGCCCCACCGGATACGCCATCGCCTTCGTCCCCTTCGACACCGCCCCCTTCGACAGGAACCGCCCGACCGGCACCTATGAGACCTTCGTCACCGGATTCCGCATCGACAGCCGGTCGGACGGCGACGAAACCCCGCGGGTGTGGGGCCGGCCGAGCGGTCTGGCCGTCGCCGCCGACGGCGCCCTGCTGATCGCCGAGGATGCCTCCGGCACGGTCTGGCGGGTGGCCTATGCCGCGGCCGACCGGGAACCGGAACCGGCCGTCAAGCCCTGACCGCGCGCCCGACCGATCCACGACGCCGTCAGCAGCACTCGTCCTCCAGCCGGCGCAGCATCGCCAGCCCCTCCTCGTCGGCCTGCTCCTCGAACAGGTCGGCGATGTAATAGATGTTGGCGCAGAGCAGACACAGTCCGTCGGCCTGCCGCTTCAGCGGGTCCCCGGCGACCGCCAGCTTGGCACGGAACCGCTCCCAGAAGGCGTTGGTCTTGGCCGGATCGTCGATGTGCATGTACAGCCGTTCGACGATGCGGCGGCTGTTGCCCTCGCAGTCGATTCCCTTGAACGAGACGTAACGGTCGGGCGAGTCGATGCTGTCCACGGGATGGGGCCTCCTCATTCCGGTTGCCAGGGGTGGGGAACATGGCGGCGATCCTTCCCTGCCCGCGCCCCTGCCCGCAAGCCGCGCTGCACAAGCGGCGGTCCACCGGCGCGAACGGTGGCATTGCTGCGTGAATGGAGACGGCTAACAGGACGCGGAAAAAGGGCTGTTCTCGGCAGTTCGGTCGTGATTCCCTTGGGTCGTTGAGAACGCGGCCGGTGAGGGTATGATGCGGGGATCGGACGAACGCAGCGAGGGTCTTTTCAGCTACGTGAGCTGCGAGGCTCGGGTTCCGGCCGATCATCCGCTGCGGTCGATCCGTGCCATCGTGGACGAGGCGCTGGAGGTTATGTCGCCGGCGTTCGAGGGGCTGTACTCCAAGATCGGGCGGCCGTCGATCCCGCCGGAGAAGCTGCTGCGGGCTTTGCTGCTCCAGGCCTTCTACTCGGTGCGCTCGGAACGCCAACTGATGGAACAGCTCGACTACAACCTGCTGTTCCGGTGGTTCGTCGGCTTGTCGATGGACGCCCCGGTGTGGGACGTCACCGTGTTCACCAAGAACCGGGAGCGTCTGCTGGCCGGCGACGTGGCGGCCAAGTTCCTGGCCACCGTGCTGGGCCAGCCGAAGGTCAAGGCGCTGCTGTCTGACGAGCATTTCTCGGTGGATGGCACGCTGATCGAAGCCTGGGCGTCGGTGAAGAGCTTCCGGCCCAAGGATGGCAGCGGCGAGCCGCCGGGGCCGGGGCGCAACGGCGACCGCGACTTCCATGGTGAGAAGCGGTCCAACGAGACCCATGCCTCGACCAGCGATCCCGAGGCCCGACTGTACCGCAAGGGAAATGGGCAACCGGCGAAGCTGGCCTTCATGGGCCACGCGCTGATGGAGAACCGAAACGCCCTGGTGGTGGATGTCCGGCTGACGGCGGCCACCGGTCTGGCTGAACGCGAAGCGGCGGTGTCCATGGTCGAGGCCATCCCCGGCCGCCACCGCGTCACGGTGGGCGCCGACAAGGCTTACGACACCAAGGATTTCGTGGCCGACCTGCGCGAGTTGGGTGCAGCCCCCCATGTCGCGCAGAACACGAGCAACCGCCGTTCGGCGATCGACTGCCGGACCACCCGCCACCCTGGCTACGCCGTGTCCTTGCGAATCCGCAAGCGGATCGAGGAGGTGTTCGGCTGGATCAAGGGGGCCGGGTTGCGCAAGACCCGCCATCGCGGCACGGCCCGTGTTGGCTGGATGTTCACGCTGACCGCTGCCGCCTACAACCTGATCCGCCTGCCCAAGCTGCTGGTGGCAGCATAATCACGCCCGGAGTCCGCCTGAACGGCGGCTCTGTGAGCCTCAGAGCGCGAAAAGGAACCCCATTCCGATAAAAACGGCTGTCGGAAACCCCATTTCCAAGCCTCAGCCGAGGCAAAAAGCCGGAATATGTTCGTTTTTCCGCAGCCTGCTAATTCTACTGTGTCATAAAGTTCGCAATTGATGGCAGCATGGACATCGCTGAAGGGTCCTGGCGAGCATTCTGGCGATTGCGATGCGCAGGGTGGCGATGGACGTCGGGATGTGTCGCTCAGGGCGGGGCGGCGGCCCCGCGGGGTCGGAAGCTTTCGGGAAGGTCAGGCGCTTGGAGGCGCCCGGAGGGAGGTGGTCCTGAGGGGGGAATCGCCGCCCGTTCCCTGATCAGGAAACCGTAGGCGGCGATGCACAGCGTCGCGTGATGGTGGAATCCGCGCCAGCCCCGGCCCTCATAATGGCCAAGGCCGAGCTCCTGCTTGAGTTCGAGGTAATCGCGTTCGATGCGCCACCGCAACTTGGCGGTCTCCACCAAGGCGTCGAGCGACATTGTCTCCGGCAGCGTCGACAACCAGTACTTGGTCGGCTTCTCTTCATCCTCGGGCCATTCGATCAGCAGCCACTCCTCCGGGCGACGCACCGCCCGCTCCTCGTCGCGGTGCGCGGCGTGAACGCGAACGGCGGCGAAACGGGAGGCCAGCGGCGCGTTCGTGCCTTCCCGCCACGTCACGGAACGCCAAGCCTCCGGCGCCAACCCTTCGGCCAGAGCCTTTACCGAGATCGGTTCATGTCCAGGGGCGCGGCGCAGGAGCTTTGGCGGCCGCCCCTTGCCGCTCCACGGCTTGGGCGGCAGCGGTTCCACACCGGGCGGCCAGACGGTCAGCGAGGACTGGACTCCGGCGACGTAGGTCAGCCCCAGCGCGGTCACGCCTTCGCGCAGGGCGGTGTCGTTGCCGTAGCCCGCGTCCATCAGGACCACGCCCGGCGGCAGACCCGCCGCCATGGCCGTGCGGATCTGGTCCAGCGCGATGGCCGGCTTGGTCTGGAAGAGGACCCCGTCCGGTACGCCGGTCCGCACCCGGCGCTCCGCGTCGCCGGCCCATGTCTCCGGTAGGTAAAGCCGGAAGGCGACGGGAAGGCTGGCGTAGTCGGTTGCCAGCGACAGCGACACGGCAACCTGACAGTTGTCCTGCTTGCCGATCTGGCCGCAGTACTGGCGCGTCACGCCAACGGAGTGGCGGCCCTTCTTCGGCATGCCGGTGTCGTCGATGATCCAGGCGCGGACCGGGCCGCGTTCCAACAGCGCCGGCAAAACCAGATCGCGCACCCCGGCCAGCACTGCGGCATCCTCCCAGGCCGCCTTGGCAACAAAATGGTGCAAGGACTGATGGGCGGCGCCGACACGTCCCGGCTCCACCCGCGCGGCCATCGGCTCGACACTCTTGCGGTCGCCTGGAAGGATCAATCCGGTGCAATAGGCACGAAACGGCGCCGCGCGATCAGCGTGACCCAAAGCCGGAGACAGGCGATCGACATACGCCGCGAACCGTGATTCGATGCCGCCTGCGGTGCCAAGGGGATCCATACCGCCTCTCTGAACGAAGCATGAATCCTCTTACTACAACGAACCGCTGTCCCATTCCAGGTTTTATGACACAGTAGAACTAAAGCGCCAGCCGCTTCTTCAGCGCGTCGGCCCGGTTGCGGCTGACCGGCACGCGGGGGGCGCCGGGGGCGGCCATGACGAAGGCGGCACGGCCGTCCTGCCGCTCCACCGCGCGGGCATGGCGCAGATTGACGATGTAGCCGCGGTGGGTGCGCACGAAGGACCGGGCGTCGAGCCGCGCCTCCAGCTCCGACAGGGGCAGTCCGCAGAAGAAGGCGCCGTCGGCGGTGTGGACCGTGGTGTAGTGGCCGTCGGCCTGCAGATAGACGGCATCCGCCGGGTCGAGCAGCACGATGCCCTGCCCCTTTTCCACCGGCAGCTTGACCAGCGGCTCGGCCGGCGGTCGTGAAAGCGGCTGCGATTCCTGCGCGTCGGGCGTGATGGGACGCGCCGCCTCCATCAGCATCAGGGCGGTGACGGCACTCCCGTCCGCCACGGTCGCGGCGGGCGCCAGCGCGGTCGCCTTCACCACCAGAACCCGGCCGGGCAGCGCCACCATCATCGAACAGGCCGAGGCGGGTGCGGCCGGATCGCCCGCCGCCGCCAGCAGCAGGTCCACCTTCGCCCGGTGCGAGGGCGGGTGCAGGTCGTGCAGACAGGCGCCGATCAGCCCGGTCGCCCGCTCCCCCAGCAGCCGCACCGCCGCCGGGTTCACGGCCAGCACCTGCCGGGCACCGTCCAGCAGCACCAGCCCGACGTCCATGTTCTGCAACGCATAGTCCATGGACGCCCACTATAGCGGCGATTCAGTCCTGGTTCTCGCCTTTCCGCCGGCTGCCCTGCACCAGGGCGGCGACGACGCCGTGGAAGGTGCGCACCTCCTGCTCGGTCATCTCCATGCGCTCGAAGGCGTTGCGCAGGGTGCGGACCATTGAGGGGCGCTTCTCCTCGCTGGTGAAGAAGCCGGTGCGGTCCAGCGCCGCCTCCAGCCGCTCGAAGAAGTTCACCCGCTCCGCCATCGTCGCCGGGCGGGTCTGGCCGGTGTGCAGGAAGCGGTCGGGCGTGCGGTCGCCGGCCTGGAACCACTCGTAGCCGATCAGCAGGACCGCCTGCGCCAGGTTGAGCGAGGAAAAGGCGGGATTCAGCGGCACGGTCACCAGCGTCTGGGCGAAGGTCAGGTCGTCGTTGACCAGCCCGGTCCGCTCCGGCCCGAACATCACCCCGACCTTCTGCCCGGCGGCATAACGCTCCCGCATCTCGCCCGCCGCGACGCGCGGGGTGACGAAGCGCTGGATCATGTCGCGGGTGCGCACGGTGGTGGCGTAGACCGCCTCCAGATCGGCGACCGCATCGGCCGTCGTCTCGAAAATCTTCGCGTTGTCGATGACGAGGTCGGCGCCCGATGCCGCGGCGCTTGCCTTCGGATTCGGCCAGCCGTCGCGCGGCTTGACGAGGCGCAGGTCGGTCAGCCCGCAATTCAGCATCGCGCGCGCGCAGGCGCCGATGTTCTCGCCGAGCTGCGGCTGCACCAGGATGACGGCGGGGCCGCCGAGGATGGACTCACGCGTGGGGTTCTGGCCGGAGGTCATGGGACGTAAGTTCGTTTGAGGTGAAGTGCTGAGGCCCCCTCCCTAACCCTCCCCCACCTTCGGTGGGAGAGGGAACTGCCGCCGCTCTGCGACTAACTCCCTCTCCCGCGTTAGCGGGGGAGGGTTGGGGAGGGGGCAATCCGGACCCGAGCGCCGCCTATTCTTGCTGTTCCCCCTTCTCCGCCTCGACCTTCACCGGGCCGCCGTCGATGGCGGTCAGGCGCTTCTTCAGGTCGGAGACGTCGGCGAACAGGCGCTTCAGGCGGGCGAGGCCCTTGTATTGTTCGAAGGCGCGGGCGCGCGGAACGGCGGGATAGCCCATCCACACCGACTTCGGCGGGATGTCCATGCCGACGCCGGAATTGGCGGCCACCACAGCGTCGCTGCCGATCTTCACATGGTCGGCGACGCCGACCTTGCCGGCCAGCACCACGCGGTCGCCGATCACCGTGCTGCCGGCGATGCCGACATGGCCGCACAGCATGCAGTTGGTGCCGACCTGGACGTTGTGGCCGATCTGGACGAGGTTGTCGATCTTGGTGCCGCTGCCGATGCGGGTGGCCGTCACCGTGCCGCGGTCGATGGTGGCGCCGGCCCCGACCTCGACGTCGTCGCCCAGGATCACCGTGCCGATGGAGTTCACCCGGCGGATCAGCACGTTGGTGCCGACGACGCGGCCGGTGGACTTGGCCGATTCGACGCTGCCCGGTTCCGGCGTGACGAAGCTGAAGCCGTCGTTGCCCACGGCGGCGTTGGGATGGATGATGCAGCGGACGCCCATCTCCACCCGTTCGCCGATGCGGGCGCCGGGGTGCAGCAGACACCCCTCGCCGATCACCGCATCGGCGCCGACGGTGACGTGCGGCAGGACGATGGCGCCGGCCCCGATGCGGGCGCGCGGTCCGATATAGGCGAAGGGGGCGATGGAGGCATCCGGCGCCACCACCGCGTCGGGCGCCACATAGGCCTGCGGCGACACCCCCGGTTCGGCATGGACCGGCTTCTCGAAGAGGTCGAGCATCCCGGCCATGGCATAGCGCGGGCGCTTCACCACGATGCGGTTTTCGATGCCGTCCGGCACCTCGACCCCCTCGGCCACCACCGCGGCGACCGCCTTGCTGCCGGGCAGCAGGGCCAGCAGGTCCTTGTCCATGGCAAGCGCCAGATCCTCCGGCCCCTCCGCCTCCGACGGGTGGACGGCGCGGCGGATCAGGATGGAGCCGTCGCCTTCGACCGCGGCGCCCAGCGCTTCGGCGATCTCGGTGAGGGTACGGGGGGCCTGGGTCATGATGGGACGCACCGGTGTCGGAGTCTTGCACGGGGGCCGTCCTGGCAGACGGCGCGGCGGACCCTAACACGGGCGTCCGGGCGATGGCGAGCTGTCAGAACGCGGCTCCGGCCTGCGCATCCGCTGCCTGCCCGCCCTTGTTCCCCGGACGCAGCCAGCCCTTCACCCGCTCCTTCACCCGCCGCAGCAGCGGCTGGCGCGCCTGGACCGCATAGTATTTGCGCACCGTCTCCAGGATCTCCCAGGTGCCGGTGAATCCCATCGGCAGGACCAGCGCGTCGCCGGCCCGGTATTCCCGCGGGGTTCCCCCCTCCGGCGTGATGATGACGCGGCCGGACAGCAGGACGCAGAACTCGTGATAGGGCCAGTCCCTCATCGCCACGACGCCCGGCGTGCACTGCCACACACCCGATTTGAAGCGGCCATGGTCGCCGTCGAACAGGTTGCGGTGGATCTCCTGCGGCTGGCCGGACAGGATGGCGCCGAAGACCGCCGGCTTGCCGATCTCGTCATCGGCGATGCGGCGGCTTTCGATCGGCACGGGGGTGAAATCGGGCATCGGCACTCCCGGTCTGGACGGTGTGAGGTGTCGGCGGCGCTCCAGCGCAACACCGCAAGCCTTCTAAGGTTCCCGGCAGGATCGAAAAATCAGCCGCCCAGATTGACGATCTCCACCCGCCGGTTGGCCGCCGCCTTCGGGTCGTCGGGCAGCAGCAGCTCCCGCGCGCCCATGCCCGACGCCTCCAGACGGTCGCCACGGATGTGGTGTCGGGTCGCCAGATACTCGACCACCGCCGCCGCCCGCCGCCGGGACAGGGCGAGGTTGGCCGCGTCGCCGCCGACGGCGTCGGTGTGGCCAACGATGCGGAAGCGCGTGTTGCCCGCCGCCGCCATCACCGCGGCCACCTTGTCGAGGATCGCCTGCGACTCCGGCTTGACGCGGGCGGAGTTGAAGTCGAACTCCACCCGGAAGGCGGCGCGCAGTTCGGGCGCCGGCAACGCGGCCGGTCCCGGCAGCCGCGGCAGCGTCACCGGGCCGGGAGGAGCGGCAACGCCTGCGGGGGGCGGTGCCGCGGGGCGCTGCATCGCCACCGGCGGGCAATTCGGGCCGGTGCTGCCGAGCAGTGCCGCTTGAATCTCGCATTCGCTGGGGTTCGGCCCCATCGGCATGGCCGGGTTCGGCATCGTCTGGGCAAGGGCCGCCGCCGGCAGAAACAGCCAGACGCAAGCGCCGAGAATCGGGCCGAGCTGCGTGGCCGCACCGCGGCTCGGCCGCATGGCCAGATTGCGGCTCAGCCGCATGGCCGCATTGTTCGGACCGCGGACGGTGGTGTCACATTGCCCGTGGAACAGTCCTGCGTGCATCTGTACCATCCCGGTCCGTATCTTTCGTGTAGGGCGCTTGGGAGGAAACAAGCATGAAATCGCTGAAGGCTCTGCTCGCCGGCATCGCGCTGGCCGCGCTGACGGTTCCCGCCGTGCTGGCCGGTTCTGCGACCGCTGCCGACTACAAGGCGGAGTACAAGCTTTCCACCGTTCTGGGCAAGCCTTTCCCCTGGGGTGTGGGCGGCGACCGCTGGGCCGAACTGGTCAAGGAGAAGACCAACGGCCGCATCACCATCAAGATGTATCCCGGCAGCTCGCTGGTGAACGGCGACCAGACCAAGGAATTCACCGCGCTCCGCCAGGGCACCATCGACATGGCGGTCGGCTCCACCATCAACTGGTCGCCGCAGGTGAAGGAGCTGAACCTTTTCTCCCTGCCCTTCCTGATGCCGGACCATAAGGCGCTGGATGCCCTGACCAAGGGCGAGGTGGGGAAGAAGCTGTTCGACCTGCTCGCCACCAAGGACGTGGTGCCGCTGGCCTGGGGCGAGAACGGTTTCCGCGAAATCTCCAACTCCAAGCACCCGATCCGCACGCCGGCCGACCTGAAGGGGCTGAAGATCCGCGTCGTCGGCTCGCCGCTCTATCTCGACACCTTCACGGCTCTGGGCGCCAACCCGACGCAGATGAGCTGGGCCGACGCGCAGCCGGCGCTGTCCACCGGTGCGGTCGACGGCCAGGAGAATCCGCTGACCATCTTCGTCGCCGCCAAGCTGGCGACGCTGGGCCAGAAGAACCTGACGCTGTGGGGCTATGTCGCCGACCCGCTGATCTTCGTGGTCAACAAGGAGGTCTGGAACAGCTGGTCGAAGGAGGACCAGGAGGCCGTGCGCGCCGCCGCAATCCAGGCCGCGGCCGAAGAGGTCGCCCTCTCGCGCAAGGGCATCACCGCCGAGGACGACAGCCTGCTGAAGGACATCGCCGCCCAGGGCGTCGAGGTCGTCCGGCTGACTCCGGACCAGCAGAAGGCCTTCCAGACCGCCACCCAGCCGGTGTTCGACAAATGGGCCAAGCAGATCGGCCCCGATCTGGTGAAGGCGGCACAGACCGCCATTGCCGAGCGCAAGTAAGCGCGTCTTCGCCCGCATGACAAAAAACGGCGCTCCCCGAAGCGCCGTTTTTCATGGCCGCAAAGCACTTGCTTGTGATGCGTGCTGAGGCGGATTGCGCTACAACTCCCCAAATGCCGAATGGTTTGCGGAGCGGGCGCGTATGACGTCGGACATGCTGCTGGCGCTGTTCAGCATCGGCGCAACCCTGCTGTTTCTGGGCATCCGCCGCGGCCTGATCCTGCGGACGGATCGGGAAATCCGCCGCTGCGGGGCAACCCTGGCCGCCGAACGCGACGCGCTGGAACTCCAGGCCAACGAGCTTGAGGCCATCCAGGCCGAAATCGCGGCGGCGAAGGCCAAATTGGTGGAACTGTCGACCGACAAGCTGGTGCTCGACCGCCGCAGCGGCAAACGTACCGCCGCCGCGCGCCGCTTCATCCACGAGATCGGCAGGCCGGAGCCGGGGCGCAACCATTTCACCTTTCGACTGGCGATGACCCCTGGCTTCACCGCCCGGCCCGATGCCAAGGCGGTTGTCCATCCCGCCATCTGGCGCTTCGGGAACGAGGCGCAGGTCTGGGCCTCCGACTTCGCCGCCGCCCAGATGCTGACCCGCAACATCTTCCACGAGGGCGTGGGCGTCACCGTCTCCAGCGAGGACGCGGACGATGAGGCCATTGCGGGAGCCGGGGCCTCCGCACCATGAGCATCGTCTGGGTTATGGGAGCCGTCGCCAGTCTGGCGGTCGGCCTTCTGGCCGAGCGGATTCTCGGCATCCGCGCCCGCCGCCAGTCGGAGAAGCTGACCGCGCTGAAGGAGCGGCTGGACGTCTACGCCAACTATGCCAAGCTCGCCACGGTCCGCCAGGTGGAGGCGGAGGAAACCCTGGCCGGCCTGCGCCGCGAGGCGGCGGAGGTGGAAGGCGAGATCCTGTCGCTGCAGTCGGCCGCCACCGGTGACGACGCCCTGACGCCGATGGAGTTCTATTGTGTCGACCGCGTCGCCCGGCCCGGCGGCCCGCTGTGGTATGTCGCGGTGGAGGCGCTGGACGCCACCGCCCCGTGGAGCGGCATCCGCACCTATGCCGTCGCCGCCGAAAGTGCTGAAGACGCCCGCAGGCGGATCGTCGAGCGCCACCCCTCCCCCACCGCCGTCACCATCTCCCCCGCCATCCCGCTGGTGCTGCCGGAGCGATGAGGATGGCCGTGCCGTTGCGGCAAGCACCCGACGCAACAATGAAAAAGGGGCGCCCCACCGGAGCGCCCCTTTCTCTTGAACCTGCCGTCAAGCGTTGTTCATGCGGTTGTCGATCAGGTCGGTCACCACGCCCGGATCGGCGAGCGTCGAGGTGTCGCCCAGGCTGTCATGCTCGTTCGCGGCGATCTTGCGCAGGATGCGGCGCATGATCTTGCCCGAACGGGTCTTCGGCAGGCCGGGGGCCCACTGGATCAGGTCGGGCGAGGCGATCGGGCCGATCTCCTTGCGGACCCAGGCGACCAGCTCCTTGCGCAGTTCCTCCGTCGGAGTCTCGCCGGCATTCAACGTCACGTAGGCGTAGATGCCCTGGCCCTTCAGGTCGTGCGGATAGCCGACGACCGCGGCCTCGGCGACCTTCGGGTGGGCGACCAGCGCGCTTTCGACCTCGGCGGTGCCCATGCGGTGGCCGGACACGTTGATGACGTCATCGACGCGGCCGGTGATCCAGTAATAGCCGTCGGCGTCGCGGCGGCAGCCGTCACCGGTGAAGTACTTGCCCGGGAAGGTCGAGAAGTAGGTCTGGACGAAGCGCTCGTGGTCGCCATAGACCGTGCGCATCATGCCGGGCCAGGCGTCGGCGATGCAGAGGTTGCCCTCGGTCTCGCCGTCCAGGATCTGGCCTTCATTGTCGACGACGACCGGCTGCACGCCGAAGAAGGGCTTGGTCGCGGAGCCCGGCTTCTGGCCGATGGCGCCGACCAGCGGGGTGATCAGGATGCCGCCGGTCTCCGTCTGCCACCAGGTGTCGACGATCGGACAACGGGCGTCGCCGACCACATTGTAGTACCACAGCCAGGCTTCCGGATTGATCGGCTCGCCGACCGACCCCAGCACGCGGAGCGAGGCGCGCGAGGTCTTCTTCACCGGGCCTTCGCCTTCGCGCATCAGCGAGCGGATGGCGGTGGGGGCGGTGTAGAAGATGTTGACCTTGTGCTTGTCGATCACCTGCCAGAAACGCGAGACGTCCGGATAGGTCGGGATACCTTCGAACATCAGCGTGGTGGCGCCGTTGGCGAGCGGGCCGTAGACGATGTAGCTATGGCCGGTGACCCAGCCCACGTCAGCCGTGCACCAGTAGACCTCGCCGTCCTTGTAGTCGAAGACATACTGGTGGGTCATCGACGCATAGACGAGATAGCCGCCGGTGGTGTGCAGCACGCCCTTCGGCTTGCCGGTCGAGCCGGAGGTGTAGAGGATGAACAGCGGATCCTCGGCGCTCATCTCCTCCGGCGGGCAGTCGGCGGAGACGCTCTCCATCTCCTCGTGGTACCAGAGGTCGCGGCCCGCGGTCCAGGCGACGTCGCCGCCGGTGTGCTTGACCACAAGCACATGGCGGACCATCGGCGCGCCGGCCACCGCCTTGTCGGCGTTGGCCTTCAGCGGCACCTTGCGGCCGCCGCGCAGGCCCTCGTCGGAGGTGATGACGAAATGGCTGTCGCAGTCGACGATGCGGTCCTTCAGGCTGTCGGGCGAGAAGCCGCCGAAGACGATGGAGTGGATGGCGCCGATGCGGGTGCAGGCCAGCATCGCATAGGCGGCCTCCGGGATCATCGGCAGATAGATGGTGACGCGGTCGCCCTTCTTGACGCCGTTCTTCTTCAGCACGTTGGCAAGGCGCGAGACCTTCTCGTGCAGTTCCTTGTAGGTGATCGCCTTGGAAACGCCGGGGTCGTCGCCTTCGAACAGGATCGCGGTCTGGTCGCCGCGGGTCGCCAGATGGCGGTCGATGCAGTTGGCCGACACGTTCAGCGTGCCGTCGTGGAACCAGCGGATGTGGACGTCGTCGTTGAAGTTGACGTCCTTAACCTTGCTGTAGGGCTTGATCCAGTCGAGCCGCTTGCCCTGCTCGCCCCAGAACGCCTCGGGGTCCTTGACCGACTGCTCGTACATGCGGGCGTAGGCTTCCGCATTCACGTGGGCGGTCGCCGCGATCTCGGGCTTCACCGGAAAGAAGCTGTTGTCGGTCATGAGTGCGATTCCCCCGTGGTGCTTCCGAATTGGCCGGAAGATGATTGGAGGGCGGCGGGCCGCCGCCCGGAATTGAGCGGCATTATCCACACATGTCGCGGGACGAACAAGCAAATCGGCCCCCGCAGGCCCCCCGACCAAAGGAGGATTGTGTCGCTGATTTTGCAGCGCGAGACTGTTTCCTCCCAAAGCATACCGAGGTATTACAAGGAACTGGCGATCCGGTGCCGGTCAGGCCGGGAGGATTTCCGTCCTTTGCCGCGACCATCCGCCGCGCCGCGCTGCACCTTGCATCGTGACCAGCCTGTAACAGACGTTCGCTTGCTTAACCCGACCTTAACCGGGTGGCCGCTATAGAGTTGCTGCACTACGGTAACGATCATCGGCGGCAAGGATCGCAATGCCCAGCACCACGAACGCGGACGATCTTCCCGAAGCCGGCGACCGCAGCGACCGCCTCGCCGGTCTGGCCGACCGCACAAGCCTGATGGCCATCGACGCCACTTTGCGCGCCATGAGCGGCCCCCTCAACGCCAACTCCGCCGCCGGCGTGGCGGACATCGCCCGGCGCATGAAGCAGGCGACCAACGATTTCCGCGCCGCGATACAGGAAGCGGCGGAGTGATCTTGCGGTTGGGTTAGCCCCCCACCCAACCTCCCCTGCTGGGCGGGGGAGGGTTAGGGGGCGAGTTTCACCTCATGCCGCAGCCCATCACGCCGGAACCCCGATCCCCGCAAGATCGCACACCCGTGCCCATTCCTCTTCACTGACCGGGCAGACCGACAGGCGGGACTGGCGGACCAGGGCCATGGACTGCAGCAGCGGATCGGCCTTGATCTGTTTCAGCGTCACCGGCGTCTTCACCGGCATCACCGGCGCCACGTCGACCATGCCGAAGCGGCCGGATTCATCGCTGGGATCCGGGTAATAGGTGCGGACGATCTCGACGATGCCGACGATCTCCAGCCCTTCGTTGGAGTGGTAGAAGAAGGCGCGGTCGCCCACCTCCATCGCCTTCAGATTGTTGGATGCCTGGTAATTGCGCACCCCGTCCCAATGGGTCCGGCCGTCGGCGACCATGCGGTCCCAGGAATATTTGAACGGTTCCGATTTCACCAGCCAATAGGCCATCGCCGGTACTCTCCCGCTCAGGCCTTGGGATAGACGCGGCGCCAGGGCCGGATCGTCACGCCGTCGAACAGGCCGGCCTTGGCATAGGGATCGTTGGCGGCAAACGCTTCAGCGGCGGCGGCATCGGCGCACTCGACGATCAGCAGGCTGCCGACCATGCCGCTCTGGTCGTCCGACAGCAGCGGACCGGCGGCGAAGATGCGGTCGGCGTTGGCTTCCAGGTAAGCCAGATGGTCGGCGCGGTTGGCAGCGCGGACATCGGCGGCACCCGCCTTGTCGACGCAATGGAACATGAACAGCATGCGGTCCCCTCCTCCATATGGTGGAGCGGGAGCCTAGCGCAGGGGACGGCGGCGGGAAAGCGCCGGCTGCGGCCTCATGCGACCACAGGACGGCGCTGCGGCAGCGCCTTGCCACGGACCTTGCCCCCCTTGCAGGGGCTGTAGCCGCCGGGGGCGATGCGGCCCAGGCTGATGCCGGTGCCCTCGATCTCGCCGAAGCCGCGCAGCCCCATCTCCCGCATTGCCGCCAGCGCGATGCGGCCGCAGGCTTCGGCATCGCTGCCGGCATGGTGGTGGTCCAAGGCGATGTCCAGGAAATCGGCCAGATGGTTCAGCCTGTGCCCGGTCAGCGTCGGCCAGGCACGGCGCGCCAGCACCACGGTACAGAGATAGTCGCAGGCGGGCCAGTCGAGCCCGTAATCGGTCAGGGTATGGCGGAGCACGCTGAGGTCGAAGGCGGCGTTGTGCGCCAGGATCAGCCGGCCCTGCACCCGCTCTCGCAAGGCCGCCCACACATCCGGGAATTCGGGTGCTCTGGCCACGTCCTCTTCCCGGATGCCGTGGATGGCGCTGTTGAAGGGGTTGAAGCGCAAGTCGCGCGGACGGATCAGATGTTCCTCCCTCGCGGTCACGCGGCCGTTCTCGATCCAGGCGACGCCGATGGAGCAGGCGCTGGTGCGGGTCTCGTTGGCGGTTTCGAAATCGATGGCGACGGCGTGGCCAGAGATGACGGTCATTGATGTCCGATTTTCAGGCAGGTCAGAGCCGGAGAATGCTGGCGAGATCCTCGGGCAGTGCGTCTTCGGCCGCCAACACCCGCAGCTTCAGCAGGCTGGCGACCGCCATGGCGTCGGTGATGGCACCGGCCAGCACCATGTCGATCACCTCGGCGAAAGGCACGCGGCGCACCGCCAGAACCTCGGTCTCGTCGGGAGCGGACTCGCCCTGCTCCAGTCCCCAGGCGACGAAGCTATGGGCGACCTCGTCGGTGATGCAGTTGGACAGGTGCAGCGTCATCAGCGGCATCCAGCGCCGCGCCGTCAGGCCGGTTTCCTCGCGCAACTCCCGCGCTGCCGATTCCTGCGGCTCGACCCCCTTGCGCCCGCCGCCTTCCGGAATTTCCCAGCTGTATTGCTTCAGCGGGAAGCGATACTGGCCGACCAGGGTCACGGTGCCGTCGTCGTGGACCGGCACCACACCGGTGGCGAGGCTGCGGGGATGGACCACGCCATAGATGCCGGGAGCGCCCTTCGGGGTCAGAACCTTATGCTCGACCACCTCCATCCAGGCATTCTCGTATTTCGTCGTGCTGGTCAGCACGGTCCAGGGATTGCCGGTGGACTCACCGGTTTCGATCGGCACGCGAGGCCCCCTCCGTCGGTTGCGACCGGAGTATAGGGAGACGCCCCCGCGGTCGCAATGGCCGTGCCGCGACAAGTCACAGACAAAAAACGATAAAATTTTCCAACATTTAGGGGAAGCGAAGTCCAAATCGTTAAATAATGGTTTCTTGACAGACAAATCGACCGCACTTACTTCTAAATCGCGGCGGAAACGGTCGCGGTCATACTCCGAATGGATGGGTCGGCTTCCCACCCATTGACCTGGAAAGGGCAGCTACGTGGCTCCGCAGTTCAGTCCACAGGATTTGGAGCGGTGGCGAAACCCCGATTGGCGCATCCGGTTGGCTGCGTGGTGGGAAGGGTATGACCTCTCCCGGTTGCCCCGCATTTCCGAACGGTCTGCCTTGCGTAACGTGACGGACGGACGCAGGCATGGACCGGTGAACGCGGTCGGCGGGGACCTTTCCACTCCCGTGCCCGCCCAGATCGATCCGCTTCCATCCGCCTCGGCCGCCGGCGGCAATCCCGAGCTGGACCGGCTGGCCTTGATGCAACTCGACCGCCATGGCGAACCCGTCTGGTCGCCGGCGCGCAGCGAGGGGGCGCAGCTTCTGTGGGGCCAGGACATGACCGGGCCGGAAGACGCGGCGTGGATGATCGATTCCGTCCGCTCCTTCGGGCTGAACCCGGCCAAGAGCGTGCTGGACCTGTCGGCCGGTCTCGGCGGGACAGCCCGCGCCCTGGTGGAGAGCAGCGACAGCTGGGTGACGGGGCTTGAGCCCTCCCCGCTGCTGGCGAAGCTGGCGATGGACCGGTCGAAGGCGCTGGGGCTGTCGAAGAAGGCGCCCATCACCCACTACGACCCGGAACATTTCAACCAGGCCGGCAGTTTCGACCTCATCATGGCCGACCGCATCGTCCACAGGGTGCGCGACAAGGAACTGTTCCTGGACCGGGTCGGCGACTGCGTGAAGCCCAAAGGCGGGATCGCCCTGTTCGATTACGTGATCGACGGCGCCCCCGGCTCCTGGGATGCCTGGAACGCCTGGCGGGACGAGGAGCCGATGGAGGTCTATCCCTGGACCGCCACCCGCATGGCCGACGAACTGACCCAGCGCAACCTCGACCTCCGCATTTCGGAGGATCTGACCCAGCTGCACCGCCGCCACATCATCGACCGCGTGCGCAGGCTGGCCGACACGCTGACGAACGCCGTGCCGTCAGCGCCGGTGCTGGCGGCACTGAAGCGCGAGCTTGCCCTGTGGTGGGCGCGGCTGAAGGTGCTGGGAAACGGGTTGCGCTTCGTCCGCTATGTCGCGATGAAGCCGGCTTGAGGCATCTGAGCATAACCATCCAATGCTCATATGAGTAAAGAAGATGCCTGCAAATACGGCATAGGATGTTCGATGGGTATCGTTCCAGGGCCGGATCGCAGGATTGGGTCCGTGCGATGCTCTACGACCATACCCATGCTCCCGCTTTCTTCGAACCATGCGTTTGATCTGTGCCGACCACGCCCTACATCTTGCCTGCATGACGCGCGGGCGCCGTTGCCGCCGCCCCAGTCTTTTGGACGGCATCCGGCGTCCTTTCGACCGTCATCACCCGGACCGTAACCGAAGCTCCCTCCCAAGCGCCGCCCAAGGCGCATGCCCGACCCAAAGCCAAGGAGGCTTCCCGTGACCACCTTCACCGGTCAAGATTCGCTCAAGACCCGCCGCTCGCTCAGCGCGGGCGGCAGGAGCTACGACTACTTCAGCCTGAAGGCCGCCGAGGAGGCGGGTCTCGGCGATCTGTCGCGGCTGCCGTTCTCGATGAAGGTGCTGCTGGAAAACCTGCTGCGGTTCGAGGACGGGCGCACCGTCTCCGTCGACGACGTGAAGGCGGTGGCCCAATGGCTGGTCGACAAGCGGTCCGACCGTGAAATCGCCTATCGGCCTGCGCGCGTGCTGATGCAGGATTTCACCGGCGTGCCCGCGGTCTGCGATCTGGCGGCGATGCGCGAGGCGATGGCGTCGCTGGGCGGCGATCCGGCCAGGATCAACCCGCTGGTACCGGTCGATCTTGTCATCGACCATTCGGTGATGGTGGATTACTTCGGCGGCAACGATGCCTTCGAAAAGAACGTCGAGTTGGAGTTCGAGCGCAATCTGGAACGCTACGCCTTCCTGCGCTGGGGCCAGAAGGCCTTCGACAATTTCCGCGTCGTGCCGCCGGGCACCGGCATCTGCCACCAGGTCAACACCGAATATCTGGCCCAGGTGGTATGGACCGACGCCGACCCGGCGGGCAGGCCGGTGGCCTATCCCGACACGCTGGTCGGCACCGACAGCCACACCACCATGGTCAACGGCCTCTCCGTGCTGGGCTGGGGCGTCGGGGGCATCGAGGCGGAGGCCGCGATGCTGGGCCAGCCGATCTCCATGCTGATCCCCGAGGTCGTCGGCTTCAAGCTGACCGGCCGGCTGAGGGAGGGCATGACCGCCACCGATCTGGTGCTGACCGTCACCCAGATGCTGCGCAGGAAGGGCGTGGTCGGCAAGTTCGTCGAGTTCTTCGGGCCGGGCCTGGACAGCATGACGCTGCCCGACCGCGCCACCATCGGCAACATGGCCCCGGAGTACGGCGCCACCTGCGGCATCTTCCCGATCGATGCCGAGACCATCCGCTACCTGACCTTCACCGGCCGCGATCCCGACCGGGTGGCGCTGGTCGAGGCCTATGCCAAGGCCCAGGGCATGTGGCGCGAGCCGGACAGCCCCGACCCGGTCTTCACCGACGTGCTTGAGCTGGACATGGGCACGGTGGAGCCGTCGCTGGCCGGGCCGAAGCGCCCGCAGGATCGCGTCGCGCTGTCGGCGGTGGCGCAGGGCTTCGCCAAGGACATGACCGAGGCCTACAAGGCCGACGACCCCAACAAGGCGGTTCCGGTGAAGGGCGCCGACTACAGCCTGGAACAGGGCGCCGTCGTCATCGCCGCCATCACGTCGTGCACGAACACTTCCAACCCGGCGGTGCTGGTCGCCGCCGGCCTGCTGGCCAAGAAGGCGGTGGAAAAGGGGCTGACGCAGAAGCCGTGGGTCAAGACCTCGCTGGCGCCGGGCTCCCAGGTGGTCACCGACTATCTCGCCAAGGCCGGGCTGCAGCCCTATCTCGACCGCATCGGCTTCAACATCGTCGGTTATGGCTGCACCACCTGCATCGGCAATTCCGGCCCGCTGCCGGACGCCATCGCCGCGGCGGTGGAGGAGGGCAACCTCGTGGTCGGCGCCGTGCTGTCGGGCAACCGCAACTTCGAAGGCCGCGTCAACCCGCACACCCGCGCCAACTATCTGGCCTCGCCGCCGTTGTGCGTCGCCTATGCGCTGGCCGGCAACCTGACCGTCGACCTGACCAAGGCCCCCATCGGCATGGGCACCGACGGGCCGGTCTATCTGAAGGACATCTGGCCGAGCAACCGCGAGGTTCAGGACGCCATCGACGCCTCGCTGACCGCCGACATGTTCCGCAGCCGCTATTCCGACGTCTTCAAGGGCCCGGAGCAATGGCAGGCCATCGCCACCGCGGAGGGCCAGACCTACCAGTGGCAGGACGGCTCCACCTATGTGAAGCTGCCGCCCTTCTTCAGCGGCCTGACCAGGACGCCGGACCCGGTGGCGGACGTGCGCGGCGCGCGGGCGCTGGCGGTGCTGGGCGATTCCATCACCACCGACCACATCTCCCCCGCCGGCTCGATCAAGCGGACCAGTCCGGCCGGCGAATATCTTCTGAGCCATCAGGTGCGTCCACAGGACTTCAACAGCTACGGTGCCCGCCGCGGCAACCATGAAGTCATGATGCGCGGCACCTTCGCCAACATCCGCATCCGCAACGAGCTGATCCCCGGCGTCGAAGGCGGCGAGACGAAGCATTATCCGTCGGGCGAGCAACTGCCGATCTACACCGCCGCCATGCGCTACGCCGACGAAGGCGTGCCGCTGGTCGTGGTCGCCGGCAAGGAATACGGCACGGGGTCGAGCCGTGACTGGGCGGCGAAGGGCACCCGGCTTCTGGGCATCCGTGCGGTGATCGCCGAGAGCTTCGAGCGCATCCACCGTTCCAATCTCGTCGGGATGGGCATCCTGCCGCTGCAGTTCAAGGACGGCCTCACCCGCGCCGACCTGAAGCTGGACGGGTCGGAGACCTTCGACATCGCCGGCATCGAACAGGACCTGCGCCCGCGCAAGGACGTCACCCTGACCCTGACCCGCGCCGACGGCACGGTGGAGACCTACCCGCTGCTGCTGCGCATCGATACGCTGGACGAGGTCGAGTATTACCGGAACGGCGGCGTGCTGAACTTCGTGCTGCGGAATCTGGCGACGTGAGGCGGGCAAAGGGCGAGTAGGAAAAGGGCCGCCTCCCGGTGAGGAGCGGCCCTTTCTCTTGGGACGCTGTCGTGGGAGCCGCCCCTCACGCCGCTCCGGCGCTCGCCATCATGCGGCGGAGGTCGTTGGGGAAGACCGGCTTGTGCAGAAGGCCGAAGCCGCGGCGTTCGGCCTCCTCCTGGCGTTCGGAGCTGGTGTCGCCGGTCAGGATGATGCCGGGAACGGTCCGGCCCAGCATGCTTTGCACCGCGACCACCGCTTCCGGGCCGGTGCGGCCCTGCTGGAGCTGGTAATCGGCCAGAACGATCTGGGGACAGCGCCCGTCGGCGCGCAGCCGCTCCAGCGCCTGATCGCCCGACTTGGCGGTCAGCACGTCATAGCCCCAGCCTTCCAGGATCGCCTTCAGGCCCATAAGGATGATCGCCTCGTCGTCGATCACCAGCACCATGCCTTTCGCATCCGCTCCCTTTCTGGGCGGAATCGCCGTCTTGACCGCAATGTCGCCGCCCCCCGTCGCTCCCCGGCCCTTGCCGCCGCCGAACGCGCTGGCGATGGCGCTGATCGCCTGTCCGCGGTCGTTGGCCGCGGCAGTGGCCGCATCGTTGGCGGCGGATCGGCGGGCCAGCGTCGCCGCGGCGGCGGCGGTGCCGCTGGCGGGACGGGCATTGCCCAGGATCACCCGCGGCAGTTCCACCGCGAAGACCGAGCCCCTGCCCTCCCACGAGCGCACCGTCACCGGATGTCCGAGCAGCCGCGACAGCCGCTTCACGATGGCCAGCCCCAGGCCCAGGCCGCGCTCGCTGCGCTCGCCCAACTGGGTGAACTCCTCGAAGATGTCCTCCAGCCGGTCGGCGGGGATGCCGGCGCCAGTGTCCCACACCTCCACCCGCAAGCCCGACGGCGTGCGGCGGCAGCCCAGCAGGATCTTGCCGCTGCTGGTGTAGCGCAGGGCGTTTTCGACCAGATTGCGCAGAATGCGTTCCAGATGGGCCGGATCGGTGCGCACCCAGGCGCGGGTCGGTACGGCGCGCAGTTCCAACCCCTTCTGGGCGACGCGCGGGCCATATTCGGCAACCAGCCGGCCAAGCAGCTGGTTCAGCCGCACCTCGACCGGCGTCGCGACGATCTTGCCGGATTCCAGCCGCGACATGTCGAGCAGGCCGTCCAGCAGGCTTTTCAGCGTGTCCAGCCCCTGGCGGATGTTGTCCAGGATCGGCAGTGCGGGGTGCCCCTGCAGCCGGTCGCTCATCGCCGCGGTGAAGAGATAGAGCGACTGGACCGGTTGGCGCAGGTCGTGGCTGGCGGCGGCCAGGAACTTCGATTTGCCCTCGTTGGCCTGGTCGGCCTCCTCCCGCGCGCGGTGCAGTTCGGCTTCGGTCTTCTTGCGGTCGGTGACCTCGACCGCGGCGCAGGTGACGCCCTCCACCCGGCCGGAGGGATCGCGCAGCGGATCGACGGTCAGGTCGAAGAAGCGCTCCTCGCCCTTGCAACGGATGCGGACCTCCTCCCGCGCGCCGATGCCGCTCTCCATCACGCGGCGCTTCAGCGCCATCAGGCTGTCGGCCTCCTCGCCATGGTCGAACAGATCGGCGTCGGTGCGGCCGATCATCGTCTCCGGCGAGAAGCCCAATAGTTCGGAATGGGACCAGGTGTAACGCAGCTCGCGATCCTGGCTGAACACCGCCACGCCGGAATTGCGCAGGCCGGTGCGCACGCGCTCCTCGGCGACGCGCAGGGCCTCCTCGGTGCGCTTGCGCTCGGTGATGTCGATGCCCGACGCGATCAGGTGGGTGACATGGCCGTCGGCATCGACCATCGGGGTCAGGTTGACGTCCACCGTCATCTCGCGCCCGTCGCCCATACGCAGCCCGGAATCGAATCGGGAGGAACGGCCGTGCGCTCCCAGAGCCAGCGCCTGTCGTAGCCGTTCCCGGCCGGAATCGTCGAAGGACAGCCAGCAGATCTCGTCGAAGGGGCGGCCGACGATGCGGGCGGCCGGCAGCCCGGCGGCATCCGCGGCGGCACGGTTGACCTGGGCCACCGCCCCGTCCGGCGTCAGCACGCCGACATAGGCCGGCAGCGCGTCCAGAACGGCGCGGATGTGGCTTTCCGACTGGCGCAGCGCCGCTTCGCGCGCTTCCAGCCGGTCTGCCATCAGGTCGAAGGCATGGCCGAGCTGGCCGATCTCCGACGAGCGGTCGGACAGCTTGACGCGGGTGGCGGTCTTGCCATCGCTCCAGTCGCGGGCGGCGCAGACCAGCGCGTCGACCGGGCGGCGGATGAACAGGGTGCCGCCGATCCAGGCGGCGGCGGCGGCGACCAGGAAGCCGGACAGCGTCATCAGAAGCCCGTCGCGGGTGGCGCGGTCCACCGCCCCCATCGCCGCACCGCGGTCGACGCCGACGCTGATGAACAGGTCGCGGATCCCGGCGGTCGGCGGGGAGAAGGCCAGGATGCGGGACACACCGTCCAGTCCGGTCAGCATCGTCACGCCCATGTCGGTCGCCGACAGCAGGGGCAGGTAACTGTCCGGCAGCCGTTCGCCGACGCGGCTCTGGGTGCCCGGCAGCTTGACCAGGATGGTGCCCGACCGGTCGGCGACCGTCAGGGCCGTGTTCTCCGGCATCGGGCGGGTGGCGAAGATGGAGGTCAGCCGCGGCACGTCCACGGACAGGGCGATCACGCCGGCCCGCTTGCCGTCGGCGTCGGTGTAGGGAACCGCGACCGGAAGCTCGCCGCCGGCGACACCGGACTGGCTGATCGTCCATTCGCCGACGACGAAGCGGCCCTGGGCCATCGCCCGGCGGAAATGCGGCTGGGAGGTCAGGGCAGCGCCGATGCGCGATGGGTCGGCGCTGCATTTGATGCGGCCGCCGGCATCGGTGACCGACAGCGTGCGGTAGTCGGCGGAGCGGGCGGACAATCGCTCCAGATAGGCTTGGCAGCCGGCGACCTCACCCCCGCGCAGGAAGGGAGCCTCCGTCACCGCCGTGACCATCAGTCGGGCGCTGTCCAGGATGCGGACATGTTCGCTCTCCACCTGACGCAGCAGCCGTTCGGCCTGGAGGGTGACCTCCTCCTCGCGCTCCGCCCGCTGTTCGAGCACGCTGTAGATCTGGATGCCGATCGCCGGCAGCACCGCGAGCAGGACCAGGATGAAGAGGCGTGCCAGAAGGGTCATGGCGCAGACGAGGCTCCCACCGCGAAGCCGACCGGATGGCGCACCAGGCGCGCCACCATGCCGCTTGCCTACCGCTACCGCACTTATGGTTAAGTACCGGTTAATTTGAAAAACGATCGGGTAGAACACGCAAAATCGACCTGATAAAACACAAGAAGCGTGCGTTAGAATGCCGATCGGTTAGCCGCATTTTCATCAAAATTCAAAACATACTCCCAAGGAGTGGTTACTTCCAAAAGGGGTATCCCCTTGCCGCGACCTGACCGTCGCACCGCCGGTGCGGATTTGGATTTCCAGTGACATGGGAACAGCGTCGGGAATGGGGTGTTGATGGCTTGCAATGATCCATCCCTTCCTCCTCCCCCCGCTCCGCACCACCCCCCAGGGCACGCCGCGCCGCGTCGGGGTGGAACTCGAATTCGCCGACCTGGACGCGCCGTCGGCCGCATTCTGCGTGCGCGAGCTGTTCGGGGGCACGGTCATCGTCGAAAACCCGCACCGATGTCTGGTGACCGGCACCGGCCTGGGCGATTTCACGGTGGAACTGGACATGCGCTCCGCCCATCCAGGCAAGGGAGGGGCCGCGGTGCTGGACCCCTTGCGCCCGCTGTGGGGCAACATCGGCAGTCTGGTGATGCCGTTCGAGATCGCCGCCCCGCCGGTGACGGTGGAGCGGATGCCGGACCTGGAGAGGCTGGTCGCCTGCCTGCGCGATCGCGGCGCCGCCGGGACGGAGGCGAGCCCCCTCTTCGCCTTCGGCCTGCATTTCAATCCGGAGGTGGCGCGGACGGACGGCGATTATGTGCTGGACCACCTGAAGGCGTTCCTGATCCTGGCGCCCTGGCTGCGGCGGGAGATCCGCGTCGATCCGACCCGCCGCCTGTCCGGCTTCATCGCCGCCTTCCCCGCCGCCTATGCCGCCAAGCTGGCCGATCCGGCCTATCGCCCCGACCTGGGCGGCCTGATCGACGATTATCTCGCCGACAACCCCACCCGCAACCGCGAGTTGGACCTGTTCCCGCTGTTCGCCCATCTTGACCGCGACCGGCTGGCCAGGACGATGGAAGACCCCCATATCCGCCCGCGCCCGACCTTCCATTACCGGCTGCCCAACGCAAGGCTGAGCGATCCGGACTGGTCGCTCGCCGCCGACTGGAACCGCTGGGTGGCGGTGGAGCGGCTGGCGGCCGACCGCGCCCTGCTGGACGGGCTGGGCGCCGAGTACCGGCAGGTGGCCGAGACGCAGGAGCCGGAGCGCTGGGCCGAGCGGATCGACGGCTTCCTCGCCGCGAACCCCGCCATCCACGGCCCTCCTGTCGCTGACGATGGCGCTGCGGGCGACACGCTGCGGCAGGCCGGCTGAAAGGGAACCTGCCATGGCAGCCATCATCGGAAGACCCCGGCCGCTGGTCGGCATCACCGCCTCCGTCCATGGCAGCCGCATCGCCGCCATGGCCAACCGGTTAGCCCTGTGGCGGGCCGGCGCCGCATCGGTCCGCATCACGGCCGAGGCGCCCTTCCCCATCGACAGGCTGGATGCGCTGGTGGTCGGCGGCGGCGACGACATCGACGCTGCGCTGTATGGAGAATCCGCCCGGCCGCATATCCGCATCGACCCCGAACGCGACCGGCTGGAGATGCGTGCGCTGGACTGCGCCGCCAGGCTCGACCTGCCTGTGCTGGGCATCTGCCGCGGGTCGCAGATGATCAACGTCCATCGCGGCGGTTCGCTGCACATCGACATCCACGAGGTGTACGAGGAAGCGCCGCACATGCGCACCGTGCTGCCGCGCAAGCGTATCCGCATCGAGCCCGACAGCCGGCTGTACCGCATCCTCGGCATCGCCGAATGCCGGGTGAACGCCCTGCATCACCAGTCGGTGGACCATGTCGGCGACGGCCTGCGCGTGGTTGCCCGCGAGCGCGCCGGCATCGTCCAGGGCATCGAGGCGCCTGACGAGCCCTTCATGATCGGCGTTCAGTGGCACCCGGAATATCTGGTGACGGACAGCCGTCAGCAGGGTCTGTTCCGCCGGCTGGTCGCCACCGCCATGGGCATCGCCCCGCTGGACGACATCGCCGGAACCGCGCAGCCCGGCGCCGGCCGGACCGAAGCCCGGCCCGCCCGCCGGTCGGCGCGGGCGCCGGGCTGACGCCGTCCCAAGTCCAGGCAGCCGCCGCATTTCCCCTCTGTCCTGCGCGCCCCGCCGCGCCATCCTCATCGAGGACGCCCGGCCCCGAAGCCACACTTGTCCAAAACGCCGCGGGCGCCGCCGGAGGAATGGCTCCGGCAGCGCCCGCGTCGTCATGGCCTTGATGCGGACGTTACTGGCTGCTGCCCTGGTCCGGGCCGCAGTTCGGAGTGCCCGGCGGGCAGTGGGTGCCGGTCGCGGTCTGGTTGTCGCGCGGGATGTTGCTACCGGTGTTGTTGCCCATGCCAGACGGCGCGGTGGTCACGCCCGGCACCGACGAACCCGACATGCTGCCGCTGGAGGTGCCGGTCGAGCCGGCGGTGCCCGGGGCGTTCAGCGGACCGCCGCCCGTCGAGCCGGCAGACGGAGAGGTGGTGGCGCCCGGCGGGGTGCGGACGACACCGTCCGGACCGGTGTAACCGCTGCTGCCGGTCGGCGCGGTTTCCATGGCGCCGGGGCTCTTGAGGGCGCCGGGGCTGCCTTGCTGGGCGGTCTGGGCCATGGCCGGAACAGCCATCAGGAGTACCGCCGAAACGGCGCCGATCATCAGGGTACGCATCCTCGAACTCCTTCATGGTGGCAACGCCTCGCAGTCGGGCGTCTTTCGGATCGGGGCTGATGGCGGACCCTGCATCGCGTATCGCGTCTGCCGGCCGGGCCATCGCCTCCTTCACCTGATTCAACAAGGCAATCCGGTCATGGTTTCGGTGGGTGAATGCGCTTTTTCCCGGAAATCAACGGCAAAGGCGCATCCGCGCGGGTGCCCCCGTCAGCGGGTCTGCGCCACCGTGCCGTCGTCGGAGATGATGATCTCGACACGGCGGTTCTGCTGGCGGCCGGCATCGTTGCTGTTGGACGCGACGGGCTGCGCCTCGCCCATGCCCTGGGTGACGATGCGCGACGGCGGAACGCCACGCGCCGACAGGGCGTCGCGGACGGCCTGGGCACGGGCTTCCGACAGGCGCAGGTTGGTGCTGTCGCTGCCGGTGTTGTCGGTATGACCCTCGATCCGCACGGTGCGGGCCGGATGCGCCTGCAGGAACTGGGCGAGCCGATCCATGCGCTCATAGGCGCCTGGGGTCAATTCCGCCCGGCCGGTGGAGAACAGGATATCGCCGAGCGTCATCACGAGGCCGCGCTCGGTGCGCTGGGCCTGAAGGTCGCGCAGCTGCTGCTCCAGCTCGGTGTTGCGGGCCTGGAGGCGGTAGGTGTCGGCGTTGGCGACCACGGTCTGGGCACCCTTCACCCCGGCAGTCTCCTGCGCGATCTGCACGCGGCGGGTGGCGATGTAGGCCTGATGATCGACCTCGGAGGCACCGGCGCCCTGGTCGCGCAACGCCTCGGCCCGGCGCAGGGCCTGCTCGGCGTCGCGCAGCTGCAGCGGGGCATTGCCGGCGATCTGCGGGTTGGCAGCGGCGAGGCTGTAGTCCTGGCGCGCCTGGGTCAGAGCGGCGCTGTCGGTCGGCTGGGTGGCGCAACCGGCGAGGCCGAGACCGAGACCGGCCAGCACCAGTAGGGTGCGGGGAGCCAAGGCGTTCATTGGCGCACCTCCGGATAGCTGTAGCCCCAGCTGTTGCCGCTGCCGGTGCCGAGCGACCCGGCCGGAGCCGGCGGGACGGCGGATGGCGCGGAGGAACTGGAGCCGGAACCGGTGGCGGGCAGCGTGCCGAGCGACGACCCGCTGTAGACCGGTGCGGCACGCGGCGCGGCAGTGGGGGAAGTCGCCGACTGCGGCATGGTCGGGGTGGCGGACTGGCGGACCGCGGTGGCGGCCTGCTGGGTCACGGCGCGCTGGGAGGTCACCGTCGCCAGTTCGGCATCGACGCGGGCCTCCTCGGCCAGGCGGCGGGCGCGGGTGCGCTCGTCGGCGCGCATCGCCTTGTCGGCGGCGGCCAGCTTGTCGCGGGCGCTCTGCAGGGCGACCGGCGCATATTGCAGGGCGTTGGCGCGCTCCGCCTCCTGCACAGCCTGGGAGGCGGCACCGAGCTGGGCGGTGGGCGGCGGCACGTCGGAGGCGCAGGCGGCCATGCCGAGCGCCGCCGACAGGACGGCGGCGGCACGCCACCGGTTCGTCGTTGCGGAGTTGCAGGTCATCGCGTTGGGTCCTTTCGCAAGCGGCTCATACCGGAAATCCTGGCCGACTCTGCCGGCCGTAAGGCCATGTCCGTTCGGGTGGTTCGCGCCTCCAACGCGCAAGCGGCCCTGAATGTTCCATGGCGCCTCATCCGCCGCTGCGCGACACACCGCTCCGTGACGCGCGGCGGCTGTCGCGGCGATGACGGACCAGCCGCAGCGCATAGGCGCCGATCAGGGCGATGAACAGCAGCAGAGTCGCCGGCACCATCAGGTCGGCGATCCAGGGGAAACCCACCCGCACCAGATAGCCCGTGCAGGCCAGCGCCAGCGACCACAGCGTCGCCCCCGCCGCCGCATAAAGCAGGAACACCCCCATCGGCAGCCCGCAGGCCCCGGCGGGAACGGAGATCAGGGTGCGCAGGCCCGGCAGGGGCTGGCACAGCAGGACGGCAAGGCCGCCGCGCCGGGAGAACCATCCGGTGGCGCGATGGACCTGCTCCGGCTTCACGGTCAGCCAATGGCCGTGGCGGCCGAGAAAGGCCTCGAACCGCTCGCGCCCCATCCAGTGGGCCGGCGCGTACCACACCAGCTCCCCCACCGCGGAGCCAAGCCCGGCGGCCAGCGCCACCAGCAGCAGGTTGAACTCCCCCGTCGCAGCGCCCATGCCGGCCAGCGGGATCACCGTCTCCGCGGGGATCGGCGGCAGCGCGCGGGCCAGGATCAGCATCAGGAAGATGCCGAGATAGCCGAACTGCTGGACGATCTGGATGATCCACTCGGTCATGTGCTCGATTGGGTTGGCTGTGGAGTGCGGCTTCGATACTGTGAACCGCGCGACCGGTGCGGGCGTTCCCCCGATTGCGCACCCAAGCTCCTCTTGACCCGGGTCAAGGCATGGGTCGTTCGTATACGGTTTGGTGTCTCCATCATGACCGCATCCCTCGCCCTTGCCGCCGCCCTGCTGTTCTTCAGCCATGCCCTGCCGTCCTGGCCGGGGGTGCGGCCCGCCCTGATCGCCCGGCTCGGCCGCGGCGGTTTCGTGACGATGCACTCGGTCGGCTCGCTGCTGACGCTGACCCTGTTCGTGCTGGCCTACCGCGCCGCCGACGGCGGGGAGGTGCTGTTCACGCCCTTCGGCTGGGCGGCCCCGCTGGTCGCGGCGGTGATGCCGGTGGTCTTCCTGCTGCTGGTCGCCCGCATAACCACCCGCTTCGGCAGCCAGGGCGCGCCCAACCCGCCCCGCGGCATCTACCGCCTGACCCGCGCGCCGGGCAGTCTGGCGTTGCTGCTGTGGGCATGCGCGCATCTGAACGCCACCGGCGACGGACGCCGCGTGCTGCTGTTCGGGACCATGGCGGCCATCGCGCTGTTCGCGCTGGTGAAGAACGAGATCGTCCTGGGCCGCAGTCCGGCCGGCCGCGCCTTCCGGGCGGAAACCTCGCTGCTGCCGCTGGCCGGACCCCAGGGGGTGCGAGGCGCGCTGACGGGACTGGCGGAGATGGGGCCGGCACGATTGGCAGGGGGGCTGGCCGCTTATGGGGGCATGCTGTTGCTGCACCCCTGGCTCTTCGGGGTGGATCCCCTCTACTGGGTAGGTTGAGCGCGACGGCGGGCTGGCGCATCTGTTGAGACGGGACCGGAGTACCGCGCCTCACCGCCACTGTGCCAGGAAGCCCCCGCATGAAAATCCGCGAGATCATGACCCGCGACGTGCAGACGGTCCGGCCCGACGACAGCATCCGCCGGGCCGCGCAATTGATGGACGCGTTGAACGTCGGCATCCTGCCCGTCTGCGAAGGGCGGGATCTGGTCGGCGTGGTGACCGACCGCGACATCACCGTCCGCGCCATTTCGGCCGGAAAGCAGCCCGACCGCTGCAAGGTGGCCGAGGTGATGACCACCAATCCCCGCTATTGCTACGAGGACGATCCGGTCGGCAGCGTCACCGAACTGATGGCGGGCCAGCAGATCCGTCGCGTGCCGGTGGTCGACCGCAACGACCGGCTGACGGGCATCGTCTCGCTGGGCGATCTCGCCACCGAGGCCAAGAACGACCGCGCCGTGCAGGGCGCGCTTGAGCGGATCTCCTCCCCGTCCCAGCCTGACCGCAGCTGACCGGCCCGCACCCCTTCGGATTGGAACCGAGAATCATGGAACACACACTGGGTCCTGACGACCCACGGGTCCGCGAACGTGCCTATCGGCTTTGGGAAGAGGAGGGGCGGCCCGAACACCGCCATCTCGACCACTGGGCGCAGGCCGCCCGCGAGATCGAGGAGGAGGACCGCCGCAACTCGGGCGGTCCCCGCGTCAACAGCCCGGACGCCGGGCTTGCCGTCCCCGACGACCCCGCCGCCCGCAACCAGCGGGAAGCCGCGGAGCATCTGGGGCAGTCCACAGGACCGTCAGACCGGTAGGGCGGGCGGCGGAAGCTGTCACTCGACTTTGAGGCTGACCGCTTCCATGCCCTTTTCGGTCTGGCGGACGGTCATGCGCACGCGCTGTCCGTCGTCCAGGCCGCGCAGGCCGGCACTCTCCAGCGCGCGGGCCGGGATGAACACGTCGCGCCCGCCGCCGTCGGGCTGCGCGAAGCCATAGCCCTTGCCGCCGTTGAACCACTTCACGGTGGCGCCCATCTCGCTGGTCGGGCCGCTGTCCTGCTGCGGCCGACGCGGACCGCGATCCTGGAAGCCGCCGCGGTCCTGGCCCCGATCCTGGAAGCCGCGGCCGGGGCCACGGTCCTGGAAGCCCCCCCGATCCCCGCCCCGATCCCCGAAGTTGCGGTCACGCGGACCGCCGGCATCGCGGCGCGCGCCAAACCCGCGGTCGCCGCCCCGATCGCCAAAGCCCCGATCCCCGCCCCGATCCCCGAAGCTGCGCTCGCCGAAGCCACGGTCGCGACCCTGCGGACGGGCCGGAGCGGCGGCGGTGGAGAGGTCGACGGAATGCAGGACGCTGACCTGCTGGCCCTTGCGGTCCTCGACGATGTCGACGACGACGGTGGCGCCGTCCGGCAGGGTGGTGTGGCCGGCGGGCACGACGAGCGAGGCCGGCAGCAGGGCGTCCTTGCCGCTGTCCCCGACCTTGACGAAGCCATAGCCGCGTTCGGGGTTGAACCATTTCACGGTGGCCGTCACCTGGGTGGCGACGACGTTGGGCTGACGATAGACGTGGCTGCGGGGCGGCTGATTGTACATGGGAAACCCGAACTCCGGCAAACAGAAGCGGCGCCCGAACCGGTCCGGACGCGGACCGGCGGACACCAACCCCTGACACATCGCCCGTCGCGGCGGCTTTGGCAAGTCGGGACCGCTCCGAATAGGCCGGACAGGCTGGAAAATCTCACAGCCGGAGCATCGCCCCATCAGCCGTCAGCCCATCAGGCGGTCCATCAGTCGGTCGGGCACCGGCGGCGGTTCGCGCGGGGGCACCGGGATCGGGACCGGCGGCTCACCCAAAGGCGGACGGGAGGGATCGCCCGGCACCGGCAACGGCTCGTCGGGACCGACCGGGGGAATGGACGGCTCGCGCGGTGGAGACGGCGGAAAAGGACCAAGGCTGAATCTCATGCTCGGTGTTCTCCTTCGGTGGAAGGGCAGCAGCGATTGGAAGGGACGCGGCGGGTCAGCCGCCCTGGCCGCCGGGTGCCGTCTGTGACAGGCGGCGGGCGTCGTTCAGGCTTTCCAAGCAGCGGCCCTCGTCGCCGTCGCGTGCGGCGCTGCGGGCCGCCGTGACCAGGGCCTCCAGTTGAGCGTTGCGTGCCGCCTGCCCCATCAACCCGTTGGACCCGCCGGGGCCGCTGTCCGGCATCGCGCGGGAATTGGCCTGCGGAGCGACGGAGGGGGCGGTCGGCATGTTGCTGCCGGTCGCCGGGGGGTCGATCACCGACCGGTCGCCGACGGCGGGCGGGGCCACCATGCCGCCGGACTGGGCCAGCCGCTCGCTGCCGGTGCCCGAGCCGGAACCGGAGCCCTGCTCGTTGTGCTGGGTCGAACCGGACAGGCCGGGTGCCGTCCCGTCGGGGACGGCGACCGGCGGCGGTTCGGTCGACAGGCCGCGGTTGGCGGCGAATTGCTCCACCATCGCAGCGCATCCGGTTTGTGCGGCAGCCGGCTGGACGGTCAGAAGCCCGGCCGCCAGCAAAAGCGCGAGGGGGGCGATGGGGCCAAGCCTCGTGAAATCTGTCCGCATCGGTCGCTTCCTCCTCGGTTGGCTCTGCCGCGGACGGCATGTGTCAACCGAGTCAACGGCCACCGGCCGGGCCTGGTTCCGTTGCCCAAGGTCCGATGACCATGGTCTGGCGGCCAAGGTCTGGCGGCCGGTTCCGGTGGCGGGACGGGAGAGAGGTCCGGCCATGCAGCTTGCTCATTTCGCGGGCAGTCGGCGGTTGCTGTAGAGTGCCGGTCCCCGACCTCCACCAAAGGTTCACAATCCCATCATGATCGCCAATATGGCTGCGCTCGGCGCGGCGCTGTGCTGGGCCGCGGGCGGCCTGATCGCCATCGGGCCGGTGCGGGTGCTCGGCTCCATCGCGTTCAACCGCGTGCGCCTGACCATCGTCGCCGCGGTCCTGCTGGTCGCCACCACGCTGCTGGGCGGCTGGGAGACGCTGGACACCGGCGCGGTCCTGACGCTGGCCCTGTCGGGGGCCGCCGGCATCGTGATGGGCGACATGGCGCTGTTCTGGTCGCTCAGCCGGCTGGGGCCGCGGCGCAACGTGGTGATCTACGCCGCCAACGCGCCGTTGACCGCCCTGCTCGGCTACACCCTGCTGGGCGAGGCGCTGGGGCCCTGGACGACGCTGGGGATCGTGCTGGTGACGCTGGGGGTGATGCTGGCGGTGGCCCTGCGCTCCGGCTCCACCCACAATTGGGAAGCGGTGCAGGGCAGCCTGCTGGCCGGCGTCGGTGTCTGTCTGGTGGCGGCGGTGGCGCAGGCGGTGGGATCGGTGATCGCCAAGCCTGTGATGGCGGCCGGTGCCGATCCGGTCGCATCGGCCACCGTGCGGGTGACCACGGCGGCGCTGATGTTCACCGCCATCGGCGCCCTGTCGGCGCTGCGCAGCGGCGATGCCGCGGCGGCCGGCGGCGGCCTGCTGCTGCCGCGGGGCCTGACGCCGAAGCTGGCCCTTCAGGTCGCCGGAAACGGGCTTCTGGGCGTCGGGCTGGGGATGACGCTTCTGCTGGTCGGGCTGGCCCATGGCAATGCCGGGGTGGTCGCCACCCTGTCGGCCCTCAGCCCGGTGCTGATCCTGCCGATGATGTGGCTGATGACCGGCCAGCGCCCGTCGCTGGGTGCCTGGGCCGGCGCCGCGGTCGCCGTGGCCGGCGTGGCCCTGATCGTCAACCGCTGATCCTCAGGCGCCCATCCTCAGCCGCCCATCCTCAGCCGCCGATCCTCAGCCGATGGATGCGGGCCTCAGCGCGCCCGCTCCACCGCGACGCCCAGGGTGGGCAGCGCCGCCTGGAGCGCCGCTGTGGCGCGGTTGACGGCCTCGCGCAGCTGCGCCTTCAGCAGCGGCACGTCGGAGCGCTCCTGTTCGCAGGCATGCTGCAGCTTGCGGGCCAGCCGCGACAGCTCCAGCAGGCCGACATTGCCGGCCAGCGACACCATGGCATGGGCATCGGCGGCAGCGCCCTTCATGCTCTCCGCCTCGCTGATGCGGTCGGAGCGCAGGGCAAGTTCCGCCAGCGTGCCGGTGACGAAGCGGGGAAGCACATCGGCTCCCAGCGTATCCGCCAGCGTGTCCAGGGTGGTGCGGTTCAGCACCGGGGTGCTGCCGGACACCGGAGCGACGCCGGCCAGCACGGCCGCCTCCTCCGTGTCGCCGCCGGACTGGACAGCATCCGCCGCAGCCTTCGCGTCGGCATCCGCCTTGGCCTCCAGCCAGCGGTCGACCGCCGACAGCAGGGTGTCGCGCTCGATCGGTTTGGTCACATGGTCGTTCATGCCGACATCCAGGCAGAGCTGCAACTGATCTGCCAGCGCATTGGCGGTCAGCGCGATGATCGGCACGGCACCCCGCCGCCCGCCGAGCTGACGGATCGCCGCGGTCGCCTGCAGGCCGTCCATCCGGGGCATCTGCATGTCCATCAACACCAGATCGAATTCTCCGCTGCGCACCGCCTCCACCGCCAGCACGCCGTCCTCCGCCACCTCGACCGTGTGGCCTGCCTTGCACAGGATGGACGAGGTGACGATCTGGTTCATCGGGACATCCTCGGCCAGCAGGATGCGGGCGCTGCGCTTGGCCGCCCCCTCGGTCCGCCGCTCCACCGCGCGGCCGGGGGCGGCCTCCACCGGCAGCGGCAGTTCGAACCAGAAGGTGCTGCCGACGCTCGGGCTGCTCTGCACGCCGATCCGCCCGCCCATCAGTTCCGACAGCTGTTTGGAGATGATCAGCCCCAACCCGGTGCCGCCGAAACGCCGCGTGGTGGATCGGTCACCCTGGCTGAAGCGCTGGAACAGGTTCGCCAGATCGGCTACCGGAATGCCGGGTCCGGTGTCGCTGACCGAGAAGCGGACCAGGGCCGGCGCCCCCTCTCCGCCGCCGTCCGCCTCCCCCGACAGCAGGCCGACGGAGACCAGCACCGATCCGCGTTCGGTGAATTTCACGGCATTGCCGACGAGGTTCAGCAGGATTTGGCGGATACGCGCCTCGTCGCCACGGACGAAGCGCGGCACCGTGCCGCCCAGCGACAGCTGCAGCAGCAGCCCCTTCTGCGAGGCGGCGTTGCTCATCAGGTCGCGACAGTCGCGCAGCAGCCGGTGCAGGTCGAAGGCGCGCTCCTCCAGCTCCAGCTTGCCGGCCTCGATCTTCGAATAGTCCAGGATGTCGCCAATGATCGCCAGCAACCCACGGCCGGCCTCGCGCTGAAGCGAGACATACTGGCGCTGCTCCGGCGTCAGGTCGGTGCCCAGCAGCAGGTCGGCGAAGCCGATGACGCCGTTCAGCGGCGTGCGGATCTCGTGGCTCATGGAGGCCAGGAATTCCGACTTCACGCGGTTGGCCGCCTCGGCCTCGGCGCGGGCGGCGGACAGCTCCTCCTCATAGCGCTTGCGCTCGGTCACGTCGCGGACGACGCCGACCACCACGAACACGCCGTCGGCCCCCACCGTCGGCCGCATGCTGGATTCGACCCACAGGTAATGACCGTCACGGTGGCGCAGCCGGTGGGTGAAGGTGACGGGCGGCGATCCCGGCAGCATGCCGGCGAAGGCAATCGCCGCGCTTTCCAGGTCGTCGGGGTGCAGCAGGTTGGCGGGGGCGTGGCCGATGAGGTCGGCCGGATCGTGGCCCAGGATGTCGCGCACCGATGGCGACAGGTATCGAACCGCCCCATCCGCCTTGATCTCCAGGATCATGTCGGTGGCGTTGTCGGCCAGCAGGCGGTAACGGGCCTCGCTCTCGCCCAGCCGCAGCTCGGAACCATGATGGCGCTGCTCGCGCAGCAGCAGGCCGCCGAGGAACAGGGTGCCGAGCGGCACGATCGCCAGCATGGGCGCCGCCGTCCGCCCCGCCACCTGCAAGGCCAGATCCAGGTTGGGAAGCAGGACGAGGGTACAGAGCGACGCCAGCCCCAGAAGCAGGCCGAACGAGAGGAGCGACATCGCACCCAGCACGAGCCGGCGCCATTTCACCCAGGCGGCGAAGCCGATGCCGACCAGGAAGGACAGCCCGGCGTTGGCGATCCCGGCCTCCATCCCCACACCGCCCAGGGAGAAGCGGTAGCCGGCCACGCTCGCCGCCGCCATCGCTGCGGAGATCGGCCCGCCAAACAGGGCGGACAGCCCGATCAGCGGGGCCCGCGCATCGATGAAGATGCCCGGTCCGACATGGATCGGGTGGACCATCGAGAACAGCGCGGTCAGCGCCATCACCACGCCGAAGACGACCTGACGGGTGATCTGGCTCCAGCCGCAGGACCGGCGGATCAGAAAGGTGTAGGCGAGGACGACGAAGGCGCTTGCCGCGATGTTCTCGGCAAGATCGTAGGCCATCGAAGAAAAGTTGCCCAACATCGCCCGGCCGTCGTCCCTACATCGCTTCCCCTACCTCTATACCACGGAAGGGTGTCGCGAAACCGCTAACACCAATGATGGGATGTGATTTGGACGGGACAACAGCGGGATGCCATACGCCCACGCCTCAGGCGTCCGCGTCGGGCTGGCTGTCGGGGGCGGCGGCGGCGAAGGCCGGCAGAACACGGCAGGCCTCGTCGATCCGCAGCAGCGTCGGACAGCCGTCCAGCGGACAGGCCATCCGGCGGGCATTGAACAGCTGCGGCACCAGCAGGATGTCGGCCAGCCCCGGCACATCGCCGTGGCAGAAACGGCCGGTGCGCGGATCGCCGGCCAGCTGTGCCTCCAGCGCGGTCAGCCCGATGGCGATCCAGTGACGATACCAGCCATCGACCTCCTCCTGGCTGTGCCCCATCGCCTTCAGACGGCCCAGCACCCGCAGATTGTTCAGCGGATGGACGTCGCAGGCCAGCGCCAGCGCCAGCGCCCGCACCCGCGCGCGGCCCAGCGCGTCGGCCGGCAGCAGCGGCGGGCTGGGATGGGTTTCGTCCAGATACTCGATGATGGCGAGCGACTGGGTCAGCACATGATGACCGTCCGGCCCATCGACCTCCAGCGCCGGCACCAGATGTTCCGGGTTGAGATCGGCATAGGGCGGCTTGGCCTGCTCACCCCGGCGCAGATGGACGAAGGCCTGCTCCGGCACCAGCCCCTTCAGGTTCAAGGCGATGCGCACGCGGTAGGCGGCGGAGGAACGGAAGTAGGTGTGGAGTTTCAAGGGGTTCTGGTCCGTTCTGGTGTTACGGCGGCGATCCGGCATCGGAGCCTGTCACAGGCCGAGATACGCCTGCCGCACCCGCTCGTTGCTCAGGAGCGCGGCACCGCTGTCGCTCAGCACGATCTCGCCGGTCTCGATCACATAGCCGCGGTCGGCGATGGCAAGCGCCGCGTGGGCGTTCTGCTCCACCAGCAGGATCGTCGTGCCCTCGCGCTTCAGCCGCTGCACGGCGTCGAAGATCTCCGCGACCAGCAGCGGCGCCAGCCCCATGCTGGGTTCGTCGAGCAGGAGCAGGCGCGGTTTCGCCATCAGCGCGCGGGCCAGCGCCACGATCTGCTGCTGGCCGCCCGACAGGGTGCCGGCGGGCTGGTCGCGCTTGACCTTCAGCACCGGGAACATCTCATAGAGCCGTTCGATGTCGTCGTCGGGCTTGCCGCTGCCGCGGCGGAAGGCGCCGAGGCGGAGATTGTCCTCCACGCTCTGCGGGCCGAACAGCTGCCGGCCCTCCGGCACCTGCACCACCCCTTCGGCGACGCGGCGCGACGCCTTCATCCGGGTGATGTCGCAGCCGTCGAAGGTGATGCGCCCGCTGCTGGCGGGATGGACGCCGGACAGGGTGCGCAGCAGCGTCGTCTTGCCGGCCCCGTTGGCGCCGACCAGCGCCACCAGTTCGCCCTCCCGCACCGACAGGCTGGCCGATTTCAGCGCGTGGATGCGGCCGTAATGGCTGTTGAGGCCCTCGATCTCCAGAAGCATGAGTGGCCCTCCTTACGGTGCCGCGCCGAGATAGGCGGCGATGACGTCCGGGTTGGCCGCCACCTCCTGCGGCGTGCCTTCGGCCAGCATGCGGCCCTGGTTCAGCGCGGTGATCCGGTGCGAGATGCCCATCACCATCTTCATGTCGTGCTCCACCAGGACGATAGTGACGCCGCTCCCCGCCACGGTCTTGATCACCTCGTCGATCTCGCGGCTTTCGGTGGCGTTCAGGCCGGCTGCCGGTTCGTCCAGCAACAGCAGTTTCGGTTCGGACGCCAGCGCGCGGGCGATCTCAAGCCGCTTCAGCGCGCCGTAGGGCATGGAGGCGGCATCGGCGTCGATGTACTTCTCCAGCCCGACCTCGGTCATCAGCTGGGCCGCCCGGTCCTTCGCCTCGCGGTCCTTGCGCACCAGCGAGGGGAAGCGGAACAGCGCCGGCAGCAGCCGGGTGTTCAGGTGCAGGTGCCGCCCCACCATGACGTTCTCCAGCGCCGTCATGTTGAAGAAGATCTGAAGGTTCTGGAAGGTGCGCGACATGCCGCGGGCCGCCAGCCTGTAGGGCGCCATGCCCGACACGTCGGCCCCGTCGAACAGCACCCGGCCGCCCGACGGCTTGTAGACGCCGGTCACCAGATTGAACAGCGTGGTCTTGCCGGCACCGTTCGGACCGATGATCGAATGGATGTCGCCGGCCGCGATGGTGAAGCTGAGATCGCCGACGGCGAGCACGCCGCCGAACTCGCGGCTGAGATGCTCCACCTGCAGGATCGGCGGGCCGACGCGGCGGGCCTGGGCCGCGATGTCGGCGGCGAGATCGGTCGTGGTCAGCATGTTCATGCCCGCCTCCGCGCCGGGATCAGCGCCGCCAGGGTGGGAAGAAGGCCCTTCGGCATGAAGACCATCGTCGCCATCAGGATGCCGCCCAGCACGATCTGCTGGTAATCCTGGAAGACGGTCAGCGCCTGCGGCAGCAGCGTCAGCACCACCGCCCCGACGACGGCGCCGAAGGTCGACGCCATGCCGCCGAACACCACCATCGTCACCAGCTCGATCGACTTGAAGAAGTCGGCCTTGGCCGGGGTGATCAGGCCGGTGTAATGGGCGAACAGGCTGCCGGCCACACTGGCGAACACCGCCGACAGCACGAAGACCAGCACCTTGAAACGCGCGGTGTCGACGCCGACCACCTCGGCCGCCACTTCCGACCCATGGACGGCGCGCAGCGCCCGGCCCATCGGGCTGTCGATCAGATTCAAGGACAGCCAGACCACGCCCAGCAGGAACACGCCGACCACCCAGTACCAGACCTTCTCGCCATACAGCTCGAGGCCGAAGATCCTGAACGGCTCAACCATCATGCCGTCGGGGCCGCCGGTCAGTCCGCTTTCGGTGCGCAGCACGATCGACACGATGATGCCGATGCCGAGAGTCGCCATGGCGAGATAATGGCCCTTCAGCCGCAGGATCGGCTTGGCGACCAGGAAGGCCATCAGCCCGACGAAGACGGCACCGGCCAGCAGCGCCAGCACCGGCGGCCAGCCGTAACTGCCGACCAGCACGCCCGACGCATAGGCGCCGATGCCGAAGAAGCCGGCATGGCCCAGGCTGATCTGCCCGGCATAGCCGATCAGCAGGTTCAGCCCGACGCAGACCACGGCGTTGAAGCCGGCCAGGATGGCGATGTCGAGATAGAAGTTGTTGGGCAGGAAGGCCGGCAGGACCGCGATCACCGCGCCCAGCGCCAGAAGCCCGGTCAGCCGCCCGTGAAGGAGTGCGTTCATCGGCTTTAAGTCCTTACACCCGTTCGGTGCCGCGCTTGCCGAACAGCCCGTTCGGCATGAAGAGAAGGACGGCCAGGATGATGACGAAGGCCACCGCATCCTTGTAGGCCGAAGAGATGTAGCCGGCGCCCAAGGCCTCGGCGATGCCGACGATCAGCCCGCCGGCCACCGCACCCGGCCCGTGGCCGAGCCCCCCCAGCACCGCGGCGGTGAATCCCTTCAGCCCCAGCATGATGCCCATCTCGGTGTAGGAGAAGGTGATGGGGGCGACCACCGCCCCGCCGATGGCGCCCAGAGCCGCCGACAGCGCGAAGGAGGCCAACACCACCCGCTTCACGTCGATGCCGACCAGCTGCGCCGCCAGACGGTTGTGCGAGGTGGCGAGGATCGCCTTGCCGGTCAGCGTCTTGGCGAAGAACAGGCCGATGGCGACGATCAGCACGCCGGCCGTTCCCACCACCCACAGCGATTGCGGCTGCATCGAGGCGCCCAGGATCTGGATCGGCGTTTCGCCGGAGAAGGCGTCCAGCCGCTTGAAATCCTTGCCCCAGATCAGCTCGGCGACGCCGCGCAGGAAGATCGACGCGCCGATGGTGATGATGATGAGGGTGACGGTGGAGGCGTTGCGGGCGCGTTCGACCGCGAATTTCGCCACCAGCACCCCGACCAGCATGGCGCCGCCGCAGCCGATCAGGACCGCCAGCGGCAGCGGCACGCCCGACGCGGTCAGGGTGGCCGACGCCATGCCGCCGACCATGATGAACTCGCCCTGGGCGAAGTTGATGACATGGCTGGCGTTGTAGATGATCGAAAATCCGAGCCCCGCCAGCGCATAGATCGCGCCGATGGTCAGCCCTGACAGCATGTATTGCAGCAGTTCCGCGAACATCGTTGGGTTCCAAAACTCCCTCTCCCGCCCCGGGAGAGGGAAGGGGCCCATGCGCAGCATGGGAAGGGTGAGGGTGCGGCAAGGATCCAAGCTCTTAATCCTTGGATTCCCCCTCACCCTCCCCGCCTTCGGCGGGTCCCCTCCCTCTCCCGGGGCGGGAGAGGGACGCTACGCGCGACGGAGCGTATTCGTCACTTCACCAGCGACCAGTCGCCCTGCTTCACCTCCACCATGTGGAAGGCGTCCAGCGTCAGGCCCATGTGGTCCTTGGCGCTCATGGTCACGGTGCCGCCGGTGCCGACATAGCCCTTGGTCTGCTCGATGGCGTCGCGCAGCTTGGCCTTGTCGGTGCCCCCGGCGCGCTTCACCGCGTCCAGCGCGATCATCAGACCGTCATAGGCATGGCCGGCGAAGGTCGAGACCTCGGTGTTGAAGCTGTCCTCGTAGACCTTGGTGAACTCGGTCACGACCTTCTTCTGCGGGTCGCTGTCGGGCAGTTGGGCGGCGACGACCAGACCGGCGGCCGGCAGGCGGACACCCTCGGCGGCACCGCCGGCCAGCCGGATGAACTCCTTCGACGCCACGCCGTGCGACTGGTAGAGCGGCAGCGAGATGCCGAGCTGGCGGTAGTTCTTGGTCACCACCGCGGGGCCCTGGCCCAGGCCGAACACCAGCACCGCCTGCGCGGCGGCGTTGTTCTTGATCTTGGTCAGCTGGGCGGTGACGTCGGTGTCCTTGGCGCCATAGGTCTCATCGGCGACCAGTTCGATCCCGCGCTCCTTGGCGACGGCGATGGTCTGCTCGCGGCCCGACTTGCCGAAACCGGAATCCTCCGACAGCAGCGCCAGCTTGGTCAGTCCGCGCTTCTTCATGTCCTCCATCACCTTTTCCGCGGCCATGCGGTCGGTGTGGGGGGTCTTGAACACCCATTTCTTCACCGGCTCGACGATCACCACGGCGCCGGCCAGCGAGATGAAGGGCACGCCGGCACGCTCCACCAGCGGCACCGCCGCCATGGTCGCCGCGGTCGTGGTGCCGCCGACGATCACGTCGACGCCGTCGCTCTCGATCAGGCGCTTGGTGAAGGAGGCCGCCTTGTCGGCCGCGCCGCCGTCGTCATAGACGGTCAGCTGCACCGGACGGCCATCGATGCCGCCCGCCTTGTTGATGCGGTCGGCATACAGTTCCAGCACCTTCTTTTCCGGATCGCCGAGGAAGGAGGCCGGACCGGTGGCAGAGACGAAGGCGCCGACCTTGATCGGGTCCGCGGCTTGCGCCGCCCCGGACAGCAGGCCCGACACCGCCGTCATGGCGGTCAGTGCGGTGAAGGCGATGGTGGCGAACAAGCGTTTGCGCATGATGTCCTCCCTTGGGCTGCCCGCCTTGACACCGGACCGGGCGGCGGCCCGATCCCGGCGCGGCGGGACGATTTGCATCACATAATGTTTCAAAAGAAACAGTTTCGAAAGAAGATTTTCTGCTGCAGTGACCACAATCGAAGTACGGATGTTGCCTGCTGCCTTCGTTTCCCTTTCCGATCCCGCCAGCTTCGGCGCAAAGGATCGCCATTTCGTTTTATGACACAATTTTCCCTTAGTGAACCACCGTAGTGTATCACTTTAATGATTGTCAAACGGAAAGTCCGGATCACATCCTATCGGCCGCCGGTTCGCTTCGTCTCCGGCCGTCCGCGCCGTCGCGGCACTGGCAGAACCGGGGCCAGGTTTCGTATACAACTCCGTCGCACCAACCAGCCCGGCTCCACCCGCACCACAAGCCGTACCGATAAGGACGTCCCCACCGCATGGCCCGCCCGCGTCGCCCCGAAGACCTTGCCGCCCAGCTGACCGAGACGATCGCGCCGCGGGCGAAGTCGCTGATCATCACCGTCTATGGCGACGCCGTGCTGCCGCATGGCGGATCGCTGTGGCTGGGCAGCCTGATCGACCTGATGGGCCTGTTCGGGATGAGCGAGCGGATCATCCGCACCTCCGTCTTCCGGCTGTGCAAGGACGATTGGCTGACCAACACCCAGATCGGCCGCCGCAGCTTCTACCGCGTCACCGACAGCGGAAAGGAACGCTTCGCCGCGGCGGAGCGGCGGATTTACGCGCCGCTGGCCCGCGAATGGGACCGCGGATGGGATCTGCTGATGGTGCCGCCCAACGCGCTGGACGCCGAGACGCGCGACGCCCTGCGGCGGGAACTGACCTGGCAGGGTTTCGGCACCGCGTCGGCCACCGTCTACGCCCACCCCAACTGCGACGAGGCGGCGATGCACCGCTCGCTGGCGGAACTGGGGGTCGCCGACAGGATCGTCCACATGAAAGCCAGCCTGGACCGGCAGGAAGGGTTCGGGGCACTGCGCGATCTGGTGCGCGGCTGTTGGGATATCGATCAGCTCGAGCACGACTATGCGGTATTTCTGGATCACTTCCGTCCGGTCTGGGTGGCGGTCGATGCCGCCGATACGCCGGATCCGGCGGTCTGCTTCGTCCTGCGCACGCTGTTGATCCACGATTTCCGCCGCATCCTCCTGCGCGACCCGATGCTGCCGCCCGACCTGCTGCCGGCGGACTGGCCGGGTCAGGAATCGCGGATGCTGACCCGCAACCTCTACCGCCGGCTGGCCGCTCCATCGGAAGCCTTCCTGATGCAGGCGGCGACCACCGCCAACGGACCGCTGCCCGATGCGCAGCCGGCCTTCCACGGCCGGTTCGGCGGGCTGGAGACCATACCGGTGGGCTGACCAGCGATCTGCGACAAAGAGCACCGGCCAACGCCGCTTCCTCGGCCTAAAGTTCATACATAAAATACAACCTATCGCGGTAAGCTGGGATCGTCACCCGAACGACCACCTCCGGACTGCCGCCATGCTGACCATCGCCTACCGCAGCGAGGCCGTTGACCGACTGCCCTACAGCGCCCTCGCCGACATCTGCCTGTTCAGCGCCCGCAAGAACCGGGAGTTGGGGGTGACCGGCTTCCTGGTGGAGTTCGAGGGTATCTTCCTGCAGGTGCTGGAGGGTGACGCCGATGTCGTGGAGCCGCTCTACGCCCGCATAGCCGCCGACCCGCGCCACCGCAATGTCGAACTCCTCCTGCGCGAGACCTCGGCCGGGCAGCCGAACTTCGCCTTCTGGGCGATGAATTTCGGGCCGCTCGACACCCCGACCTTCTGGCAGGCGGTCTTTGGCTCTCCGGTTCGGATCGAAGAGTTCCGCCGCCGGTCGCACGATGCAGACTTCGCGCTGGATGTGCTGACGCGGGCCTACATGCATGCCTGCATCGCCGCCGAAATCGATGCCGCGGCACGCGATCTGGTGCGCGGCAACATCCCCTGCTTCGAGGCCACCTGACCCCGCCGGGGCCCAGTATCGCGATACTCAATCTCTGGACAAAATCAGCTTTGCGAACGAATTGATCTGGATCAATTCGGCGCATTATCGCGCATTAGTTTTTGAAATCAAACGCTTGACCGCATTTTCCGGGCCGGATTAAGTGATACAGATGCCGTTGATGCTGCGGAAATTTTGTGTCATATAAAGACCACAGGGCGCCGATGGAAAAGTGAGCGCCCGCGGAATGCCCCCCGGAGGAAACGCCCCCATGTCCAAGGACTACACCCCCATCGCCAACACGATGGAGTTCCCCCCCGCCACGCCGCAGCCGAACGTCTATCCGCTGTCCTGGGTGTCGCAGACGAAGAAGCTGGAAGAGGTCTACGCCGCGGCCCAGCGCGAGAACTGGGATCCGGCAAAGCTGCCCTGGGACAGCTTCGACGTGTCGCGCTACAGCTGGGAGGAGCGGGAGGCCATCGCCTATTGGTGGACCATCCTGTCGGTGTTCGACGCGTCGGCCCCGCCGGTCTTCGCCCATGCGCTGATCAAGACCTACGAGGTGCATGAGGAGGACCCCGTCCGCCGCTGCTTCTTCTCCGTCACCCGCGACGAGCAGAACCACGAGCAGATGTGCGGTCTGGCCATCACCAAGCTGCTGGAGGCCACCAGCCCGCTGACCTACGAGCCGAAGACCGATCTCGGCCGCCGTCTGCAGAAGAACGCGCACTGGCTGTACTACAATGGCGGGCGCTATTGGGACGGCTACAAGAAGGCGGTTCCGAAATATTCGCTGGCCGTGCTGTTCAGCTCCTTCCTGATGGGCGAGATCGCGGCGGCGACCATCTTCCACCAGATGGCGGCCGGCTGCAGCGAGCCGGTGTTCAAGGAGGCCTTCCGCAACATCGGCCGCGACGAGGGCCGCCATATGGCGATCTGCATGTCGGTGATGGAGCGCGACTATCCCCATCTGGCGGTGGAGGACAAGTCGGTCATCACCAAGCAGATCCGTGCCGGCTACCTGTTCCTGTCCGCCGTGCTGTTCGAACCGCCGCCCCAGTTCTGGGACCTGCCCGACGACTTCATCGCCACCCAGCGCGAGGCCGAGGCGATCGCCCGCAACGCCGGCTTCCACATCCCGGATTACGAGGCGAAGAAGGAGAACTGGCGCAACGCCATGCTGAACCTGAAGGGCGTGCTGGACCGCTACAACATCCCGTTCCCGGCGATCCCCGAGGTCGGCATCACCGGCGAGGAAGTGCGGGACGTCGACATGGACGAGATCATTCCGGTGTTCTGAGGTCCATCCTCGCGGCCCCCTCCCTCCCACGGCTACGCCGCGGGCCCCTCCCTCCCCCGCTTTCAGCGGGAGAGGGTGGATCTGCAGTACGGCGCCGGTCCCCTCTCCCACCGAAGGTGGGGGAGGGTTAGGGAGGGGGCATCACGTCGCCCACCCTCCACCCCGCACAAGGATCCCCCCGGTGAGCCGCATCCGCCTCCACCCCTCGGGCCGCACGGTCGAGTGCCGTGACGGCGAGACCGTCCTGTCGGCGCTGGAACAGGCCGGCTACGCCCTGCCCAACAACTGCCGCGCCGGCGCCTGCGGCGAATGCAAGGTCAAGGTCCTCAGCGGCCAGTTCGACCAGGGCATGGTGCTGGACATGGCGCTGTCCCAGGGCGAGCGGAAGGACGGCTATGGCCTGATGTGCATGGCCAAGCCGATCTCCGACGAGCTGGTGATCGAATACGGAACCGCCGACGCCCAGCCCAAGCTGTTCCCGCCGCGCGAGAATGTGCTGTTCATCGTCACCGACCGCATCCGGCGCACGGCCCGCATCGTGGAACTGCGCCTGCGCCCGCTGGGCCAGCCGCTGCGCTACTGGCCGGGCCAGTATGTGATGCTGGGCGATGCCGCGGCCGGCGCGCCGCCGCGCTGCTATTCCATCGCCAACGCACCCCGCCCGGACGGCGAGATCGTGCTGCAGGTGACGCGCGTCGACGGCGGCCCGACCAGCGGCTGGATCCACGACACGCTCACCGTCGGCAGCATGGTGAAGCTGTCCGGCCCCTACGGCACCTTCATCGGCGACCCGTCGGTGGACAGCCCGGTGCTGTGCATGGCTGCCGGCTCCGGCCTCGCCCCCATCCTGGCGCTGACCGACGCGGCGCTGCGCCGCGGCTACCGCCCGCCGGTGACGCTGCTGTTCTCCGCCTGCACCAGGGCGGATGTGTACGAGTTGGGTCTGCTCAGCTACTGGCAGGCCAAATACCGCAACTTCAAGGTCAAGGTGACACTGACGCGGGAGGAGGCTGCCGGCCATCTGAAGGGCCGCATCCCCGCGATCCTGCCCGGCCTGTTCCCCGACCTGTCCGGCCACGCCGTCTTCACCGCCGGCAGCCCCGCCTTCGTCGAGGCCTGCGTCGCCGCCGCCCGTGCGCTGGGCGCCCGGGACGACCGGATCCACAGCGAAGGCTATGTCTCCCAGCACATCCCGGAAACGCTGCCGGCCGACCGGCTGATGTCTGTGGGCTGAAACGGACGGATCAGCCTCACGCCTTGCGGACACCGGCGATGAAGCCGTCGATCTCGCGGCTCAGGTCCTTCGATTGGCCGGCAAGCGCGGCGGCGGCGGCAAGAAGCTGATCGGCCGCCGCCCCGGTCTCCCCGGCGCCTGCCCGGATGTCGCCCATGCCGCCGCTGACCTCCTGCGCCCCATCGGCGGCCTGGATCACGCTGCGGGCGATCTCCTGGGTCGCCGCCGCCTGCTGGTCCACCGCCGCGGCGATGCCGGACGCGATGCGGCTGACCTGGGCGATGGTTTCGCTGATGCCCTGAACGGCGGTGACCGCCTCCTGCGTGGCGTCGCGGATGCCCTTGATCTGGCCGACGATGTCCTCGGTCGCCTTGGCGGTCTGGTTGGCGAGGTTCTTGACCTCCGACGCCACCACGGCGAAGCCCTTGCCGGCCTCGCCTGCGCGCGCCGCTTCGATGGTGGCGTTCAGCGCAAGCAGGTTGGTCTGCCCGGCGATGGAGTTGATGAGCTCCACCACCGCGCCGATCCGCTCGGCACTTTCCGCCAGCACGACGACGGCCTCGTCGGCCCGCTTGACGTCGGTCACCGCGGCGTCGGCGATGCGGGCGGATTCGCCAACCTGCCGGCCGATGTCCTGGACCGACGCCGACAGTTCCTCCGTCGCGGCGGCGGCGGTCTGCACATTCTCCGCGGCGGCGCGGGCGGACGCCGCCACCTGCTCCGAGCGGCCCAGGCTCTGGTCGGCGATGCCGGTCAGGCCGCGCGCGGTCGATTCCAGCTGCTGGGCGGCCGACGCCAGCGCCCCGGTCAGCCCGCCGACCCGCTCCTCGAAGCCTTTCTGCAGATCGGCGAGCGCCGCGGCGCGGGCCTCCTTGGCCTGCCAGTCGGCCTTCTGCTGACGGTCCAGTTCGCGGGCGCGGACCAGCCCTTCCTTGAACACCTCGACCGCGCGGGCCATGCCGCCGGCTTCGTCGTCGCGGTCGGCCCCCGGCACCGCGGTCTCCAGGTCGCCGGCCGCCAGCCGGGTCATCGCCCCGGTCAGCGACGCCACCGGACGGGCAATGCCGTCGCCGACCTTCCAGGCCACCAAACACCCCAGCGCGACGCAGCCCAGACTGACCAGCACGGTCAGCAGGGTCAGCCGGTTGGCGTCTGCCATCACGCTGGACTGCGGCGCCGCCACCATGAAGGACCAGACACCGTCGGCACCGGCGAAGCGGATCGGCGTCAGCCGCAGGTAATGCGGCGCGCCGTTCAGCGGCAGGATCCCGTCGAAGTCACGCCCTTCGGCCACGGCGCGGCGGGCGGCCTCGGGCAGATCGTCGGCGGACTTGGACAGACGGCCGCCGTCCGGATGGGCGACATAGAGGCCGGAGCCGGTCAGCACCGCGGCGTAACCGTCGCCATAGGGCTTCACAGCGCGCACCAGATCGGTCAGACCGGTCAGCGCCATATCGACACCGGCGACGCCGATGACGCGCCCGCCCTTGCCGCCATCCATCACCGGGGCGGCGGCGCTGGTCATCAGCCGCTTGGTGAAATCGTCGAGATAGGGTTCGGTCAGCACAGCTTTCCGCGCGTTGGCCGCCGCCTTGTAATAATCCTTCTCCTGCACGTCGGAGAAGGGGAAGCCCTCGCTGTCGTCGGCCTGGACCCCCTTGTCCCCCGGCAGCCACAGCAGGCTCATCCGCCCTGTCTTCGGCAGCCCGAGGATCTCGGTTGCCCGGTCATGATCGGCGAAATCCCGGTCGCGCCCGTCGAACCCGTCGTCGGCCATGTCCACCCACACACCGGCATAAAGCGGATTGGCCTCCGCCGTCCGGCTCAGGAAACGGTTCACCGTTTCACGCCGCGGGCTTCCGGTGGAGCGCTCCACCTCCACCAGCGCCGCGGTGGCGCGGGCGGCGTTCAGGGCGGTGGACAAATCGGCGGCCACCCTGGCGCCGTGGCGGTCGGCCGTTTCGGCGGCGAGCAGCACGGCGGCGTTGTGCGCGGCATCGCGCGTCAGAACCAGCGACACCGCCGTAACCGCCGCAGCCCCCGCCGCCAGCACGGCGGCCACACCGATGATGATCTTCGTCCGGAAATTGGCCTTCATCGCGACACCGTCGTCCGGTCCGCCCAAAGTTCCGGAATGAACGGATAGGCGGCACCAAATGGGGAAAGGGGGCCACCTTATATTCGATAACGAACAGCTGGCATGCGGATTCTTGCGATTCGATGACGGTTCGTTCAATTACCCGGATGGCCATGAATCGCGATACCGACGGCCCGGCGAAATGCTGCACACGCGAAAAGGGCGCCGGCGGAATGCTTGCACACCCCACCGATGCCCGCATCCCAACCTTTCAGACCAGCGGCTCTTGATCCTGACCTGTCAGGATCAAGAGCTTCGGCGGCATGGGCCGCCGCCGCGCCAGTCGGCGCGGATACCAGCGGTCATCATCAATGACCGCTGGTATCAGACCAGGCGGCCGCGGCCTTACGGTCCCTCGTACCGCACCACCTGCTGGTCGATGGCGCCGAACACGCTGGCGCCGTCCTTGTCGAACAGCTCGATCCGCACCCGGTCGCCGAAGCGCAGGAAGGGCGTCTTCGGAGCGCCATGCTCGATGGTCTCGATCATCCGCAACTCGGCAAGGCAGCTGTAGCCGACGCCACCGGCCGCGACCGGCTTGCCGGGGCCGCCGTCCAGCTTGTTCGACACGGTGCCCGACCCGACGATGCTGCCGGCCGCCAGATTGCGGGTCTTGGCGGCGTGCGCGATCAGCGTCGGAAAATCGAAGGTCATGTCGACCCCGGCATCCGGGCAGCCGAAGGCTTCGCCGTTCAGCGTCGTCACCAGCGGGCGGTGCAGCTTGCCGCCGTCCCAGGCCTCGCCCAGCTCGTCCGGCGTCACCGCGACGGGGGAGAAGCTGGAGGCCGGCTTGGACTGGAAGAAGCCGAAGCCCTTGCCCAGCTCCGCCGGGATCAGGTTGCGCAAGCTGACGTCGTTGACCAGCATCAGCAGCCGGATGTGGCCGCCCGCCGCCTCCGCCGGGACGCCCATCGGCACGTCGCCGGTGACAACGGCGATCTCCGCCTCGAAATCGATGCCCCAGGCCTCGGTCGCCGCCGGGATCGGGTCGGTCGGCGCCAGGAAGCCGTCGGAACAGCCCTGATACATCAGCGGATCGGTCCAGAAGCTGGGCGGCATCTCCGCCCCGCGCGCCTTGCGGACCAGTTCCACATGGTTGACGTAGGCCGACCCGTCCGCCCACTGGTAGGCGCGCGGCAGCGGTGACGACACCTCCGCCGGGTCGAAGGGCCGACCGGCCGCCGGATCGGCGTTCAGGGCGCGATAGGCCTCCTCCAGCCTGGGCGCCAGCGCCGTCCAGCCGTCCAGCGCCGCCTGCAGGGTGCGCGCGATCTCCGGCACCGGGATGGCGCGGGTCAGATCGCGCGACACCACGACCAGGGTGCCGTCGCGCCCACCCGCCTTCAAACTTGCCAGCTTCATTCGTCTCTTCCCTTCCTCAGAAATCGGCGTGCGGCGACCTTGACCCTTGTTTCCGGCCCCTTGCTTTTGTGTAGCCGCTCATTTCGCCTTCCAGCTGTCGGCGTAGCCGCCCCATTCGACGCCTTCCATCGCCGGATAGACATCGAGCGGATCGCGGGTGTCGATCATCACCGCGACCTCGTCGGTCTCCTTGCGCTCGAACTTCTGCGCCACCTCGTAGGCCTTCGGATGCGGCCCGTGCGGGAAACCCGAGGGGTGGTAGGTCACCATGCCCGGATGGATGTTGTCGCGCGAGAAGAACTGGCCGCGGTGATAGAACAGCACCTCGTCGTAATCCTCGTTGGAGTGGTAGTAGGGCAGCTTCAGCGCCTCCGGGTCCGATTCGATGGGTCGCGGCACGAAGGTGCAGACGACGAAGCCGTTGGCGATCCAGGTGCTGTGCGCCGAGGGCGGCAGGTGGTAGCGGTGGCTCATCAGCGGCCGGATGTCGCGCCAGTTCAGCCGCACCGGTGCCAGATCGCCGTGCCAGCCCACCGCGTCCAGCGGGTTGAACGGATAGGTCATGGCGCAGAGCTGCCCGCGCCTCTTCACCCGGACCAGGGTTTCGCGCTCGTGCTTCTGCGCCTGGAAGGCGTCGTCCAGCGCCGGGACGTCCAGCACCGCCGGATCGAAGATGGCATGGGTGCCGACCAGCCCCTTGTGCGGCAGCTTGTAGGCGTCGCCGGTGGCCTCCACCATCAGCACCATCACCGCCTCGTCCGTCTCCAGCCGCCAGCAGGTGTTGCGCGGCAACACGACATAGTCGCCCTCGCGCACCTCCAGATGGCCGTAGTCGCAGAACAGATGGCCGCCGCCCTGGTGGAAGAACAGCAGGTCGTCGCCGTCGGCATTGCGGACGAGGTGGTCCATCTTCCCCTTGAAGCGCCACATCCGGACCTGGGTTGCGCCGTTGCCCATCAGGGCCGGCGCCTCCAAGGGGCAGTCGGGCATGTGGTCCACATGGTTCAGGTCGAAGGCGCGCGGGCGCAACGGTCCGTCGAAGCTGGTCCAACCGGTGGGCGGGTGGGCATGGTGCATCTGGGTCGCCGGGCCGAAGAAGCCCTCGCGCCCCATCTCGCGCTCGTAGGTGCCGGCGGGAAGCCGGACATGGGCCTGGCGCGATGCGGTTCCCTCGACCTTCGGAAATGAAATCCAGTTCTTCATGGCGCTTCCCCCATTTGTGCCGCCGGCACCGTCCGCGACGGACGCCGGCAGGCTCGTTCAGTTGTCGCCATTTTAGTTTCGTTTGAAACTGTTGCAAGGGCCAAATTACAGCGCAGGATGGGATCATCCGCGATCCCCATCACAGACGACGCCCAGCCGATGCCGCCCACCCGCCGTTCCCGCTCCGCATCCCCCAACTCGACAGCCGCGCTTGCGGAGCCTCCGGCGCTACATCTGACGCGCTTCCTGCCCTACCGGCTGTCGGTTCTGGCCAACACGGTCAGCCACACGCTGGCCAAGCTGTATGAGAAGCGGTTCGGCATCACCATCCCGGAATGGCGGATCATCGCCGTGCTGGGCGGTGGCGAGACGATGAGCGCAGGCGAGATCGCGCAGCGCACGGCGATGGACAAGGTGCAGGTCAGCCGCGCCATCAGCCGCATGCTCGAGTCGGCGCTGATCCTGCGCGAATCGGGCGACACCGACCGGCGCAAGGCCCTGCTGACCCTGACGCCCAAGGCGCTGGCGATCTATGCCGAGATCGTGCCGATGGCCCTGACCTATGAGCAAGAGGTCACCGACGCCCTGTCGATCGACGAGCGCGCACAGCTCGACACGCTGTTGTCGAAGTTGCAGGCCCGCGCCGAACAGCTGGCCGCGCGCCCGGCTCCGGTCGCGGCGCAGTCGGAACCGGCGGAGGAGTAAGGCTGAAAAGGACCGCTCACCCTCCCTTCACCTTGTGCAGCGGCTGGCCGGTGCCGGCATCGACGCGGCCCCGGCCGGGTTCCTCCGCCTCCAGCGGCGCGCAGGCGACCATGGTGGCGAGTGAGCGACGGGACAGTCGCTGGTACTCGTCGGTCCCCTCCGACTTCCAGGCGATCTCGTCCGGCCGCAGGTCGCGCACGACTTTTCCCGGCAACCCGGCGACCAGCGTGCGCGGCGGCACGACGAAGCCGGCCTTGATGAAGGCCATCGCGGCGACCACCGACTCCTCGCCGATCTCCGCCCCGTCCATCACCACCACATTCATGCCGACCAGCGCGTTGCGGCGGACGATGCAGCCATGCAGCACCGCGCCATGGCCGACATGCCCGTCCTCCTCGACGATGGCGTCATGGCCGGGGAAGGCGTGGAGCGTGCAATTGTCCTGCACGTTGCTGCCCCGGCGCAGCAGGATCCGGCCGAAATCGCCGCGCAGGCTGGCGCAGGGGCCGACATAGCAGCCGGGCCCGACCACCACGTCGCCGATCAGCACGGCGGAGGGATGGACGAAGGCGGTCGGATCGATGACGGGAATGACTCCGTCGATGGCATAGACGGTCGGGCGCGGCAAGGCGGGGGTGGCGACGGGAGCGGTCATGGTCGGCGTTCCTCGGGAGTCTCTTTCCGGTCTTTTGCCGCAAGGCTACACCGCCGCGCCCTATACACGATACTGATATTCAGTCATGGTAGCTTTCCCTGTATCGTGTCCATATCCGTCGCGCTGGGCGCTTGATTAGTATCAAATGAAACTGTATCGTTGGCAACCATAGCGGTTCGTTACAAGCCGACGCGCAAAAGCGCCCGATCATGGTTTCCGGGGGAGGAAACGCCCAATGCACGCGACCTTCAGCTATCCCAAATACAGCTTCACACCCTCCGACGAACAGCGCACCGGCGCCGTCCGGCGCCATCCGGTGGTGATCGTCGGCGCCGGCCCGGTCGGGCTGACCGCAGCCCTCGACTTCGCCCGCAAGGGCGTGCCGGTGGTGGTGCTCGATGCCGAGGACACCGTCAGCGTCGGCAGCCGCGCCGTCTGCTATGCCAAGCGGGCGCTGGAGGTGTGGGACCGGCTGGGCGTCGGCCAGCGCATGATCGACAAGGGCGTCGTCTGGAAGATCGGCAAGGTCTTCAACGGTGACCGCATGGTCTACCAGTTCGATCTGTTGCCCGAGCCGGACCACAAGATCCCCGCCTTCATCAACCTCCAGCAATATTACCTGGAGGATTTCCTGGTCACGGAAGCGCGCAAGAGCGACCTGATCGATCTGCGCTGGCTGTCGCGCGTCATCTCGGCCAAGCAGGAGACCGACCATGCCGTGCTGCAGGTCGAGACACCCGACGGCGTCCACCCGGTCGAGGCAGATTGGGTCATCGCCTGCGACGGCGCCAAGTCGTCGGTGCGCAAGATGCTGGGCCTGGAGTTCCAGGGCGAGGTGTTCAAGGACCGCTTCCTGATCGCCGACGTGGTGATGAAGGCGGATTTCCCGGCCGAACGCTGGTTCTGGTTCGATCCGCCCTTCCACCGCAAGCAGTCGGCCCTGCTGCACATGCAGCCCGACAATGTCTGGCGCCTGGATTTCCAGCTGGGTTGGGACGCCGACCCGGAGGAGGAGAAGAAGCCGGAGCGCGTCATCCCGCGCGTCCAGGCGATGCTGGGCGCCGACACGCCGTTCGAGCTGGAATGGGTGTCGGTCTACACCTTCCAGTGCCGCCGGCTGGAGCGGTTCCGCCATGGCCGCATCCTGTTCGCCGGCGATTCGGCCCATCAGGTCTCGCCCTTCGGCGCGCGCGGCGCCAACAGCGGCGTGCCCGACGCCGACAATCTGGTGTGGAAGCTGGCGCTGGTGCTGGACGGCAAGGCACCCGACTCGCTGCTGGACAGCTACAGCGACGAACGGGTGGCGGCTGCGAAGGAGAACATCCTGAACTCGACCCGCTCCACCGACTTCATCACGCCGAAAAGCGATATAAGCCGCGTCTTCCGCGACGCCGTGCTGGAACTGGCGGTCGACCAGCCCTTCGCCCGTTCGCTGGTCAATTCCGGCCGGCTGTCCACCCCGACCACCTACAGCGACAGCCCGCTGAACACGCCGGACGCCGACGTCTTCGCCGGACGGATGGTGCCGGGCGCGCCGGCCACCGACGCACCGGTGGAACGCGAGGGCCAGCCCGGCTGGCTGATGGAGGCGCTGGACGGCCGTTTCATCGTGCTCTACGCCGCAGGTAACGGCGTGGTTCCGGCCGAGGTGGCGGAGGCGCTGGACGCTCTTGCCGCCGGGCCACTGCCGCTGGCATGGCATGCGGTGACCGAGCGGCGCCGCGGCATCGCCGGGGAACTGGTGGACAGCGCCGGCCGCCTGCGCGAGCGCTACGACCTGACCCCCGGCAGCCTCTATCTGATCCGTCCCGATCAGCACATCGCCGCCCGCTGGCGCCGCTTCGACGCCGCAGCCCTGTCCGCCGCGCTGGACCGCGCGACGGGCCGCTGACCCCCGATTACCCGGAGCCCACCCATGGCCGAACTGATGACCGAGCAGCGCTTCGCCAGCCCGGACGATGCCTATCAACTGCTGATCGACAGCCACCGCGACCTGACTCCCGACCAGAGCACCCGCCTGAACGCCAAGCTGATCCTGCTGCTCGCCAACCATATCGGCGACCCGGAGGTGCTGGCGGAAGCGCTGCGGGTGGCGCGGCAGGGGGTGGAGTGAGGAGGAAGCACGGCCCCCTCCCTTCCCATGCTGACGCATGGCCCCCTTCCCTCCCCCGCCTTCGGCGGTAGAGGGAGTTGAACGCGGAGCGGCGGCAGTTCCCTCTCCCACCGCAGGTGGGGGAGGGCTAGGGAGGGGGCAATCGCCAGCCGACACCCCGCCACCTCCCCCACTGACGCCAAGCCCAAGATCGCGTACAAAGGCGCAGGATCCTTGCCTTGCGGAGACTGCGCCCGTCATGACCCTGCGCCGCCTGATCGTCCTGCTGTTCTTGCTGTCATGGTGCGGACCGGCCCTGGCCGAAGGGCTGGTGCAGACGCCGCTGTCGATCCCCGCGCGCTTTCCAGACGGCACGTCCGCCACGCTGGAGGCGATGCTGGTCCGGCCCGACGGTCCCGGCCCCTACCCCATCGCGATCATCAGCCATGGCACGCCGCGCGATCCGGCGGATCGGGCCCAGCTGACGCCGCTGCGCTTCCTGCCGGAAGCCCGTGAATTCGCCCGGCGCGGCTGGGCGACGGCGGTGGTGCTGCGGCGCGGCTATGGCGGATCGGACGGGCCCTACAGCGAGTCGACCGGTTCCTGCAACAACCCCGACTATCTGCACTCCGCCCGGCAGAGCGCCGAGGATTTGCGTCAGGCGGTCCGCTATCTGTCGGCCCAGCCCTACGCCGATGCCGGCCGGATCATTGCGGTGGGAGTGTCGGCCGGCGGCCTTGCCAGCGTCGCGCTGAGCGCCGACCCGCCGCCGGGGCTGCGGGCGGTGATCAGCTTCGCCGGCGGCCGCGGCTCCATCGCCGACAATGAGGTCTGCCGGGAGGAGCGGCTGGTTGCCGCCTTCGGCACGCTGGGCCGCAGCTCGCCCGTTCCGAACCTGTGGGTCTATGCGGAGAACGACCTGTTCTTCGGCCCGGATCTCGCGAGCCGCCTGTGGGAGGCCTTCACCCGCGAGGGCGGCCGGGGCGAGTTCATCGCCGCACCGCCCCATGGCAGGGACGGACATTCCTTCTTCACCGCCGGCATCCAGGACTGGACGCCGATGGTCGACCGGTTCCTGGCGCAGAACGGCCTGGTGCCGCGCCGGACGCCCATCGCGCTGACCCTGCCGGCCCTGCCGCCGCCGCCCGAACTGTCCGCCGCCAACCGGTCCAAGTTCCCCGCCTATGTCGCGGCCGGCGGCAACAAGGCCTTCGCCGTGTCGCCCGACGGCGCCTATGGCTGGAAATCCGGCCTGCGCAGCCTGGACGAGGCGCAGAAGGGAGCCTTGGAGACCTGCGCGATGCACACACGGCAAAGCTGCCGCATCGCCTATCTGAACGACCGCCCGGCGGGCGCCGGTGCCGACATGGCGGCACCCGCCGTACAGGAGGGACCACGCGGCACATCCGTCAGGCTGGAGCCGCCGCCCGAACTGTCGGACGCCAACCGGTCCAAATTCGGCGCCTATGTCGAAGCCCCCGGCCGCAAGGCCTTCGCGGTGTCGCGGGACGGCGCCTTCGGCTGGAAGTCCGGCATGTCCAGCGAGGATGCCGCCCGCCGCGGCGCCCTGGACAATTGCGCCAAATACACCCGCCACACCTGCTATGTCGTGATCGTCGACGACCGGCCGCTGCGGTGAGGACCGGTTGGGGAACCGCACTGCCGCATCCGGCAAAGGAAAAGGCCCGTCCGGCACACCGGACGGGCCTTTTTCGTGACCTGATCCCACCTCAGCGCGGGGCGAGCACCATGACCATCTGGCGGCCTTCGAGCTTCGGCATCTGCTCGACCTTTGCCAGTTCGTCCAGCTCGTCGCGGACGCGGACCAGCACGTTCATACCCAGATCCTGGTGCGCCATTTCACGGCCGCGGAAGCGCATGGTCACCTTGACCTTGTCGCCTTCCTCAAGGAAACGGCGCGCCGAGCGCATCTTCACGTCATAGTCGTTGTCATCGATGTTGGGCCGGAGCTTGATCTCCTTGACCTCGATGATCTTCTGCTTCTTGCGGGCTTCGTTCGCCTTCTTCTGCGCCTCATACTTGAACTTGCCATAGTCGAGGATTTTGCAGACAGGCGGTTCCGCCTGGGGAGCCACCTCGACCAGGTCGAGGCCGGCATCCTCAGCGGCCAGCAAGGCATCGCGCAACGACACCACCCCGATCATCTCGCCATCGGCACCGACGAGACGAACGGAACGAGCCGAGATCTCCCGGTTAACCCGCGGGCCATCGCGGGTCGGGGCGGCTTCGGACGGAATCCTGGCTATGGACGCTTCTCCATGGTCTGAAACCACGCGGAAGCCGGCCGTCCAGAGGAACGGCCGGCGGCGTCACGCGGTCGGTTAAAACGGCGAATCGGTCACGGTCTCGCCGGCAGGCGATCTCGCTTCCTCGACAAGTTTAGCCACAGCGGCGTCAAGGGCAAGAATTTCCTGATCCTTACCACCCAGCACGCGCAGCGCGACCGTCCGTTCATCCGCTTCCCGCTTTCCGACAACCAGCATCAGCGGCACCTTCTGCAGGCTGTGCTCGCGGACCTTCAGGTTGATCTTCTCGTTGCGGGTGTCGAGTTCGACGCGCAGGCCCTTGCGTTTCAGCAGGGCGGCGACTTCCTCGGCATAACCATCGGCCTCGCTGGTGATGGTGGCGACGGTCACCTGGACCGGCGACAGCCACAGCGGGAACTTGCCAGCATAATGTTCGATCAGCATGCCGATGAAGCGCTCCATCGACCCCAGGATCGCGCGGTGCAGCATGATCGGCCGGTGGCGCGCGCCATCCTCGCCGATGTAGCTGGCATCGAGGCGTTCCGGCAGGTTCGGATCGTACTGCAGCGTGCCGCACTGCCAGGTCCGGCCGATGGCGTCGGTCAGGTGGAATTCCACCTTCGGACCGTAGAAGGCGCCCTCGCCCGGCAGTTCCTCATACTCCAGCCCGGCGTCGCGCAGCGCCTGGGCCAGCGCCCCTTCGGCGCGGTCCCACAGCTCGTCGGCGCCGGTGCGGACGTCCGGACGCAGCGCCAATTTCACCGAGATCTTGTCGAAGCCCAGATCCTTGTAGACGCCGAGCTGCAGCTTGAAATACTCGGCCGCTTCGCTCTGCACCTGATCCTCGGTGCAGAAGATATGGGCGTCGTCCTGGGTGAAGGCGCGCACGCGCATGATGCCGTGCAGCGCGCCCGACGGCTCGTTGCGGTGGCAGGCGCCGAACTCCGCCATGCGGATCGGCAGGTCGCGGTAGGAGCGCAGGCCGTGGCGGAAGATCTGGACATGGCCGGGGCAGTTCATCGGCTTGATGCCCAGCAGCTTCTCGCCGCCGTCAGCCTCCACCTTGAACATGTTGTCGCCATACATGTCCCAGTGGCCCGACGCCTTGAACAGCGAGCTGTCGATCAGCTGCGGCGTCTTGACCTCGACATAGCCGGCGGCCTTCAGCTTGGTGCGGATGTAGGTTTCCAGCGTCCGGTAGAGCGTCCAGCCCTTCGGATGCCAGAAGACCGAGCCGACCGCCTCTTCCTGCACATGGAACAGGTCGAGTTCCTTGCCCAGCTTGCGGTGGTCGCGCTTCTCCGCCTCCTCGATCTGGTGCAGGTAGGCCTTCAGCTCCTTCTCGTCGCGCCAGGCGGTGCCGTAGATGCGCTGGAGCATGGGGTTGCGGCTGTCGCCGCGCCAGTAGGCGCCGGCCACCTTCATCAGCTTGAAGCCCTGCCCGACCTTGCCGGTGGTCATGGCATGGGGCCCGCGGCACAGATCCAGCCAGTCGCCCTGGCGGTAGATCGACACCGGCTCGCCCTGCGGGATCGCCTCGATCAGCTCGGCCTTGTAATGCTCGCCGAGATTCTTGAAGTAGGCGACCGCCTCGTCGCGGTCCCAGACCTCGCGGACGATGGGGATGTCGGCCCCGACGATCTCGCGCATCTTCGCCTCGATCTTCTCCAGATCCTCGGGCGTGAACGGCTCGTCGCGCGCGAAGTCATAATAGAAGCCGGTGGCGATCGACGGGCCGATGGTGACCTGCGTGCCGGGATAGAGCTTCTGCACCGCATCGGCCAGCACATGGGCGGCGTCGTGGCGGATGACCTCGAGAGCGTCGGCGTGGGTGCGCGTGACGATCTCGATCTTGGCGTTGGTAGTGACGGTGGTGGTGAGGTCCTTCACCGTGCCGTCGATCTTGACGGCAAGCGCATCTTTGGCCAGGCGCGAACCGATGGACTGGGCAATCTCGAGCCCCGTCACCGGCCGGTCGAACTCCCGCACGCTGCCGTCGGGCAGCGTGATGGCGATGTTGGACGTCACCGAAGTCACCATTTACTAGTGTTGGTCTCACCCGCATCGGGTGCCCGGACAGGACCGGGAACGCGAAATTTCCATCGCCGCGTGGGGGAATGTCAAGCGCGGTGGCGGAAATCAAGGCAAGCGCTGCCCAAGCACTTGCCCCCACCCTAACCCTCCCCCGCTGAGCGGGGGAGGGTTAGGGGGGGGTCTAACGCCCTCTCACTCCGGCTTCCGGCTCAGCCGCGGTTCGCCGAACAGGTAGCCCTGGCCGAAGTCGAAGCCGGTGTCGAGCACCTCGACCAGCTGGTTCTCGGTCTCGATCTTCTCGACGATCAGGTCGATGCCCTCGGCGGCGCAACGGCGGCGCAACTCACGGATCCGTTCGGCGTTGGCGGGGTCGAGCACCAGCGCGCGGTCCAGCTTGATGCAACGGAACTCGTGGCGCAGCAGCCGGTCCAAATCGATGCCGAGGTCGGTCACCTGATCCATCGAGAAGCGGAAGCCGAGCCGCGCCAGTTGCGACAGGATGCCCATCGTCACCGCCCCGCCGACGCTCAGGGCATGCTGGCTCAGCTCGAAGACCAGCTTCGGCACCAGGGCGTGGTTCTGCGCCATCATGTTCAGGAACTGGCGCATGAACTCCGCATCGGCCAGCGTCGCGGCAGAGATGTTGGCGAAGAAGCCGATGGCGTGCTGGCGCCGCTCCGTCTCGCGGATCAGCTGGACGCAGCGCACCAGCTGGAGATTGTCGATGGTGGCGATCAGCCCCTCGCGCTCGGCAATGTCGAGATAGCGGTCGGGCATGATCTGCTGCCCATCGGCCGACCGCACGCGCGAGAACACCTCGTAGAAGCGATGCTTGCGCTGCGGCAGGCTGACGATGGGCTGGAGATAGACGTCGATGCGGTCGGCCTTCAGCGCGTCGCGGACCGCCTCCAGAACGGCGGCATCGTCCATGGGCGCGGCGGCGGGCGGAGCCGGCTGTGGAGCGGGGGACGGCGTCGCGGCCGGACGGCGCGCGCCGCCGGGCGTGCCGCCGGGGTCGCTGCTGGGCGCCGGCGGGCGCGGAGCGCGCCGCTCGGTCAGGCGGGCGACCAGCGACTGCAGGAGCTTCACCTCCTGCATCACCGCATCGTAGCGCGCGCTGCTTTCCGGCGCGGCGCCATGGTCCGATGCAGGGCGCTGCTCCAGCAGATGGGCCAGCTCCTCCACACGGTCGCTCAGCCGGGCAATGCGGCGGGCAGCCTTGCTCTCGCGCTCCAGCCGGGTCACCACATCATGCACCAGCGCCCCGGCCAGAACCACCAGCGCGCCGGCCAGCCACGCCACCAGCGGATCGGCCTCCGGGCGTAGCGCCCACAGGGCGGCGCCGGCCGAAATTCCGGCGATCAGGTAAGCCAGCGCATAGACAAGGTGCGTCAGCAAGGTCATCGCGGGAATCACACTGGTGAAAAGGGCAGGGCCGGATCGGAGATCGGCGGTCAGGGCCTTCATCGGATGCGGAGCCTTCGGCACGAGCATGGCACGGACCGGGCGGACATCCCCGATCACTGTCGGGGCACCCGCTTGACGATCCGTTAATGCTACGCCGCTGCCGGCTCCGCCCTGCGCGGGATCAGCGGAGATCGGCCCCCACCGCCTCGGCGACCGAGCTGAAGCCGTCGCGGCGCAGCAGCTCCGCCAGCTCGCGACGGATGCGGTGGACCACCGCCGGCCCGGCATAGACCATCGCCGAATAGAGCTGGACCAGCGAGGCGCCGGCCCGGATCTTGGCATAGGCGTCCTCGCCGGTCGCCACGCCGCCCACCCCGACGATCGGCAGCTTGCCGCCGGTCAGCGCGTAGATCTCGCGCAGGACGGAGGTCGACGGCTCGAACAGCGGACGGCCGGACAGGCCGCCGGCCTCGCTGCGCATCGCCGCCGGGATGCTGTCGGGCCGGGCGATGGTGGTGTTGGAGACGATCAGGCCGTCGATGCCGGACTCCAGCGCCACCGCGGCGATGTCGCTCTTGTCCTCCACCGTCAGGTCGGGCGCGATCTTCAGCAGCAGCGGCGGATTGCGGGTCAGGCCGCAGGACGCCCGCGCTTCCAGCACCCGATCCAGCAGGGCGCGCAACGGGTCGCGGCCCTGCAGCGCGCGCAGGCCCGGCGTGTTGGGGGACGAGACGTTGACGACCAGATAGTCGGCCAGCGGCGCCAGCCGGCGCACGCCGATCACGTAATCGTCGGCGGCGTCCACCGTGTCCTTGTTCTTGCCCAGGTTGGCGCCGACGATGCCGGGGGCCTGCTTGCCCAGGTCGCGGCGGCGTTCCAGCCGCTGGGCGAAGGCTTCGAGCCCTTCGTTGTTGAAGCCCATGCGGTTGATGACCGCCCGCTGCTCCACCAGCCGGAACAGGCGGGGACGCGGGTTGCCGGGCTGGGGCCGCGGGGTGACGCTTCCGGGCTCGACGAAGCCGAAGCCGAGATTCAGCATGGCGTCGACCACTTCGGCATTCTTGTCGAAGCCGGCGGCGAGCCCGACCGGGTTGGCGAAGTCCAGCCCCCAGACGCGGGTGTGCAGCGCCGGTTCGTCCTTGCCACGGGCCGGCGGGACCAGCCCGGTCTTCAGCGCCTTGATGGTCAGGCCATGCGCGGTCTCGGGGTCGAAGCGGAACAGCAGCGGCCCGGCAAGCGGATAGAGGTCGATCACGGAACGAGGTCCTGGAGGGTGAAGGGAAAGCCGGCGGGGAAGACGTGGCGCCCATCCGGCCCCAGCGGCAGCGGGTCGACCCGCAGCACGGTGTCCACCGGCAACGGCCCGTACAGATGCGGAAACAGCTGTCCGCCGCGCGAAGGTTCCCAACGCAGGGCGGCACCCAGCCGGTCGGCGTCCACCGTCAGCAGCAGCAGGCCGTCCTGGCCGGCGCGATGCTTGGCGGCACTCTCCACCACCTGTCCGGCGGTGGAGAAATGGATGAAGCCGTCCTGGACATCCTGCGACGAACCCGGGTAGCTGCCGGCCTGGCGGGCGGCGTCCCACTCGTCCGCGCGGCACATGTGGTGGATGATTCGGTCGGTCATGATGGTCGGACACTATCCCAAGGCGCGGCCACCGGCCAGATACATCAAAGCCGCAGCCTGAAAGCCGCAGTTACCGGCGGTGCGGGGTGTCCGGCCCGGTCCAGTCAGGCCGGGCCTCTGCCGCAACGCAAGATCGATTCACCGAATGCAATCCCGCACGCGTCGCGCGTTGCATTTTGCAAAGCACACTCGAAACTATTCGGCATTTTGCGGGTATTTTTGAGTTTCCGGCGCCTTCATTCCTGCTGAAACGGCGGACCATCCAGTTCAACCCCCGCGATTCCAAGCGCTGAAGCCACCTTCGCAGGTTGGCATCGCTTTTGCTGTGACAGAAGCAAGTCAACGGAGGACCCGCCATGAACGCGATTTCCATGAGCCTGATGAAGAAGACCCAGTCCTGCGACACGGACCTGGGCGCCTCGGTCACCGCCATGGGCGCGCTGTGCGAGCCGGGTCAGACCGCGGTCCCGCTGAAGCCGAGCGCCACCATGCTGGCGGCGGGCGCGCGGGCCGGCGGCGTGTCGGTCGAGGTGGCCTGGAAGATCTACCAGGCGATGATCCACCACGCCGACTGACCCGTCAGCCCGTCGCGGCAGCCGAAGGTCAGCGCCGTCCGGCCTCGAACGGCAGGAAGCCCGAATCGAGCTTGGTCTCGATCCGCAGCAGATGGTCGGTCAGGCGCTGTTCCACATCCTTGAGGGTCGCGAAGGAGACATAGGTCTTCGCGACCTCCAGCTTGTAGGCGGCGAGACTCTCGCGCACCTGCGCCTGAGCCTCCTCCGCCCGCGCGCGCAACTCGTCCAGAGCGCTGTCGGCATCCTTGCGCACACGCGCGATCAGCCAGAACAGCCCGCCCATCGCCGGCAGTTCGACGGCGGTGATCCACCAGGCGAGATCCAGGCCTCCGGTCAGGGTGTCGTGCATCGGGGTCTCCTGTGGTTGAGGTGAGGAAAGGACTCAAAGCTCCCAATCCGACGGCGCCACCACCGTGCCGACACCCCGCCAATCGGGGCGGCGTTCGGGAGCGGGCGCCACGTCTTCGAAGCGGAAGGGCTCGGCTCCGAGGCAGCCGGCCACAGCGTCCAGGCCGTCGTCAGGTCCGCGGTAACGGCCGTCCGGGCGCCAGTCGCGCATTTCACGGATCAGCGGCGTGTCCCACACCGACCGGTGGGCCAGCAGGCGGCGGTCGGCCATCAGGGCGTTGAAGGCCTCCGCGATCCGCTGGGCCTTGGGCTTGCGGCTGGTCTGCTCGACCACGCCGACGGCCAGCCGGTCATTGCGCAGCCGTTCACGCAGCAGGCCGGGCAGGAAGCGGCCCAAGCCGTTGATCTCGATATGGATCGACGGCAGGTGGTTGTCGGCGAGCAGGCGGGAGACCTGCCCGCATTGCTGATCGGCTTCCGTCTCTTCCAACCGGGGATCGACCGTCAGATACAGCACCCGGTGCAGGTAGAAGTGTTTGTCGGCGCCGCCGAAAACCACGGCGACCACGCTGCCGTCACCGCTTTTCGCCTTGCCGTCCGCTTCCAGCCGGGCGAAGGCCGGGTCCCACCAGCAGGAGGCGGAAACCATCCGCACTCCGCCCAGCGTCAGCACCGCGCGGCCCAGCGCCTCGCGATAGACCAGCTCCGCGTCGTAGCGGCCGAGCTTGGCGACATCCAGCATGCCGTCGGCGGCACTGACCGGACGCAGCAGCATCTGGCTGGTGAATTTGTTGGGGCCGGTGGACTTGCGGATGCGGGCGACATGCGCCTCGCCGAAGCGCTCCTTCCAGGTGTAGGTGCGGTTTCCCTCGGCGTCCTCGGTATAGACCGGCAGGACCAGCCGTTCGAACCCGTCCAGGAAGGGCGGGCTGCCGTCGTCGGTCTCCTCGGCATAGAGGCTGTCCTGCGCATGCGGCGTGCCGACATAGAGCTGCGCCCCGCCCGGCACCAGCACATACTCCAGTTCCGACAGACGCTCGCGCAACGCTGCACGCTTGATCCCGGTATCGGCATTGCGCGGCACCTCCACGTCGTCGCAGATCACCACGTCGGCGCGGCTGCCGGTGATGTTGCCGCCGATGCCGGCCGCCGCCATCGATGGGTCGCGCAGTTCCATCGGCCGCACCACCGTGAACTGGTCGGCCGCCCATTGGTCGCGCTCCCTGGCCGGCGGCTTCAGGTGGGCGCAGCCGGGATGGCGTTCCAGGATGCGCTTGACGTTGCGCACCATCTTCGTCGCCAGCCGCATGTCGGCGGCCAGCACCAGCAGCCGGCGGTTGGGATCGCGCAGCAGCAGCCAGGCCGCGAACAGCCCGACCAGGGTGGATTTGCCCGACCCGCGGAAGGCCATCAGCAGCATGCGCCGGTTCTGCCCGGCCATATGCTCCTCCAGCCATCCCGTCATCCGCGCATGGTGGGCGGGGGTCTTCAGTTCGACCATCCTGTTCCAGCCGTCGACGAAGCCGAAGAAGCTGTCCTCCTTCCCCGCCCTCATGGATTCCGCCCCAGGATGTGCCAGCCGGCGCCGTTCGACATCACCGTCACCGCATGGCCTTGGGCGGTCAGCGCAATGGCCTCGCTGTCCGGCCCGCCGCCGCCGGACTGGGTGACGGTGACGCGGTTGCCGCCGGTGTCGGACTTCTTGACGGTGACCGTCCGCCCCACTGCATGCGGCGCCGACGGCGCCGGCAGACGCACCTCCACCGCCCCGTTCCAGGCGCTGACCAGATAGAGCTGCTGGTTCAAATCCGGCTCGAACAGGCCGGGGGTATCGTGATAGCGGGCGTTGCCCGGCTGGCTGTTGCCGGCGACGATCCACCAGCCGGCCCCGTTCGACACCAGCGTGACGAAATCGTACCGGTTGCCGAGCGACAGCATCCGCCCGTCCGGCCCCGGTCCGCCGGTCTCCGTCACCGTCAGCGGGTTGGCCGAGGCATCGGTGCGCTTGATCGTCACCGCATGGCCGTTGGCGTCCTCCGCCTTCGGTAGACGCAACTCCACCGGCCCGCCATAGGCGCTGGCCAGATAGACGGAACTGCGCAGGTCCAGCGCCACCGCCCCGCCATTGACCGGCTCGACATAGTCGGTGTCGTACCGCATCGCCTCCACCACCAGCTCGGTGACGCGGCAGCGCTGCAGCCGGTTCTTCTCCGGATAGCCGGCATTGACAGCGGTGTATTGCCCGCCCGAGCGGTCGAGGATCGCCGGTCCGGCGGCAGCGGAGAACAGGTTGACGACCGCCGTCTCCACCGACCCGGCATCCAGCTGCAGGTTCGGCAGCGCGCCCAGCGACTCGGCGTAGAAATTCACGATCAGCGTCTTGTCGGTGACGGCGCCGACACGGAAACAGGCCTCCGCTCCCGGCCACAGATTGGCCTCGCAGTCGAAGAAGGCGTTGTTGAAGCGCCCCTGCTCCACGAAGAAACCGCAGCCGGTCATCGGTGCCGACAGCGAATAGACCCGCACCGCATGGAACCGGTTGGCGTTCGGCGTGTCGCCCGCCCCCGTCCGCGTCAGCCACACCCCATGGCGCGACGGCCGCGCCACCAGCACGCGGGCGATGTTGTTCCAATAGCAGGGCAGGTTCGGGTCGATATAGCCGTCGAAGACCAGCCCGACCTCCGGCTCCCACAGCGTCAGGTCGGTCAGGCTGTTCTGCACGCAAGGCCCATCACGCCCGAACAGCCGCACTCCTGCCTTGCCCTGCTCCAGCCGCAGGCCCGACAGGGTGGCGTAGCCGTCCGGCAGATGGATCAGGTCGAAGCCGTTGGACGCCCCGCGGATCACCGATCCCTGCCCCGCCCCGTACAGCGTCTGCCCATAACCGAGCGTCAGCGTGTTGGCGATGCGGTAGCTGCCCGGCGGCACGAACACGGCACGGGCGGAGGTCAACGCCGCCTGCAAGGCCAGCGTGTCGTCGACCAGACCGTCGCCCACCGCGCCGAAATCCTTCACCGACACGAGATCGGCCAGCTTGTCGCGCACCGGCCGGGCGGTCGCTCCCGCCCCCGGCGGCACATAGGTCGCCAGCGCCTCCTCGTCCACCGGCGGGCGGATCGTCGGGTTGCCGGCGCTGTCGAAGGCCAGCAGCTTGCCCTGGCGCAACCCCCGCTCCGGCAGCAGGGGGGAGGCCGGCAGGTCGCTGTCGCCATAGCGCAGCATCAGCTCCTGATCGCCCGCCACCTGCTGGAGCATCGCCGTCAGCCGGTCCAGCTCGCCATTGAGGGCGGCGGCGGGCAGCGGCCCGCTCTCGCCGAAATCGCTGCGCCGTTCGATGGGCAGGCGGCGGCGCAGCAGGACGATCGTGCCCTCCGCCGGTGCGGCGCCAAAGGTCACCGCCCCGCCGGCCGTCGCACCGGCTCCGCTGACCGCATAGCCGGTGCTCTGGAGCGCCGCGCCCAGGAAGACCTGGAGATCCTCGTCGGCAAAGATCGGAAACGGGTAGGTGAAGACCCGCTGCATGCCGTCTGCAAGATACTGGACGCGCGGGGTTCCGCGCGGGATGAGAAGCGGCGTGGACATCGGGTGGTCTCCGGAGGATGGAGCCGTTCCTCAAAAGAACTTGCTCATGTATTCCAGTCGCTGACGGTCGGCCAGTTGCGACAACTCCAGCAGGTTGCGGCGCCTGGCCTCGTCCAGCCCCTGCTGGATGGCGGCGCGCTTCAACTGGTCGGTCGCCTGGGCGTCCTTGCGCTCGGTTTCGCTGGAATTGGTCAGACCCAGCAGGATCGCCTCGCCCGACCCGTCCTGCGCGGTGACGCCCCGCGCACCCAGCCCGGCGCGGGTCTTGCTGACCGCCTGACGCAGTGCCGCCAGCCGCCGCTGTTCGGCGGCATCCGCCGCAGCGGTCAGCTGGGCGAGCTGGGTCTGCGCATCGGCCTCCTTCGCGCGGACGGCCTCGTCCTGGCCGGCGCGCAGCTGGGCCAGCGTCTGCTCCTGGGTGGCGCGGTAATCGTCCATCTCCTTGGCCCGCGCCGCCGCCGCAGCAGCAGCCGCGGTTTCGTCCTTCTGACGCTGAAGCTCCTGCTCCTGTTGACGCAACTCGGCGTCATGCGCCCACTGGCGGGCCTGCGCCTCGGCCTCCAGCTGGGCCTGCTGCTGGCGGGCGACAGCGGCGGCCTGGGCGTCGCGTTCGGCTGCCGCTGCTTCCTCGCGGTATTTCTGTTCCAGCGCCGCCTGCGCGGCGGCGGCCTGTGCCGCGTCCTGCTGGCGCTTGTATTCCAGTTCGGCAGCAGCCTGTGCCGCGGCGGCCTGCTGGGCTGCGGCACCGGACTGGCCGGCATTGGCGCTGCGCACGGTACCGATGACCGAGTTCGCCAGCGGCAGTGCCGTGGACACGAGGGGAGCGATTCCACCCATCAGTCGTTCACCTTCAATTCCATGGTCACGGAAAGCAGCGTGAAGGGCAGCGGCGCATCCTGTTCGATGCGCCACAGCGGGACATTGGTGTCGTGGCGCCAGCCGAGCGTCCGCAGCCGGCGGTCCCCCGACACGCGCGGCGGCACCCCGCCGGTGGGTTGCGGCCCCAGCCGGTGAAGCGGAAGTTCCTGCAACCCGCGCCCCAGATCGACGCGCAGCGCCGCCGTCTCCTCCAGCCGGAAGGTGACGGCGACCAGCCGGACGATGTCGGCTCCGGTCGCCTGCCCCAGCAGGTTGGGCGGCAGCGGTACGATCCGGTGGGTATAGGGCAGCCCGATCTCGACCCTGCGCGCCTGCGGATCGAGCGTGATGCTGCCGGCCTGGACCGTGGCCGGATTGCGCACCACCCCGTCGGCGACGATTGCGACCGTCCGTCCCTCCAGATGCGCCAGCCCGCCCCACACCGCAGTTGCGTCACCGCGCTCGGCGGTGATGGCCGCATCCAGGTTCAGCGCATCGTCGAACCGCTCGACGGTCCACACCCCACGGCGCTCCACCAGCGTATAGACCTCGTCCCCGACCGCGGCGACGGAGCGCACCGCCCCATCGGTCTCCAGCAGGGTCCAGGCGGTGACATTCTCCGCCCGGTAGGCGGTGAGCGCCCCCAGCGTGCCGTCCTCCATCGCGACGAACAGCAGCCGGCGGTTCTGGTCGTAATCCTGGTCGCGCGGGCTGGACAGCAGATGGCGGGCCAGCAGGGCGAGGTCGTTCGCCTGATAGGCCGCCTCGGTGTCGGTGTAGAGGAACTCGCGGATTTCGCGCCGGTTGCGCGGCACGAACAGCGTCGCCCCCTCCACGTCGCGCGGCGGGATGGCGCGGTCCATCGGCGAGCCGATGCGCGTCTGCCGGTTGACCTGCATGCTCTGCGGGGTCAGCGGGTCGCCGGTCACCATATATTCGGCGCCCGACGTGAAGACCTGCAGATGCCGGCCGGAGAAGACGGCGCGCACCGCGTTCACCTGATCGGACAGGATGCCGAACTCGATGGCCTGATCGTCCAGCCCCTCGCCCAGATCGAAGTTCCAGATCTGGGCGGAGCGCGACAGCCACAGCCGGTTGGGCAGGTCGCGCGATCCGCCGATCACCAGCCGGTCCTGGTGGAAGGCCGCCGACACCGGCCAGCCGCGCATTGCCGAGAAGGCCTGCTCCTCCCAAGCCGTCGTCGGCTGGGTGTCGGCCAGCGTTTCCTTGACCGTGGCGTTGACCTGCGTCGCCGACACCACGCCGGTCACCTGCAACTGCTTGCCCTTGATGCGGATGCGGGTGCCGTCGTGGCGCGGGTCGAAAACGGGGGCCGAGGCGGTGACGGTGATCGCGCCGCCGGTCCCCGATGGCGTCACCGTCACCGCCGGGTCTCCGAAGCGGTGGAAGGGCGTCCGCACCAGTTCCCCTTCCACCGCAAAGGCCCACTCCGCCAGGGTCCAGGCCCCATCGTCGCCGCGCGTCAGCTTGCGCGGCGGCAGGTCGGGATGGCAGACCAGCAGCGTGTCGGCGCTCTGCGTCCAGGTGATCTGCGCCAGTTGCGTCAACGTCCAGGGCGCGGCAACCGACGCCAGCTTGCTCCCGCCCTGGAACACGTCGATCCAGCGGTCGGTGAAGACCAGCAGATAGGTCTGTTCGCTGTTCCGCTCGAACGCCACCAGCCGCCCGTCGCCGCGGGCCAGCGCGGTGAAGGCAAGGCCGGACCGTCGCGTCACCCCGCCGGTCGGGTCGATGAACAGGTTGCGCAGGGCCAACGCGCCGTTGTCATAGGCCTTGAGGTCGCCGCGCCCCAGCAGGCGGCGCGACACCTCGCCGGCGGTGAAGTTGGTCTTGACCTGATGCAGCCGTCCCATAACGTCCTCCCCTTCATGCTCTCGCCCCTTCACGCTCTCACGTCGATCAGGGTGAAGTCCTCGAAGCCGGGCTGGCTGTCCTGCTGGGCGTCGATCTGGCGGGCACGGCGGAACTCGCTTTCGGCCAGCTGGGCCAGCAGCTCCGCCCGCGTCGAGCTTTCGGTCAGCGGCAGGCAGAACTCGGCGGCGAGGCGCGCGATCAGCGCCTGATCGAAGAAGGCGGGGAAATGCTCCTCCGCCGGACGGCCGATGTAGGACAGGGTGACGGCGCCGGCATCGCAGAGCAGCGTCCGCCCGACGATGCGATAGGACAGGCCGCGCCCCCGCCCGTCGCCCCCCGCCCCCAGCGCCCGCAGGAAATCGGCCGGCAACTGGAAGGCGCAGGCATAATCGGCGACCGGCGGTTCGGCCAGCCGCGGCAGCGTCGCCTGGACGCTGGCGAAGCTCCAGGCATTGGCCGACAGCAGCGCGTCGCGCGTCGGCGCATAGAGGGCGGCGGCCACCTCCGCCTCGGCGGAGCCGTCGTCGAAGGAGGCGATGGCGGTGGCGCCGAGCTTGATCAGCGCGCGGCCGCACAGGCCGATGGCGGTCAGGGCCATGGACGGTCTCCCTTTCCAGGGTTTCGGAAAGGCGCCGCCCTCGATGGTCGACGTGCGGCGCCTTTCCCCTTCGGCGGATCAGTCGCTGTTGGCGCTGCCGAACGGCGTCAGGTTGGCGACATCGACCGCCCCGTTGGCGCTAGCCGCCACCACCAGGACGCCGGTCGCCGGTGCGGCAGCGCCGACCGCGCAGTTCGCCAGCAGCATGTCGCCCACCCGCAACAGGTCGGCCGCCCCATTGAAATAGCCGGCGGTGTCGACGTCGGTCGCCACGTCGCGGGTGGTGTAGTGCCAGAGCGTGAAGCCGTTCGCATAGGCAAGCACGCTCAAATCCTTGGACGCATAGGCCATGGATTGCAGACTCCGGAATTTGGAGGGGGGGAAATGCCCTCTCCCGGGACGGGAGAGGGAAACTCACACTCTCTCAGCTCTCCAGGCAGCGCAGCGTCACCACGCCGGTGGTGTCGATCAGCGCGGCGCCCTGGCTCATCATGTTGTTGACGAAATGCGCCGCGCGGTCGCCGTGCCAGGTGATGTCGGTCTTCACGTCGGCGCCCGCCGCGTGGCCGACCGCCGTCTTGTGATACCAGTGGCAGAGTCGGACAGTGCCGCTCAGCGTCAGGCCGGAGTGCGGCAGCCACAGCGTGCCGAGCCAGCGCTTGGCCTGGGTGCCGCGCCAGGGCAGCTCGTCGGAACCGACATAGTCGGAGCTGGCGAACTCCTCGATGCCCAGCAGCTGGCTCCACTGCTTCCAGCCGACGACGGCGAAGCGCTGGCCGTCGTCCGGCACATCAGCCTCGCCCATCATCTCGAAGGCGGCCAGGATCTTGGCCTTGGTCAGCCCGTCGGTGGCGCTGCCGGCATAGTTGACGGATTTGTCCAGTTCGGCGATCAGAAGTTCGTCGGTCTTGCGCCCCAGCGCATAGGCGCCGGCATTGGCGATGATCTGGCGCTCGTCGATGTTGGTCTTCAGTTCGTCCAGCCGGTCGACCCAGTCGCCGGCATAGAAATCATACAGCGCGCATTCGACCGGGGTGTGGTCCAGGTTCATCACCGGGACCGCGCCGTGGCGCGACTTGGTGGAGGCGGCGCCCTTGCCGACCTTCTGGAAGACGGTGGAGGCGCCCTGCACGTTGTTCTTGCTGCGCACCGTGTTGCGCAGCTTGGAACCCATACGCTGGTAGGCCTCGTGGACCTCGCGTTCGAACTGCTTGACGAACGCCTGGGCGATGCTGGTCGACATACGGATTTTTCCTTTCGCGTTCCTGCGGATCCCGCGACGGCGTGGCGGGAGGAGTCGTTCCGCCACCCGGTTGTCGGGACCGCGCGCAAGGCGCAGCGCCGGCCGCGGGCGAAACGCGAAAACAAAAAAGGGCCGGCCGGACTTTCGAGTGTCCAACCGGCCCTTTTCGGACCGAAGCGAGGGGAGAGCTTTGGATCTGTCGGGCATCAAGGTCCGGGGGCGGACCTGTCGCCTTGACGAGATCGGTTCTAGGATTTTATTCTGTGATGATCAAGGACTATTTTCATACATCAGTGCCGGACCGGCCCCGCCACCCAATGGCTGACGATGGTTTCCGCCTGGGCCGGCGGGATTTCCGGATGGTGGTAGCGGTAGACGGTGACCGCCGCCTCCAGCGCATAACGTTCCGGCTGGCCGCAGCGGCACAAGCCGGAATAGCAGCGCTGCACCGCATCGCGGCAGGCGATGGCGTCGACGATCGGCTGCTCCGGCCCGGAAAAACGGGGATCGGTCATGGACGCTCCTCCTCATCCAGGGGCACGCCGTAGATCTCCAGCCGGTGGCCGACGATCTTGTAGCCGAGTTCGCGGGCGATGCGTTCCTTCAGCGCCTCCAGCTCCGGGCTGGCGAACTCGATGATCCGCCCGGTGCGGGTGTCGATCAGGTGGTGGTGGTGGTCGGCCGTCGCCTCCTCGTACCGCGCACGGCCATCGCCCAGGTCGACGCGCTCGATCACCTGCGCGTCCTCCAGCAGCCGCATGGTGCGGTACACCGTGGCGATGGAAATGCGCGGGTCGATCTGCACGGCCCGGCGATGCACCTCCTCCACATCGGGATGGTCGTCGGCGTCCGACAACACCTGCGAGATGACACGGCGCTGCCCGGTCATCTTCAGCCCCTTCTCCATACACAACGCTTCCAGACGCGACGTCATCACCCCAACCCTGGTCTTTGCTTCCCGAGACCCCCATCATACTGAAAACCGTTCGCAATCCCAGAGCGGTTTCGCAGCGACGGAAAGTCGCTGAACCCGCCGGCGCCACCCCTGGCCCGGTCAAGATGGAGGACTCACCCGCATGACCCGTGCCCACCCGCCCCGGATCGCGACGACGCAGGCCTTGCTGATCGCCGGCCTGTCGCTGTTCGCCGCCCCGGCCCTGGCCCAGCAGTCGGCCCCGGCTCCCGCTCCCGCCGCCCAGGCCGCCGTCGCCGATGCCCAGGGCAAGCCGCTGGGGACCGTCACCTTCACCCGCTTCCCGCACGGCATCCTGGTCCATGGCCAGCTGGAAGGGCTGCCGCCGGGCTGGCATGGCATCCACATCCACGAGAACGGCGCCTGCACGCCCGACTTCAAGGCGGCCGGCGGCCATTTCGGCGCCCAGGGCTCCAAGCACGGGCTTGAGGCGCAGCACATGCACTACGGCGAGCTTCCCAACATCTGGGCCAACGAGGCCGGCAAGGCCGGCTTCGAGGCGATCACCCACATGGTCACACTGACCGACGAACCGAACGGCCTGTTCAAGCAGGGCGGCACTTCGATCATCATCCACGCCCAGCCCGACGATTATCTCAGCCAGCCCGCCGGCAACTCCGGCGACCGCATCGCCTGCGGCGTCATCAAGAAGCCGTAAGCACCTCCAGTCCGGCTCCGGGGCGCGACCATTTGCCGCGGCATCGCGGCACCGGTCCGCGCCCCTCCCCTCCCCAAACCAGACGACGCACTTCTGCCGCGCGCCGAGATTTCTTGCCAAATCAAGCCACCGGCCCTATCTGTCCGGGGTCGGACGGCGTCCGGCGCCGCGCAGGACTTGCGCGCGCCCGATCGCCCGCCGCCCGACGGCTCCGCGCCAACCCGCCGCGGAGCGCGCAAGCCCGGCCGCTCCCTCCTGGCGCGGCCCCCATTCTGGTGACCAGGACCATCGCTTCCATGACCGAATTCTCCGGCCTCGGCCTGATCGAGCCTCTTCTGCGCGCCGTCGCGGAGGAGGGATACTCCACGGCCACGCCGATCCAGGCCGGCGCCATCCCGCTCCTGCTGGCCGGCCGCGACGTTCTGGGCCTGGCCCAGACCGGCACCGGCAAGACCGCAGCCTTCACGCTGCCCATCCTGCAGCGGCTGTTCCAGAACAAGAAGCGCGTGGCCGCCAAGTCGCCGCGCACGCTGATCCTGACCCCGACGCGGGAACTGGCGCTGCAGATCGGTGACAGCTTCACCACCTACGGCCGCCATCTGCCGATCCGCCGCACCGTCATCCATGGCGGCGTCGGCCAAAGCCCGCAGGTCGCCGCCATCGCCCGCGGGACGGAGGTGCTGATCGCCACCCCCGGCCGCCTGCTCGACCTGATGGCGCAGAACCATGTCCGCCTCGACCAGATCGAGGTGTTCGTACTGGACGAAGCCGACCGCATGCTCGACATGGGCTTCATCCGTGATGTGCGGAAGGTGGTCGCAGTGCTGCCGAAGGAACGGCAGACCCTGCTGTTCTCCGCCACCATGCCGGACGCCGTGGTCGATCTGGCCAACAGCATCCTGACCGATGCCGAGCGCATCGAGGTGACGCCGCAATCGACCACGGTGGAGCGCATCAACCAGCGCGTCCTGTTCGTGGAGCGCAGCGACAAGCGCCGCCTGCTGGCCGACCTGCTCGAGGATTCGGCGATGGCCCGCACCATCGTCTTCGCCCGCACCAAGCACGGCGCCGACCGCATCGCCGACCACCTGAAGAAGGCGGGCATCGCCGCCGACGCCATCCATGGCGACAAGTCGCAGTCGGCCCGCGTCCGCGCGCTGGAAAGCTTCCGCGCCGGCGAGTTGCGGGCGCTGGTGGCGACCGACATCGCCGCCCGCGGCATCGACATCGACGGCATCAGCCACGTCATCAACTTCGACCTGCCCAACGAGCCGGAAAGCTACGTCCACCGCATCGGCCGGACAGCGCGTGCCGGCACCGACGGCAGCGCGGTCTCCTTCTGCGACCATGAAGAGGTCGGCTACCTGAAGGACATCGAGAAGACGATCCGTCAACCGATCCCGGCCGACACCGACCACCCCTATCACGCGGTGGACGTGGCGCAGATCCACGCCTCCAGCAAGCCGCCGCCCCGCCCCAAGGCGCCGGGCAGCAACCGCAACCAGAACAACCGCAACCAGCAGCAGGCCCGCCCCAGAAACGCCGCTTCCAACGCAGCGCCGAAGCCGGCGGCCCCCGCCAAGGCGGCGCAGCCAAAGCCGGTCGCGTCGGCCGCCAAGGCCCCGCAAAAGGCCATCAAGCCGGCCGGGGCGCCGCGGCCTGACGCCGCCCGCAACGACCAGAACCGGCATGACCGCCGCCCGGCTCCACACGCCGTTTCGCACGGCAACAACCATGGGGGCAATGGCAGCGGCAAGCAGGCGCCGCGCGCCGCCGGAACCCCCGGCGGCAACACCCCGCTGCGCCGCAAGCCCAGCGCTGCCTGACCCGGCAGCGCCTTTCCGGAAACACCACAAGAAAAAGGCCCCGTCTCGCAGCGAGACGGGGCCTTTTTCGTCCGACGGACGGCTGTCAGCCTTGGGCTTCAGCGGCGTGGGCCGCCTGCACCGCAGGACGGGCGGCAACCCGCTCGGCGAAGGCAACCAGATTCGGCAAGGGCGACAGGTCGAAGCCGATCCGCGGCAGCCAGCTCAGCACCGTGTAGGCGTAAGCATCGGCGACGGTGAAGGTGTCGCCGGTCAGATAGGCCTTGCCCTCCAGCTGCGTGTTCAGCACCGCCAGCTTGCCGCCCAGCACCTTGCCCGCGAACTCGCGGTAGTTGTCGGAGACGACCTCCTTCAGCATCGGAAACAGCGGGACGACACCCTTGTGCAGTTCCGACCCGATGAAGTTCAGCAGTTCCTGCACGCGGTAGCGCTCGATGGTGCCCGCAGCAGGAATCAGACCGCTGCCCGGCACCTTGTCGGCGACATACTGCACGATCACCGCCCCCTCGGTCAGGATGCCGCCCTCGTCGAGCGTCAGCGTCGGCACCTGCCCTTTGGGGTTCACCGCGCGGAAGTCGCTGCCGTCGGGCAGGGTCTTGGTGACGAGATCGACCTTGACCAGATCGAAAGGCAGCCCGGCCTCGCGCAGAACGATGTGCGGCGACAGCGAACAGGCGCCCGGCTTATAATAGAGCTTCATGTTTCCGGCCCCTCTTTGGGTTTATGATCCCGCAATGGCTACCCCAAAGGGAGAGCCGCCGCCAGCTTGGCGGATGGCTCAGACCGCCTGCGCCGCCAGCTTCCGGGCCTGTCGGTCGATGAACCACCAGGCGCCACGCGAAGCCACGCTGCACAGGCGCGTGTGCGGCTTCAGGCCGCAGGCCTTGAACACCATGGCGATGGCACGGTCGACGTGCTTGCGGCGATACCGGCCGAAAGCACGGCGCTTGTAGGCGGCGTTGTAGAGCTTGTGCTCGTAGGGGGCGTCGGCCGGGGCGTTGGCGGCGTAATAGGCGTAAGCCAGTTCGTCATCCTCCGACTCGCCGATGCGCGACAGCGCCACCTTCAGCCGCTGGATCCTGTTCAGCCCCTCGCGGTCGAGGTACTTCTTGGCATAAGTGTAAAAGATCTTGTAGTGGCGCAGTTCGTCGGCCGCGATGTTGCGGCAGATCTCCTTCAGCACCGGCTCGTCGGTCGAATCGCCGATGGCGGCATAGTAGGAACTGGTGCCGGTCTCCACCATGCAACGGGCGATCATCTCGCCGGTCCGCGACCCGCGCACCGAGGCGTCCAGGTCGATCGGCACGCGGTAGCCGGCACGGAAGCGCTCGACCGCGGCGCGGAAATCGAAGGTTGGATCGACCAGTTCGGCCCAGCGGCCGAGCGCCTCGCCATGCTGGACCTCCTCGACCGCCCAGCCTCGGGCCGCCTCCTGGAATTCCGGATCGTCATTGAAGACGTTGCACAGATAGGCCGTGTAGTCGTCTGCGTTGAACTCGACCAGAGCCGCTGCCTTGATCAGGGGAACCAGGTCGGGATCGACCCTGCCGGCATCGAAACGGTCCCAGGGAAGCTCTTCGATCCGCCAATGCGCACGCGCCATGATCCGCTCTGCCGCCTCGTTTTGGGCCGCCCTGCCGGCGGCCGTGGCCAATATCGTGTAAGGTCTGCTCCCGTGTCCCCACCAATGCCGTCGGGGTGCGGCGGGGTTTGCGGTTCAGGCCTTCGAATGTAAGTCGTCTTTTCGGCGATGCAACCAAGTCGCAACGGAAACGGGCGGCCTGGAAGTCCAAGCCGCCCGTTCGACCGAAGAGATGCACGCCATCCGCCACGGGGAACCCGGATCGGAGGCCTTTCCGCTCAGTGAGCGGAGGACTGGCTCAGCGCGTCCAGCTTGGCGCGCGCAACGGCCAGCTTGGACTCTGCCACGGCCCGCTCGGCGTCCGACTTGCTGTCGTCCAGATCCTCGGACAGATCCTTGATCTGCTTCTCGACCGCGGCGCGGTCCAGGTCGGTCAGCGCCACCGCTTCCTCGGCCAGAACGGTGCAGCGGGCCTCGGTGACCTCGGCGAAGCCGCCGGCGACGAAGACGCGGTCGACGATGCGGTCGCCCTCATAGACGTCGATGACACCCGGACGCACGGTCGAGATCATCGGCGAATGACCGGCGAGCACGCCGAAGTCGCCTTCCGAACCCGGCACCACGACCATGTCCACGGGCTGCGACTTCAGCAGCTTTTCCGGCGAGACCAGCTCGAATTCGACTTTATCGGCCATGGGTTTCCTGGTGCCTCTTCATAGGAACCCCCTCCCCCGCTGACGGGGGGAGGGGGTGTGCTGATGTCGATTTCCGCCCGGCCGTCTCACGCCTCGTCACAAGGCCGATGGGGTCGGGTCGGAATGCCGCGATCCCTGGTGGGGATCAGGCAGCGGCCAGCTTCTTGGCCTTGGCGATCGCCTCGTCGATGGTGCCGACCATGTAGAAGGCGGCCTCCGGCAGGTGATCGTAGTCGCCGTTCACGATGCCCTTGAAGCCCTTGATGGTCTCTTCCAGCGGGACCAGCACGCCCGGGGTGCCGGTGAACACCTCGGCGACGTGGAACGGCTGCGACAGGAAGCGCTGGATCTTGCGGGCGCGGGCGACGACCAGCTTGTCCTCTTCCGACAGCTCGTCCATGCCCAGGATGGCGATGATGTCCTGCAGCGACTTGTAGGTCTGCAGAACCTTCTGCACCGAACGGGCGACCGCGTAGTGCTCCTCACCGACGACGCGCGGGTCGAGGATGCGGCTGGTCGAGTCGAGCGGGTCCACGGCCGGGAAGATGGCCATTTCGGCGATCGAGCGCGACAGCACCGTGGTGGCGTCGAGGTGGGCGAAGGAGGCGGCCGGGGCCGGGTCGGTCAGATCGTCGGCGGGCACGTAGATGGCCTGCACCGAGGTGATCGAGCCCTTCTTCGTCGAGGTGATGCGCTCCTGCAGGGCGCCCATGTCGGTGCCCAGCGTCGGCTGGTAACCCACCGCCGACGGGATGCGGCCCAGCAGAGCCGACACTTCCGAACCGGCCTGGGTGAAGCGGAAGATGTTGTCCACGAAGAACAGCACGTCCTGGCCTTCCTCGTCGCGGAAGTACTCCGCGAGGGTCAGGCCGCTCAGCGCGACGCGGGCGCGGGCGCCCGGCGGCTCGTTCATCTGGCCGTACACCAGGGCCACCTTGGAGCCCGGGCCGTCGAGCTTGATGACGCCCGACTCGATCATCTCGTGGTAGAGGTCGTTGCCCTCGCGGGTACGCTCACCCACGCCGGCGAACACCGACACGCCGCCGTGCGCCTTGGCGACGTTGTTGATCAGCTCCATGATCGTCACGGTCTTGCCGACGCCGGCGCCGCCGAACAGGCCGATCTTGCCGCCCTTGGCGTAGGGCGCCAGCAGGTCGATGACCTTGATGCCGGTGATCAGCACTTCGGCGTCCGTCGACTGGTCGACGAAGTCCGGGGCCTGACGGTGGATCGGCAGCGAGCGGGCGGCGTTGACCGCGCCCCGCTCGTCGATCGGCTCGCCGATGACGTTGATGATGCGGCCAAGCGTCTCCGGGCCGACCGGCACCGCGATCGGCGCGCCGGTGTCGGTCACCTCGGCGCCACGCACCAGACCGTCGGTGCTGTCCATGGCGATGGTGCGGACCGTGCTCTCACCCAGGTGCTGCGCCACTTCCAGAACGAGGGTCTTGCCGTCGTTCTGGGTGTGCAGCGCGTTCAGGATCGCCGGCAGGTCGCCGTCGAACTGCACGTCCACGACGGCGCCCGTGACCTGCGTGATCTTGCCGACAGAATTGGTGGTGGCCATGGAGTAAAGCTCCCTAGGAACTCGGTAAGTGTCGGTATGCCGTCGCCGGCGCAAATAGGCTGGGCCCTACGTGTCGGATGCGGCCGTTACAGGGCTTCGGCACCGGAGATGATCTCGATCAGCTCCTTGGTGATGTAGGCCTGGCGCGTCCGGTTGTAGGTGATCGTCAGCTTGTTGATCATGTCGCCGGCGTTGCGCGTCGCGTTGTCCATCGCGGTCATCCGGGCGCCCTGCTCGGACGCGGCGCTCTCCAGGAGGGCGCGGTAGATCTGGATGGACAGGTTCCGCGGCAGCAGTTCGGCGAGGATCTGCTCCTCATCCGGCTCGAACTCGTACATCGCCTTTGCCTCGGCACCGGCGGCCTCGGCGGCCTCGGTGGCGACGGCGAAGGGAATGAGCTGCTGAACCGTGACGATCTGGGAGATCGCCGACTTGAACTTGTTGAAGATGACCGAGCAGACGTCGAACTCGCCGGCGTCGAACATCGCCAGCACCTTCGTCGCCACCATGTCGGCGTCGCTGAAGCCGAGCCGGCGGCGACCGACATCCTCGTAGCTCTCGACGATCAGCGAGGCGAATTCGCGGCGCAGCTGGTCGCGGCCCTTGCGGCCGACGGTCAGCAGCTTGACGGTCTTGCCCTCGCCCTGCAGGCGCGTGATCTGACGCTTGGCCTCACGGACGATGGAGCCGTTGAAGGCGCCGCACAGACCGCGGTCGGAGCTGATGACGACCAGCAGATGCACCTTGTCGGCGCCCGTCCCGGTCATCAGCTTCGGGCCGTTGCCGCTGTCCTGCACGTTGGCGGCCAGCGACGACAGCATGCGGCCCATACGCTCCGCGTAGGGACCGCTGGCTTCCGCCTGCTCCTGAGCGCGGCGCAGCTTGGAGGCCGCGACCATCTTCATGGCCGAGGTGATCTTGCGCGTCGACTGGACGCTCGAGATCCGGTTCTTTAGGTCCTTGAGGTTAGGCATGCCGGCCCTTCAATTCCGCTCGAGGTCGTTCCGTGACCGTCGTTTCAGGACGGTGGGGGACGGTTTCCCGCCCCCGCGCGCGGTCGGTCAGGCGAAGACCTTGGCGAAGCCGTCGAGGAAAGCCTTCAGCTTCTCTTCGGTCGCCGAGGTGATCTGCTTGTCGGTGCGGATCGCCGCCAGGATATCGGCGCCCTTGGCGCGGATTTCCGACAGGAACTTGGCCTCGAAGCGGTTCACGTCCTCGACCTTGATGGCGTCCAGGTAGCCCTTCACGCCGGCGAAGATCGACACGACCTGCTCTTCAACCGGCAGCGGCTGGAACTGGCCCTGCTTCAGCAGCTCGGTCAGACGGGCGCCGCGGGCCAGCAGGCGCTGGGTCGAGGCGTCGAGGTCCGAGGCGAACTGGGCGAAGGCGGCCATCTCGCGATACTGCGCGAGTTCCATCTTGATGGTGCCGGCGACCTGCTTCATCGCCTTGATCTGGGCGGCGGAGCCGACGCGGCTCACCGACAGACCGACGTTGATGGCAGGGCGGATGCCCTTATAGAACAGGCCGGTTTCCAGGAAGATCTGACCGTCGGTGATCGAGATCACGTTGGTCGGGATGTAGGCGGACACGTCGCCGGCCTGGGTCTCGATGACCGGCAGGGCGGTCAGCGAGCCGTTGCCATGGGCGTCGCCCATCTTGGCGGCGCGCTCCAGCAGGCGGCTGTGGAGGTAGAACACGTCGCCCGGATAGGCTTCACGGCCCGGCGGACGGCGGAGCAGCAGCGACATCTGACGGTAGGCGACGGCCTGCTTGGACAGATCGTCGTACACGATCAGGGCGTGCATGCCGTTGTCACGGAAATACTCGCCCATCGTGCAGCCGGTGTACGGCGCCAGGAACTGCAGCGGAGCCGGCTCCGACGCGGTGGCGGCGACGACGATGGAGTATTCCATGGCGCCGGCGTCTTCCAGGGTCTTGACGATCTGGGCGACGGTCGAACGCTTCTGGCCGACGGCGACGTAGATGCAGTAGAGCTTCTTGCTCTCGTCGTCGCCCTGGTTGATCGGCTTCTGGTTCAGGAAGGTGTCGATGACCACGGCGGTCTTGCCGGTCTGACGGTCGCCGATGATCAGCTCGCGCTGGCCGCGCCCGATCGGAACCAGGCTGTCGACGGCCTTCAGGCCGGTCTGCATCGGCTCGTGCACCGACTTGCGCGGGATGATGCCGGGGGCCTTGACCTCGACGCGCTTGCGCTCGACGTTGACCAGCGGACCCTTGCCGTCGATCGGGTTGCCCAGGCCGTCCACGACGCGGCCCAGCAGGCCACGGCCGACCGGAACGTCGACGATGGTGCCGGTGCGCTTGACGGTGTCGCCTTCCTTGATGCCGCGGTCGTCGCCGAAGATCACGATACCGACATTGTCGGTCTCGAGGTTCAGCGCCATGCCCTGCAGGCCACCCGGGAACTCGACCATTTCGCCGGCGCGGACGTTGTCCAGGCCGTGCACGCGGGCGACGCCGTCACCCACCGACAGAACCTGACCAACCTCGGCGACATCCGCCTCGGTCCCGAAATTCGCGATCTGCTGCTTGAGGATCGCAGAGATTTCTGCGGCGCGGATATCCATCAGACTGATCCCCCTGAGGCCTTCATGGCGAGTTGCAATTTGTTCAGCTTCGTGCGCACCGAGGTATCGACCATGCGCGAGCCGAACTTAACGATCATGCCGCCGATCAGCTCCGGATCGACGGAGGTGTTCACCAGCACCTTGGAACCGATGGACGCCTTGAGCGCATCGATCACGGCGTCGCGCTGGGCGTCGTTCAGCGGCTGGGCAGTCGTGACCTGCGCCGTGACCTCGCCGCGGCGCCGGGCCAGTTCGGCCAGGAAGCCTTCGATCATCCCGTCGATCGAGAACAGGCGGCGGTTGGCCGCCACCAGCCCGATGAAGCGCTTGGTCAGATCGGACACGCCGGCGCTGTCCAGGACAGCGGCCATGGCCTTGCCCTGATCGGCGCGGCTGATGACGGGGCTGCGGACGAGGCGACGGAGGTCAGCGCTCTCGGCCAGGATCTGCTTCAGCGTGGTCAGATCGCTCGCGACCGTGTCCAACGCCTGGTTTTCGTCCGCAAGCTCGAACAGCGCGGTGGAATAACGCGCGGCGAGTTCGGATACGCCTGTTCCTTCGGATGCCACCTGATCCCTCGAATTGAGTTCGGTAGACGGTGAATTCGGCGGCCTTATAGGGTGTCAACCCGAGGCACAAACACCCCGGCCGCGAAAGCGAGCGGTCCAATATCACAGGAATCGCGCCTACGCAACGGGGTCTGGACAATTTGACTGCGGCGTTTTGAGCAACTGCGGAATCATTGGTCGCAACTGCGTTCGCCAATGACTCGAGTCGCGCTCGACTGGTCATACCGGCTGTGACTTCGATGTGGCCCCAATCTCGGCTTAATTCAAGGTTAACCAATCTGATCCACGGTCGGACCGAACCGCCCAGCCGGCCGAACCGCCACCGTTTCCGGTCGTTTCGCCGCGCTGGAGGCCGGTCCGGAGAGACCAGGGGCCCTGCCGCCATGACCATCCTGCCGACGTCCGATCCTGGTGCCGATCACGGTGCCGACACCCTTGCGATCGCCGATGCCGACTCCGGAACCCGGCGGTCGATCATCATCCCGTTCTGCCGCGCCCGCTTCACCCCGGAAGACCTGGACGCCTTCGCCGCGGTCGCCGAACCCAAGCTGAGCCAGGGTCACTGGGCCGGCGTGCTGCGCGAGTCGGGCCGCAACCATGACCGCCTGCTGGTGCTTCTGCCAGAGGTGGACCGTCCGGTCTTCCGCTTCGAGCGCGACGCCAAGGGGCGCTACAGCCTGTCCTTCCACGACCGATCCGGCTGGTACGGCATCGGGTCCGGCGACAGCGCCGCCGAATGCCTGTCGATCTGGCGCCCGCGCCGCCCGCGGACTCCGTGATCGCCGGATGCCCCGGCCCGCCCCTCCGTAGGCAGGCTCCTGAATTCCACCATGTAAAAAAGTGACGTGCAGCGGGATGCCGCACAGGTTCCACGGTCGAACCGCAACTCCCGTCCGATCCGTCCCCGCCTTACCGGTAGACACCCACAGCCAACATGTAGGGCTTGCCGTTCAGCACCAGACGGCGGGCGTGCATCGTCTTGCGCGCGACCTGCCCGCTCAGCGGATCGATCCATTGATAGGTGACGTCCGTGCGTCCGTCGCGCTCCACCCCGGCCAGCGCCTCGCGGATGAAGGGCTTGCCGTCGACGTCGCGCAAATCCCGGAGGTCCGACCCGTTGAGCGTCGCGGTCCAGCCATGGGCGATCATCACCCCCTTGTCGTCGAGCAGCATCGGATAGAGGTCGCGGTCGATGAAAGCGCTATCATGGCCGGCAAAGGCTTCCGCGGCTCCCTCCGGACCGACCCGCTCCAGCATGTGCTGGGCGCGGTCGATCATGGTCAGCGCCTCGGCATCGGTGCCGCGGGTGTAAGCCGGCGCACCTGCGGCGAAGGCGATGACCACCAGCAGCAGCAGAACCGGCAGCACGGTCAGCAGGGTTTGGCGCTGCACGCGCAGACGAAGCTTGGAGATCATGCCGGCCATCAGCCTGAACCAGTGCCTGTGGTTTTGGGGTCCGGGAGCGATGCTTCGGTTCGGAACCATCCCGGCCGTGGTAGTACCATGCCCGCCGCCGCGCAATGGGCCAAACGTCACAGGTGCCATGTCCGACCGTCCCGGCGAGCGCTTCGTGTCAATTCGCCGCAGTCTCGCCGGGCTGCACCAAGGACGTCTAAAGGAAGCTGTAGGGGTCGACATCGATCTGCACCCGGATGGCCGGCGGAATTTCCACCCGCTCCAGCCACTCAGCGATCACGGGCTGCACCTGGGTGCTGCGCGGCGCCTTCAGCAGCAGGCGGCGGCGGTGCCGCCCGCGCAGCAGGGCCAGCGGCGCCGGTGCCGGCCCCAGCACATGCACGTCGTCGCTGCGCGGGGCGGCACGGCCCAGCGCCATCGCCACCCGCTCCACCAGCGTCGGATCCTCACCCGACACGATCAGTGCGGCCAGCCGGCCGAAGGGCGGCATGCCGGCCTCCAGCCGCATCTCCGCTTCCAGCTGGTAGAAGCCGTCGCGGTCGCCGGCGGCCAGAGCCTGCATCACCGGATGCTCGGGCATGTAGGTCTGCAGCATCACCCGTCCCGGCCGCTCGCCGCGCCCGGCACGCCCGGCCACCTGATGCAGCAGCTGATAGGTGCGCTCCGCCGCCCGCAAATCGCCGCCGTTGAGGCCAAGGTCGGCATCGACCACCCCGACCAGGGTCAGCATCGGGAAATGGTGGCCCTTCGCCATCACCTGGGTGCCGATGATGATGTCCAGCTCGTGCCGGCCGATGCTCTCCACCATTTCCTGGATGGCGCGCGGGCCGTGCAGGGTGTCGGACGCCATGATGGCGGCGCGGGCCTCGGGGAACAGCTCCGCCACCTCCTCGGCGATGCGCTCCACGCCGGGACCGCAAGCGGCCATCGTGCCTTCCTCGCCGCACTCCGGGCAGGCATGGGGCAAGGGCTGCTGCAGGCCGCAATGATGGCATTGCAGCTTGCGGGCGAGCCGGTGCTCGACCAGCCACGCCGTGCAGTTCGGGCATTGCATGCGGTGGCCACAGGCCCGGCACAGGGTCAGCGGGGCATAGCCGCGGCGGTTCAGGAACAGCATCGCCTGCTCGCCGCCGGCCAGCGTGTCGGTCAGCGCCTTGCGCAGGCTGGGCGCCAACCAGTGCCGGGCGGGCGGACGGTCGCGCCGCAGGTCGACCAGCTCGACATCGGGCAGCACCGCACCGCCATGGCGGGCCGGCAGGGCGATGCGGGCATAGCGGTGGCTGTCGGCGTTGACCTTGGTCTCCAGCGACGGCGTGGCGGAGACCAGCACGATCGGCAGCCCGCCCAGATGCGCCCGCGCCACCGCCATGTCGCGGGCATGGTAGATCGCCCCCTCCTCCTGCTTGTAGGCGGAGTCGTGCTCCTCATCGACGATGATGACGCCCAAATCGGGATAGGGCAGGAACAGGGCAGAGCGTGCGCCGACCACCACCGGCACCTCTCCCTTCGACACCGCGCGCCAGGTGTCGCGCCGCTGCGCCCCGGTCAGTTCGGAATGCCATTCGGCCGGCGGCGCGCCGAAGCGGCGGGCGAAGCGGTCGAGCCATTGCGCCGACAGCGCGATCTCCGGCAGCAGCACCAGCGCCTGTTTGCCCTGTTCCAACGCCGCGGAGATCGCCTCGTAATACACCTCCGTCTTGCCCGACCCGGTGACGCCGTCGAGCAGTACGGTGGAGTAGCGGCCCGACGCGACCCGTTCACGCAGATCGTCGGCCGCCGCCCGCTGGTCGGCGGACAGGGTGGGGCCGGGACGCTGCCAGTCCGGCCGGCCGAGCCGCGTCGGGTGCAGCATCACCGGCTCCAGCAGCCCGGCCTCCGCCAGCCCGCGCACCACGGTGACGCCGCAGCCGGCCTCGTCGGCCAATTCGGCAGGCGTGCGGGGAGGCCCATCCTCCAGCAAGGCCAGGATGCGTTTGCGCGGATCGGTCATCTTGAAACCGGGCGGAGGCTCGGCCCCCTGCTTGCGCAGATAGGCCAGCATCGGCTTGGGCGGCTCCAGCGCCGCCGGCACGCTGACCGCCATGCGCAGGACGAATCCCGGCGGCGTCATGGTGTAGGCGGCGACCCAGTCGACGAAGCGGCGCCCGACCTCCGTCATCGGCGGCACGTCGAACCGGCGGACCACCGCCTTCAGCCGGCCGGCGTCCAGCGTCCCGCCGCCCGGTCCCCAGACGACACCGATCATCCGGCGCGGCCCCAGCGGCACCTCGACGAAGTCACCGGGGACAAGCTCCATCCCGTCCGGAACGCGGTAGTCGTAAGCCTCGCGCAAGGGCAGCGGCAGCAGAACGGCGACGCGGCGGTCCGGGCCGCGAAGCTGCGGCTTTGCCGGCACATCGCCGGTTTCGCGCGCAAAATCGCCTTCGGGTTGCCCTGTTTCGGGCACGTCCCCAAGAAGATCCCCCTGAAGGCCCGGGGCGGAACTGGCGGAAGTCGAACGCATCGGCTAGAGTGGCCTCATGTCCCGGGCACCGGGCGGGACGGCGCGTCGGTCAGCTTTCCGGCGCGGCCGGTTCCGGTCAACATCAGCAAGCATGGACCCTTCGTCATGAAGTTCTTCGTCGACACCGCCGACATCGCCGAGATCCGCGATCTGGCCGATACCGGTCTGCTGGACGGTGTTACCACCAACCCCTCCCTGATCGCCAAGTCCGGCCGTCAATTCCTCGACCTCGTGGCCGAGATTTGCGACGTCGTCAACGGTCCGGTCAGCGCCGAGGTGGCGTCCACCGACTTCGAAACCATGCTCGCCGAGGCCCACAAGATCGCCAAGATCTCCCACCGCGTCGCGGTGAAGGTGCCGCTGACCCCGGCCGGCCTGAAGGTCTGCAAGATCATCTCGTCCGAAGGGACGATGGTCAACGTCACGCTGTGCTTCTCCCCCGCCCAGGCGATCCTGGCGGCCAAGGCCGGCGCCAGCTTCGTGTCGCCCTTCGTCGGCCGGCTGGACGACATCGGCCAGGACGGCATGGGCATCATCAAGGACATCTGCGAGATCTATAACAATTACGACGCCTTCAAGACCGAGGTTCTGGTCGCCTCGATCCGCAACCCGATGCACATCGTCAAGGCCGCCCGCCTGGGCGCCCATGTCGTGACCGCCCCGGCGTCGGTGCTGAAGCAGCTGTTCAACCACCCGCTGACCGACAAGGGTCTCTCCCAGTTCGTCGAGGACTGGAAGAAGACCGGCCAGTCGATCCTGTAAGGCGGGCCGGAGCGATCATGGCCGACAGGGGCCGCGAACCGGGTCACAGCCCGCACCGGACGTCGACACTCTCTTCGGAGGATGTGCGCGCCTATCTGCGGAGCCACCCGGACTTCCTGGCCCAGAACGCCGATCTGGTCCACCACCTGACCCCGCCGTCGCTCGACCGCGGGCGGGGGGTGGTGGACCTCCAGGCCTTCATGGTCGACCGGCTGCGCGCCGAGGTCCGCACCCTCAAGGACCAGCAGCGCGAGCTGATCGGCACCAGCCGGGCCAACCTGAACAGCCAGAACCGCATCCATGCCGCCGTCCTGTTCCTGCTCGATGCCCAGAGCTTCGAGCAGCTGATCCAGACCATCACCACCGACCTCGCGGTCCTGCTCGACCTCGATGTCGCCTGTCTGGTCATCGAATCCAACGGCAGCGACATCCCCCATGTCCACCGCTCCGGCGTGCGGGTGGTGGAACCGGGCGCCATCGCCGACCGGCTGGGCCGCGCCGACGTGGTGCTGAACACCGACATCCAGGGCGATCCCGAGATCTACGGCCCCGGCGCCGGCCTCGTCCGGTCGGAGGCGCTGATCCGCATCCAGGTCTCCAGCGAGACGCCCGACGGGCTGCTCGCCTTCGGCAGCCGCGAACCCGACACCTTTCACAGCGGCCAGGGCACCGAACTGGTCGGTTTCCTCGCCCGCGTGATCGAGCGGGTGATCCGCGGCTGGCTGGAACTGCCGGCGTGACCGACCCTGTTCCCGGCACGCCAAGTTTGGGTTTTTCCGCCAAGCCGGACGTCCAGGACGTGCTCGCCCACTGGCGGCGCTGGATGGAAAGCGAAAAGGCGGTCTCCCGCCACACCCTGTCGGCCTACACCGCCGATGTGGGCGAGTTCCTGCGCTTCCTCACCGAATTCCGCGGCGGCTCCCCGCCCTCGCTCAACGATCTGGGCGACCTGAAGGCGGCGGATTTCCGCGCCTGGATGTCCAGGCTGGCGATGGACGGGCTGGTCGGGGCCAGCCGGGCGCGCAAGCTGGCGGCGGTGCGCAACCTGTTCCGCTGGCTGGACCGCAGCGGTCGGCTGCACAACCCCGCCGTCGCAACGCTGGCGACCCCGAAGGTCAAGCGCCCCGCCCCGCGCCCGCTGACCGTGATCGACGCCGACCGCCTGCTGGAGGAGGCCGAACGCGACCGCGAGGAGCCCTGGATCGGCAAGCGCGACCGTGCCCTGTTCACCCTGCTCTACGGCTGCGGTCTGCGCATCTCCGAAGCCCTGGGACTGGCGCGCAAGGACGCGCCGCTGGGCGACACGCTGCGCGTCACCGGCAAGGGCCGCAAGGACCGCATGATCCCGGTTCTGCCGGCGGTGACGGAGGCCGTGCGCGCCTATCTCGACAGTTGCCCCTTCACCCTGGTCCCCGACGGCCCGCTGTTCGTCGGCACCCGCGGCGGCCGGCTGAATGCCAGCGTCGCCCAACACCAAATGCAGAAGCTGCGTACCCTGATGGGGATGCCCGACAGCGCCACCCCGCACGCCCTGCGGCATAGTTTCGCAACCCACCTGTTGGCGGATGGCGGCGACCTGCGCGCCATCCAGGACCTGCTCGGCCACGCGTCGCTGTCCACGACCCAGCGTTATACGGATGTGGAGAACGAGCAGTTGATGAACGTCTACCGCAACGCCCATCCACGGGCGCGCAAGGGCTGACCGCTCTCGGGCTCTCCAACCCCTTGCACATAATTAGGTATTCAGATCATCGCCCTTTGCGCCGCCGCCCGCTCCCTTCCGGTTGGGCTGCCTCAACGATCCGATAAAGAAGCTCCATAGGACCGTCAGATTACGATTACCCATATTCTCAACAATCATCGAACCGCTCAAAAACAATCCCGAGCAATCCACTAAGATAATACTTAGGTATCACTGGAGCGCGTACACCCCCTAATTTCCCGTTAAACCATCGTTAATTTTAGAGTTCGAAAGTCTTTCCCAGAAATCCGGTGAAAGACTCGGGGGGAACTCCTATGCAAACAAAATCCATCCAATCGAAAATAGCCTTGCTGGCGGGCATGTGTCTGGCGGGCACCGTCGCCGTGCTCGTCGGCTTCGGCATCGTATCGACACGCTCAAACGACGAGTTCGTGACCGATAACGTCGAACGGATCCTCGAGAGCAAAACAACGGAGTCCCTGCAAAATCTTGCCGCCACCCAAGCCGGCCTGCTGCGGTCGGAGTTCGACAGCGCCCTCAACGCGGCCCGCACCATGGCCGGCAGCTTTGCCAGCCTCGCCGACGACGCCTCTCCCGGCCACATCCTGCCGGAGCGGCGGCGCGAGGTGCTCAACGGCGTGCTTCTGTCGGTCCTCAAGCAGAACCCGCTGTTCAACGGCACCTATTCGGCATGGGAGCCCAACGCTCTCGATGGCCGGGACGAGGAGTTCCGCAACCGCCGCGAAACCGGAACCGACGGTACCGGCCGCTTCATCCCCTACTGGAATCGCGACCAGAACGGCCGCATCGCCATGCAGCCCCTGGTCGAATACGACAGCCGCGACCGCCATCCCAATGGCGTCATGAAGGGAGGCTGGTACATCGGCCCGCAGGAACATGGGCGTGAGAGCGTTCTCGATCCCCTGCCCTACATCGTGCAGGGCAAGCAGGTCTTCCTGGCGACCCTGTCGGTTCCGGTGGTGATCGGCGGCAAGTTCCGCGGCGTGGCCGGCGCCGACTTCAACCTCGATTTCGTCCAGCAGCTGTCGACCAAGGTCAGCGCCGCCGTGTTCGACGGCCGCAGCCAGGTGGTCATCGTCAGCAACATGGGCCTGATCGTCGCCCACAGCGCGCGCCCTGACCTGATCGGGCAGCCGATCTCCACCTTCGACACCTCCTGGCAGTCCGATCTGGCGAATGTCCAGGCCGGCAAGGCTCACGTCGATATCGAAGCCACCACCAACATGCTGCGCGCCTTCGCCCCCATCACACTGGGCAACACCGAGAAGCCGTGGGCCGTGCTGGTCCAGGTGCCGAAGGACCTCGTGCTGGCCCACAGCATGGCCCTGTCCGAGGCGCTGGGCGAGCGCGCCAATTCCAACATCCTGTGGCAGGTCGCCGTCGGTGCCCTGGTGGCTCTCTGCGCCGTCGCGGTGATGTGGGTGGTCGCCGGCGGCATCGCCCGGCCGATCCGCGCCAGCGTCGGCTTCGCCGAGGGCATCGCGGCCGGCCGCTTCGACCAGACGCTCGACATCCGCCAATCCGACGAGGTCGGCGCCCTGGCCGACGCCCTGCGCAAGATGCTGGCCGACCTGAAGCGGATGATCGACCAGCGGGCGGAGGATCAGGCCAAGGCCGACGCCGAGCGCCGCACCGCCATGCTGCAACTGGCCGACACTCTGGAAGCCCAGGTGATGAATGTGGTGGACGGCGTCGACCGCGCCGCCCAGTCGATGACCGGCACCGCCCAGTCGATGACCGCCACCGCGACCCAGACCAGCCAGCAGGCCGGCGTGGTCGCCAGCGCCTCCCAGGACGCCAGCAGCAACGTGCAGACCGTCGCCAGCGCCACGGAGGAGCTGTCGGCCTCGATCCAGGAAATCGGCGAGCGCGTCAACCGCTCCGCCCAGATCGCCCGCGAGGCGGTGGAGGCGGCCCAGCAGGCCAACGGACAGGTGCTGAGCCTGACCGAGGCGGCGGAGAAGATCGGCACCGTGGTGCAGCTGATCCAGGACATCGCCAGCCAGACCAACCTGCTGGCGCTGAACGCCACCATCGAGGCTGCCCGCGCCGGCGAGGCCGGCAAGGGCTTCGCCGTGGTGGCGCAGGAGGTGAAGAGCCTGGCGAGCCAGACCGCCAAGGCGACGGAGGACATCGCCGGACATGTCAGCGGCATGCAGCGCGTGACCAATGAGACCGCCAACGCCATCAAGGGCATCGGCGGCATCATCGCCCAGATCGACGAGATCTCCACCGCCATCGCCGCCGCGGTGGAGGAACAAGGCTCCGCCACCGCCGAGATCGCCCGCAACGTCCAGCAGGCCGCCAGCGGCACCCAGGAGGTGACGAAGACCATCGCCGATGTCCGCAGCGCCGCCGTCGAGGCCGGCCATTCCGCCGAGAATGTCCTGTCGGTCTCCGGCCAGCTCGCCGGCGACGCCGGCCGCCTGCGCAGCGCGGTGAACGGCTTCCTGTCGACCATCCGCGCGGCCTGACGGCCGGAGCGGAACCCACAACGAAAAAGGCTCCCCCGCCTAACGGCGGGGGAGCCTTTCGTCGTTACGGACCTCGCGGTCTGCAGATCGGATGTGAAGAGGATCAGATATGCAGCGGACGCCCGTCCACCGCCAACGCCGCTTCCTTGACCGCTTCCGACAAAGTCGGGTGGGCGTGGCAGGTGCGGGCGACGTCTTCGGCGGACGCGCTGAACTCCATGGCCAGCACCAGTTCGCCGATCATCTCCGACACGTTCGGGCCGATCATGTGGACGCCCAGCACCTGGTCGGTGGAGGCATCCGACAGGATCTTCACGAAACCGTCGGTGTTGCCGCCGGCACGGGCGCGGCCGTTGGCGGTGAAGGGGAACTTGCCGGTCTTGTAGGCGACGCCCGCGGCCTTCAGCTGCTCCTCGGTCTTGCCGACGGCGGCGACTTCCGGCCAGGTGTAGACGACGCCGGGAACCAGGTCGTGGTTGACGTGGCTCTTCTGGCCGGCCAGCTGCTCGGCCAGCGCCACACCCTCTTCCTCGGCCTTGTGGGCCAGCATCGGGCCTTCCACCACGTCGCCGATGGCGTAGATGCCCGGCACGTTGGTTTGGAAATGATGGTCGATCTTGACGCGCCCGCGGTCCAGCTCGACGCCCACCGCCTCCAGCCCGAGGCCCTCGGTGTAGGGACGGCGGCCGATGGCGACCAGGACGGTGTCGGCCTCGATGGTCTGCGCCGCGCCGCCGGCGGCGGGCTCGACCGTCAGGGCCACGCCGGTTTCGGTCATCGACGCGCCGGTCACCTTGGTGCTCAGCTTGAAGTCCATGCCCTGCTTGGCGAAAATGCGCTGGGCCTGCTTGGACAGCTCGTTGTCCATGGTCGGCAGCACGCGGTCGAGATACTCGACCACCGTCACCTTGGCGCCCAGCCGGCCCCAGACGGAGCCCAGCTCCAGCCCGATCACGCCGCCGCCGATGACGACCAGATGCTTCGGCACCTCCGGCAGCGACAGGGCGCCGGTGGAGGACACCACGCGCTTCTCGTCGATGGCGATGCCCGGCAGCGGGGTCACGTCCGAACCGGTGGCGATGACGATCGCCTTCGACGCGGTGATGGTGCCGACGCCATCGACCTCGACGGTGTTCGGGGCGGAGATCTTGCCCGCACCCTTCAGCCAGGTGACCTTGTTCTTCTTGAACAGGAACTCGATGCCGCCGACATTGTCCTTAACGACCTTGTCCTTGTGGGCCAGCATGCCCGGCAGGTCCAGCTCGACGCCGCCGACCTTGATGCCGAACTTGGCGAGGCCGTGGGCCGCTTCCTCGAACTTCTCCGACGCCGCCAGCAGAGCCTTGGACGGGATGCAGCCGACATTCAGGCAGGTGCCGCCCAGCGTCCCGCGCTTCTCCACGCAGGCGACCTTGAAGCCGAGCTGCGCCGCGCGGATCGCGCAGACATACCCGCCGGGACCGCCGCCGATCACAACGACGTCAAAAGTGCTTTCAGCCATGAGAGGCTTTCCTTTCGCCATTCTTGCTCGTTGCCAAAAGCCGTCCCATCCAGCGGGGAGGGCACGCGGGATCTTCCGCGGGGCGATTTATGCCCGCGCTCACGCCCGGTGGCAACGGGACACTTCGTCTCTGCGGATTCGGACGATGCGCAGGCGAAGGGCACCCCTTTTGCGCAAGCCCCCTCCACTTTCGATTCCGGAAACCTTTACGGCCCCGCTTGCGTTCCACTCGGCATCACAACGCCACCGCAACGGAGACCGACCATGACCACCGTCAAGAAGTTCGCCCTGTTCGCCATCCTCGGCGCGCTGCTGGGCACCACGCTCGCCGCCTGCAACACCGTCGAGGGCGCCGGTCAGGACGTACAGGCCGGCGGCCGCGCCATCGAGCGTGGCGCCGACAACGTCCAGAAGAAGATGTGAATCCGCAGCCCGGCCGGTCTTGGAAAACCATCACTCCCAGGCCGACGACAATACAGCCCGGAAGCCGCATGCGGTTCGAACAGAACGCATGCGGCTTCCGGGCTGTTTCAACGATCGGATTCGCGGCTCAGATCGATTTCCGAATTTGCGCGACCGGACTCAGCGGCTCCTGGCTTTACGTGCCGCATAGCGGGCGTCGCGGGCGGCTTTCGCCTCCGCTGCCATTGCCACCTGGCGCTTGGCCTGTTCGGCCAATTCCTGAACCGCCAGCGCCTCGCGGGCGGCCAGTTCGGCCTGTTCGGCCTGCAACACCTCCTGTTCGGCGGCCTTGCGGGCTGCGCGCGCCGCATTGCGTTCGGCCTCGCGGGCCTCACGGGCGACGCGGACGGCCCGCCGTGCCTCTTCGCGCTCGGCGAAAACCGGATCGTTCACACCGGGTTGCGCCTTGAATTTTTCCAGAAGCGCCTTTTTCGCGCCGGCCGCCGCACTCAGGCGCTCCGAAAGCCCAGCATTCTTGAAGCCGTTCATATCCATCCATTTCGTGAATTCGGTCGTGCCCGCAGGCAGGCCATCAAGCAAGTCCTGAATCGGGCAGTGCCACCGAAGGCGGCGAAGCGGCGCCAGGGACAGGCGAACCCGGCTGCGGCGCTCCCGATTTCCGGTACGAAAAAGGGCGGCCTGAGCCGCCCTTCCTCTTCGAACCCGTTGCGCTCAGAGCGCGCGCAGGTTCTCGGCCGCAACCTTGCCACGGCGCGGATCGCGAATTGCATCGAAGGACAGCTTCTGGCCTTCACCGAGGTTGGCGATCCCGGCGCGCTCGACCGCGGAGATGTGGACGAACACGTCGGCCGTGCCGTCTTCCGGCTGAATGAAGCCAAAGCCCTTGGTCGAATTGAAAAACTTGACGGTACCGATAGCCATGGGTCAGTTCCCTTCCTGGCGTTGCGCTGCGCGAGGGTGCGCAGGCGCATCAATTCACTTCGGGAAAGAGACCCAGATCCGTGTGACGGATCAGAATGACAAAGCCCAGAGCAACGTCGACCGCCCACAGATGGGGAACGCATCGGCAGCTTACAAGTGACAATCGATACCCCCCGGCGGCGGCCGGCAGGGTTGCCTCAACTCTTCATGCGCTTGATGGTGTTGGTCGTGCTCTGTCCCTGGACAAGCTCGGCCAGCACGACTTTGCCACCGTAGCTCTGCACGAAATCCGCTCCGACCACCGTGGCGATGGTATAGTCGGCGCCCTTGACCAGAACGTCCGGGCGCAGCGCGCGGATCAGTGTTTCCGGCGTGTCCTCGCCGAAGACCACCACCAGATCGACGCAGCCGAGCGACGCCAGCACCGTGGCGCGCGCCGTCTCGTTCTGCACCGGCCGGCTTTCGCCCTTCAGCCGCTTCACCGAGTCGTCGCTGTTCAGCCCGACCACCAGCACGTCGCAGGCCGCCCGCGCCTGTTTCAGCAGCGAGATGTGGCCGGGGTGCAGCAGGTCGAAGCAGCCATTGGTGAAGCCCACCCGCTTGCCGCGCAGCCGCCAGCGCTCGGCCCGCTCCGCCGCGGTGTCGCGGTTCGCCACCTTCTCCTCGCCATGGCGCCACTCCTGTTCATGCAGGCCGGCCAGCAGTTCGGCGGAGCGGACGACCGCAGTGCCGACCTTGCCCACCACGATGCCGGCCGCCAGATTGGCCAGCCGGGCCGAATCGACCAGATCGATCCCGACCGACAGCGCGGCGGTCAGCGTCGCCACCACCGTGTCGCCGGCGCCCGACACGTCGAACACCTCGCGCGCCTCGGCCGGCAGATGCACGGCGTCCGCGGCCGTCACCACCGACATGCCCTGCTCGCTGCGGGTGGCGACGACGGCGCCGATGCCGCAGGTGGCGATCAGGTGGCGGGCGGCGGCGATCACCTCCTCGTCCGTCCGCGCCGGCAGGCCGGTGGCCTCCATCAGCTCCTTGCGGTTGGGCGTCACGATGTCGGCGCCCCGATAGCGGCGGTAGTCGCGGCCCTTCGGATCGACCACCACCGTGCGTCCGGCCTGCCTTGCGGCGGCGATCACCGCCATCACCAGATCGTCGGTCAGCACACCCTTGCCGTAATCGGACAGGATGACAGCCTGCACGCCGGTCAGCTCGCGACGCACCTGCGCCAGAACCTCGTCCGCCACCGCTATGGCGGCTACAGTTTCCCGATCCGCACGAAGCAGTTGCTGTTGTCCGGCGATGAAACGGGTCTTCGCGGTGGTTTGCCGGCCAGGCTCCACCACCACCGTATCGTCTCCGATCTGTTCGCTGTTGAGGATTCCCCGCAACTGGTTGCCGACCGCATCGTCGCCAACCACCGAGATGAAGCGGCATTTGGAATCCAGCGCCACGAGATTGGCGGCAACATTTCCCGCCCCGCCGAGCTTCAACAACTCATGCTGGATGCGCAGGACCGGGATCGGCGCCTCCGGCGACACCCGGTCCACCGAACCATAGACGAAACGGTCAAGCATCACGTCGCCAAGACACAAAACGTTGGCGCGCGAAAGGGTGTCGATATGACGGGCAAGGTCGCTCATGACGCCTGTCTTACCAACGCCAAAGCGGTAACGCCAGTGGACAAAGTTGGCATGCGGGCCTTGGGCGGGACTCCGACAGTGACGGGTCAGGAAAAAGCCGGGACATCGCGGCGCAGATCGCCGGTCCCGCGGGAGAAGATCAGGGTGATCATCCCCTTCAGCTCCGCCGCAGTCCCGCTATCCGCCGCCATGCCATCCACAGACGCCGGCTCGACCGCCAGTCCGGCGGCGGCCAGCCCGCGCTCGAAGGCGGCGACCCGGTCGCCCGGCAACTCGAAGCGGACGGTCGCCATGGCGTCAGAGAACAGCGTGTGATCGACGATCCAGCCGCCGGCCGCCGCCAGCGCATCGGCGACCGCGGTCAAGGCCGCGTTGCGGTCGATGGCGACCACCGCCTCGTACTTCAGGAAGGCCCGCATTGTCGATTCCCACCGCTTCATCGTCCTGCGACATCCACGCCGCGGACGAAATCCTGGTGTACTAGAGAACGGCCATCACGCGAAAGCCCCGCTTACCCGCGCAGGCACAATCCGGCACACGCAATCCGGCACAAGCAAACCGACACAAGGCGAGCCACCATGCCCCGTTCCACCGTCGCGTCCAGCCTGTCGGCCAAGCTGCTGCTGCTCACCATCCTGTTCGTGCTCCTGGCGGAGGTGCTGATCTACACCCCCTCCATCGCGCGGTTCCGCATGAGCTATCTGGAGGAGCGGCTGGCCGCCGCCCACATCGCGGCCCTGTCGGTGGAGGCCGCCCCGGACCTGATGGTGACGAAGGAGCTTCAGGCCAAGCTGCTGGCCTACACCGGCACCCATGTCATCGACCTGATCCAGCCGGGCGCGCGGATCTACATGCTGTCGCGGCCGATGCCGCCACGGGCCGATGCCGTGTACGACCTGCGCACGACCGGCATGGGGATGCAGATCGTCGATGCCGGGCACGCCCTGCGCCTTGCCCTGGAAGGCGCCTTCGGCCCGCCGCGCAACCGGGTGATCCGGGTGATCGACCGCTCGCCCAACGACCCCGCCCAGCGTGTCGAGGTGACGATGGACGAACGGCCGCTGATCGACGCGATGGTGGAGTTCTCCCGCCGCATCCTGGCGGTTTCGGTCGCCATCTCGCTGATCGCGGCGATCCTGGTCTATCTCACGCTCCATGCCCTGCTGGTTCGGCCGATGCGGCGGCTGACCGCTGAGGTCGTCGCCTTCCGCCGCGACCCCGACGGCGCCCCGCCGCTGGTGCCGGGGCGCCGCCGCGACGAGATCGGGGTGGCGGAGCGCGAGCTTGCCGCCATGCAGGACACGGTGCGCGCCGCCCTGCGCCAGCGCGAACGGCTGGCAACGCTGGGCACCGCGGTGGCGAAGATCAATCACGACCTGCGCGGCATCCTGTCCACCGCCTCCCTCCTGTCGGAACGGCTGACGGAGAGCGCCGACCCGGAGGTGCGGCGGGTGACGCCGCGGCTGGTCGCCTCGCTGGACCGGGCGGTGGAGCTGTGCGGCCAGACGCTGTCCTTCACGCGCGACGGCGTCCTGCCGCTGTCCCCCGCGCCGGTCGACCTGCAGCGTGTGGCGGAGGAGGCCGGCGCGGAGGTGCTCGCCACCGTCCATCCCGACGGCGGACGGGTCGAGGCGGAGTGGATCAACGACATCCCCGCCGGCACGCTGGCGCCGGTGGATACGGCACAGATCGGCCGCGCGCTCGTCAATCTCGGCCGCAATGCGGTGCAGGCCGGCGCCGGCCGGGTGCGGATCGCGGCCCGGACGGAGCCGGCCGGCATGCTGACCCTGACGGTCGCCGACGATGGTCCGGGCCTTGCCCCGCGGGCGCGGGAAAATCTGTTCCAGCCCTTCGCCGGATCGGCACGGGCCGGCGGCATCGGCCTGGGCCTCGCCATCGCACGGGAGGTGCTGCGCGCCCATGGCGGGGAGTTGCGGCTGGTGCGCAGCGATGCCACCGGAACGGTCTTCGCGCTTGACATACCGCAAGGCAACACGGAAACCGATCCGGTAGATGCTGCACGGCACAAGTCGTTTGTGTCGCATTGATTCCGCGGGATCCATCCCGCAGAATCCCTTCAATGATGAAGCGTTCGCGGGAAGCCCGGCGGGGCGGGAGGCGGGCGCTTTCCCTCTGACAACGCCTTGTTCTGAAAGGACTTCGCGACGTGAAAGCCTTCTCCTACTGGATCAACTCCATCCTCGCCGGCATCATGGCGTTCGTCGGTCTGCTTGCGTCCTCGCGCGCGGCGGACGATGCGTTCGCCATCGGTGGCCTGATCGTCTTCCTCGGCTGCGTGCTTTTCATCTTCGCGTCGATCGGCCGTTACTTCGACCGCATGGGCTCCGCCCACTGACCGTACGGGCTCCGATCCGCGGAGTCCCGACGGTCGACGCGAAGGCTGGAGGGCGCAAGCCCAACAAAGCGGGTGCCACATGACACATTGCATGGCATGGGACCCTGACGCCTTCGCGACGCTCGATGTCCTGCGCCGCCGTCCCGTCATCGACCTGACGGCGGCGCTTCCCTCCTCCCTCGCACCGCGCTCGGTCGTCGATCTCGGCTGCGGCGCCGGGCAACTGTCCCGGCTGCTGGCGGCGCGCTGGCCCCAGGCCGACGTGCTGGCGGTCGACCAGTCGCGGGCGATGCTGCGCTGGGCCGGCGACACTCCGTCATCGGTGCGCTATCTCCATGCCGATCCGGCGGTCTGGCGCCCGCACTGGCCGACGGATCTCGTCATCTCGGCCGGCGGGCTTCAGCATGTCGCCGGGCATGACCGGCTGTTTCCCGAACTGCTGCAATCGCTCGGCCCCGGCGGGGTGCTGGCCGTCGCCCTGCCCCGCCCGCAGGACCAGGACACCCACAGCCTGCTTCTGGAAACCGCCGCCGACGGCCCCTGGGCGGACCGGCTGGATGGGGTCTGGCCCGCGGCTCCGCTGACCGGGGGCCGGGGTTACGATGCCCAGGACTATTACGACTGGCTCAGCCCGGAAGGAGCGTCCATCGAGTTGTGGGAGACCGAGTATTTCCACGCCCTCGACGGCGACGTTCCGCTTGTGCAATGGCTGCATCAGGCGGCGCTGGCCCCGGTGATGGACCGCCTGACCGGTTCCGAACTCGACGGTTTCCTCGCCGCCTATCGCCGCCGCCTGGAGGCCGCCTATCCGGAGCATTCCAGCGGCAACACGCTGATCCCGACCAAATGGCTGTTCGTGGTGGTGCGGGTGTAGGGGAGGCCGCACTGCGGCCCTCTCCCTCAGACTCCGTCGATGTAGCTCAGCAGCGGCTGCCAGTCGCCGCGATGCTCGGCGGCGCGCTTGCCCGGCATGTCGAACAGGCTGAGGCCGCTTTCGGCCGCGTCGGCATAGATCTGGCTGTCGCGCAGGCGGGTCACCACCTGATGGCCGATACCGCCGAGGAAGCGGTCCAGCCGGTCGGCGGCCCTGGTGCGGGCGCGCATCCGGTTGCCGACCACCGCCACCGTGGCCTTCTTCTTCGCGATGCGTTTCAGTTCGTCGAGCTTGGTGAGGAAACGCTGGGTCGCCTGTTCATCGAAGGCACCGGGCAGCACCGGCAGCACGACGATGTCGGCCATCTTGACCAGATCCTCGATCTGCTTGGTCTTCAGCGCGGCGGGCGCGTCGATCACCAGCCGCTTGGTGCCGCGCGGCGCATCGGAGAAGTCCTTGGCCCAGTCGAGCCCGACCAGCGCCGGCGCCTGTCCCGGCCGGCGCTCCAGCCAGCCGAGCGAGGAGTGCTGACGGTCGACATCGGCCAGCACGGTGGGCAGGCCCGCCGCGGCGGACGCGGCGGCGAGATGGGTGGCGACGGTCGTCTTGCCGCAGCCGCCCTTGATGTTGGCGACGAGGATCGTGAGCATAGCTGCGGACTCTACACCGCAGCGTCCGGCTTCGACCAGAAATGCTTGGTGTCGATGAAATCATGCCACAGGGCCACCAGCGCCGCTTCGGTGTCGGCGACGCCGCGGGCGTGCCAGCCGATGACGATGCCGGCCGCGCGCGGCTCGCCGGGAGCGGAGCGGCTGCCGTCGTCGTGCAGTTCGTGCAGAAGCCGCGTCGCCGTCGCCACGTCGTTCAGATGCCCCAGCGCGTCCTGGAAGGCGGCCATCTGCTGGATATAGCGGCGCACCGGCTTGTCGTCATACAGGCTGCGGAAGAACTCCACGGCATAGCGCAGCTTCTTCAGGGCGATGCGCAGCTGGTGACGCTGGGCCACCGGCAGATGGGCGAAGCCGTGCCCGGCCCGCTTGGCCTTCTTGTGGCGCTTGTTCAACAGATGGTCGGCCAACCCGATCACCGGCTGGAACAGGCGCACCGAGTCCTCGCTGACCGGCTGGTCGCGCCAGCCCCGCTTCTCCACCCAGCTGCCGACGCCCAGCAGAAAGGCGGTGTAGCGATCCGACCGGATCGCCTCCCGCACGCCCTCATAGGCACGCAGCCTCTTCGCCTCGGCCGCCGCCGCCAGCGTGTCGAGATCCTCGACCGCCGAGCGGCCATGCCCGTCGGCCTTGTGGAAGGCGTCGCGCACCGGGGCCAGCAGTTCCTCGCCGAACACGTCCCAGTCGCGCGCCGGCCCCAGGCTGCCGGCCAGCCATTTGATCTCGCCGACCAGCCACAGATATTGGGTGGCCGGGATGAAGGGGCGGAACAGCGCGATGGCCGAGCGCAGCCGGCGCAGCGCCACGCGCATCTGGTGGACGCCCTCCGGATCCTCGCCGGCCAGCGTCACCGCCTCGTTCGCGACCATATGGGCGAGACAGGCGCGGACGATGCGGGCCACCGCCCCTTCCACCGTCGTCTCGGGGTCGAGCAGCAGCTTTTCCGCCTTCAGCGCCTTGTCGGCACCGCCGTTCGCCAGCGCGTGGCCGCGCTCCGCCTTGCTGCGCATCTCCAGCCGCAGCGGTGCCGCCTTCGTCAATTCCTGCGCCAGATCGTAGAGCGCGGCGGGCGGGCCGCTCTTCAGCTCCAGCTCGACCTCGCACAGGTCGCTGGACCGGCCGTCGGGCAGCCGGATTCGGCCACGGTCGAAGGCGACCTCGATGGAGGCGGCGTCATCCCCCTCGCCCAGCGTCACGTCCTGGATCGTGCGCTCGACGACCGTGGTGAAGACCGGCTGCAAATCCGATTCGCCGAGCGCGCCCAGCAGCTCGAGTGCCGCGGCGTCGGTGATCAGCGTCAGGTCGGGGGCGGCGGAGGTCACCGCGCATTCCCATTCCCCGCGCCCCAGCCCATCCTCGTCCGGGGCCGATTTGACCGTCTGGACAAAGCCGTCGCCGGTCTTGCGCACCCGCAGCGTCACCTTGCGCGCGGCGAGCCGGCGGTCTTCGGTGTCGTAGTAGGTGCTTTCCAGGGTCTTCGCCGTTGCCGGTCCGGTCGTCCGGTCCGCAATGGCGGGAGAGACACGCAGCGTGTCGAAGTCTTCCGGCTTCGCCGCCAGCTTCAATTCCGTCTCGCGGTTGATGTCCGCCTCAGCCATCGCCTGCGCTTCAACCCCCGTTTTGCGGCCCACTGGCCTACAGTTGGGTGTTTGCACAGGCTATGGACAGGGTCAAGTTACGGAAATGTTGCAGAAGCCTGGGGTTGCAGCGCCCTCCATTCCCGCATCTTCCTTTTGTTCGCAGCGCTTTGACCGTGTTGCAGGGGCAATATGCCCCAATTCACCCCACCCCTGAGGCGTTGCAATGCGGTCGGCGCTGTGCTTGGGTTCGGCCAAATCGACTGGGGCCGCTCCCGGACGGGAAAACGGCCATTACTCAAGGGAAGCGTGACGATGACCGATTTCAACACGATCGACGACCTCGAGGTGAGCGGCAAGACGGTGCTGGTCCGCGCCGACCTGAACGTTCCGATGCAGGACGGCAAGGTGTCGGACACCACCCGCATCGACCGCCTCGCCCCCACCCTGAAGGAGCTGTCCTCCAAGGGCGCCAAGGTCGTCGTCCTGTCGCATTTCGGTCGCCCGAAGAACGGCCCGGACGCCAAGAACTCCTTGCGCAACGTGCTGGACGCGCTGAGCGCCGCCGTTGGCCAGAAGGTCGCCTTCGCCGAGGATTGCGTCGGCGACAAGGCCAAGGAGGCCATCGCCAAGGTGCATGACGGCGCCATCGTGCTGCTGGAGAACACCCGCTTCCACGCCGAAGAGGAAAAGAACGACCCGGCTTTCGCCAAGGAGATGGCCGCGCTGGGCGACATCTACGTCAACGACGCCTTCTCCGCCGCCCACCGCGCCCATGCCTCGACCGAGGGCGTCGCCCGCCTGCTGCCGAACGCCGCCGGCCGCCTGATGGAGGCCGAGCTGAAGGCGCTGACGCTCGCGCTGGAGAAGCCGGAGCGCCCGGTCGCCGCCGTCGTCGGCGGTGCGAAGATCTCGACCAAGCTGGAGCTGCTCGGCAACATGGTCCGCAAGGTGGACCTGCTGGTGCTGGGCGGCGGCATGGCCAACACCTTCCTGTTCGCCCAGGGCACCGACGTCGGCGCCTCGCTGTGCGAGAAGGACATGGCCGACCAGGCCCGCGCCATCATGGCGACCGCCAAGGACGCCAACTGCGAGATCCTGCTGCCGAAGGACTTCGTCGTCGCCAAGGAGTTCAAGGCCGGCGCCGCCAACCGCGTCGTCGCCTTCGACGCCATCGGTGCGGACGAGATGGCTCTCGACATCGGCCCGGCGACGGTGGAGTTCCTGGGCGTGAAGCTGCAGGGTGCCAAGACCGTCGTGTGGAACGGCCCGCTCGGCGCCTTCGAAATTCAGCCCTTCGACGCCGGCACCAACGCCGTGGCCGGTCTGGTCGCCGCCCGCACCGAGGCCGGCGGCCTGCTGTCGGTGGCCGGCGGCGGCGACACCGTCGCGGCGATGGCCCATGCCGGGGTCGAGGACAAGTTCACCTACGTCTCCGCCGCCGGCGGCGCCTTCCTGGAATGGCTGGAAGGCAAGGAACTGCCGGGCGTCGCGGCGCTGAAGAAGTAAGCTTCGCCCGGTCCAATAGGTTCGCAAAGGGGGCGTCAAGGCGCCCCCTTTTTCGTTGATCCCGGACCTGGAGCCCAAAAGCCTCTGTGGCGGATCTCCGTGATCGGTCAATGACTTCCTGGATTTTTTTCCTATTATTCCCCCAAAACGTTCAGCATGCGGTAACTGAAAGACGTCAAACCTAACCGGAGATGTCATCCATGAAGACCGCTTTTGCCGCTTTCGTCGCTGTGCTGACCCTCGCCGCCAACGCCAATGCCGCGGAGCCGATCGGCGGCTCCTTTCTCTCGACGGTTGACACCCTGGCGAACAAGACCCTGATCGCCGGTTCGGCCAACATCAACGGCCTCAATCTGCGGACCATCACCACCGGCTGCGCGATGAACCTGACGGTCAGCGTGGTTCCCCCCGGCACGGGCGCCGCCGCCCGGCCGATTGTCGCCTGTTCGCCCGGTTCCAGCACCATCACGGGGTCGGCGATGCTGCCCAATCCGCTCTATGTGCCAGCGGGCTGGTCAGTCACCCTCAACACGTCGGCCGGCTATCTCTACAGCCTCTACATGACCTACGACCTCGCCGGCCAGTGATCCGGCGCAGGCCTTCCGGAAAGGGGAGGTGCTGCGGCACCTCTCCTCGCTTAAGCCGCGAGTCGGCCGAACGTGCCCAGCCCCCCTTTAGGGCCAATTATGGGCGGAACACTAAATTATAGTCCCGGAAATAATTGCCCATAACCCAGTGCCGCCCCCGCCCACGAACCGTTTCCCCTTGCATCCGCCCGCGCAAATGCCCATAACAGCCGCGGGAGGCTGGCGTCGGACGAGTCCCTCGCCAACCCGGTCAGGTCCGGAAGGAAGCAGCCGCAACGAGTTACGGCTCGGGTCGTTCGTCCAGTCTCCCACCCTCTCCGAAAATTGCCAGCACGAAACAGACGGCGACAGCGCGGCGCCGGGACGCTATCCTGCGGCCCGAAATTCCCCTCCCGTCGTTTCGACAGGCCAGCCGCGTGACCGATACCACTGCCCTTTCAGGCGCCGACATCACCGCCGCTTCCGCCCCCGCCGCGGCTCCCGCCACCGGGCTGGCCTATCGGGTGCTGGCGCGCAAATATCGGCCGAAGACCTTCGACGAGCTGATCGGCCAGGACGCGCTGGTCCGAACCCTGACCAACGCCATCCAGTCCGGCCGCATCGCCCAGGCCTTCATGCTGACCGGCGTGCGCGGTGTCGGCAAGACCACCACGGCCCGTATCATCGCCCGCGCGCTGAACTGCACCGGCACCGACGGCAAGGGCGGGCCGACGATCAGCCCCTGCGGCGTCTGCGACAATTGCCGCGCCATCGCCGAGGATCGCCACGTCGACGTGATGGAGATGGACGCCGCCAGCCACACCGGCGTCGACGACATCCGCGAGATCATCGACGGCGTGCGCTACTCGCCCGTCTCGGCCCGCTACAAGCTCTACATCATCGACGAGGTCCACATGCTCTCCAAGAGCGCGTTCAACGCGCTCCTGAAGACGCTGGAGGAACCGCCGAGCCATGTGAAATTCGTCTTCGCCACCACCGAGATCCGCAAGGTCCCGGTCACGGTGCTGTCGCGCTGCCAGCGATTCGACCTGCGCCGCGTCGATGCCCAGGTGCTGAAGGAGCATTTCACCCGCGTCACCGTCCAGGAAGGCGCCGACATCGAGGGGGATGCCGCCGCCCTGATCGCGCGCGCCGCCGACGGGTCGGTGCGCGACGGACTGTCGCTGCTCGATCAGGCCATCGCGCTGGCTGCCGGCACCGTCACGGCGCAGCAGGTGCGCGACATGCTGGGTCTGGCCGACCGCACCCGCGTGATCGACCTGTTCGAAGCCGCCGTCTCCGCCAAGCCCGCCGAGGCAATGGACATCCTGGCCGACCTGCACCGCGTCGGCGCCGATCCGGTGGTGATCCTGCAGGACCTGCTCGACCTCGTCCACAACCTGACCCGGCTGAAGGTGGTGCCCGACAGCGCCAACGACCCCTCCCTGCCGGAGGCCGAACGCACGCGCGGCTCCGCTCTGTCCTCCAAGCTCGGCATGCCGGCGCTGACCCGCGCGTGGCAATTGCTGCTGAAGGGGCTGAACGAGGTGCAGGCCGCCCCGGTGCCGCAGCAGGCGCTGGAGATGGTGATCGTCCGCCTGTCCTACGCCGCCGATTTGCCGACGCCGGGCGAGCTGATCCGGCAGTTCCAGGCCCAGCAGGCCAATGGCGGAGGCAGCGCGCCGATGGGCCGCGGTCCAGGTGGCGGAGGCATGGGCGCCGGCGGGCCGGTCTCGGTCGCCAGCCAACCCTCCTCCATGGCCACCCACGCCGTCGCCCGCTCCATGGGCGCGGCCCAGCCGCAGAGCGCTCCGGTTGCCCAGGCTGCCCCCGCCGCAGTCCAGGCGGGCGAAGAGCTGTCGCCGATGCCGCACGACTTCCGTGCGCTGGTGCAGCTGTTTTCCGACCGGCGCGAGGGCGCGCTCTACGGCTATCTGATGGAGACGGTGCAGCTGGTCCGCATGGAGCCGGGCCGGCTGGAGCTGAAGCTCCGCCCCGCCGCCCCGCCGACGCTGCCGGCCAAGGTCGGGCAGTTCCTGACCGAATGGACCGGCCATCGCTGGATCGTCGCCCTGTCCGAGGGCCACGCCCAGGCGACGCTGGCCGAACAGGAGCAGGCCGAAAAGCGCCGTTCGCTATCGGAGGCAGAGGCCAATCCGGTGGTGCGTGCCGTCCTCGACGCCTTTGCCGGAGCGAAGATCATCGACATCCGCGACCTCGCCGAAGTTGCCGCGGCGGAGAGTGCGGCGGTTGCGGATGACGGCGAGACACCCGATTTCATGGTTCAGCAGCAGGACGACGGGGTCTATTACCCCCTCGACGACGAAGGAGAGTACTGACCGATGAAGAATATCGGCAACATGATGAAGCAGGCCCAGCAGATGCAGGCCAAGATGCAGGAAATGCAGGCGAGCCTGGAGCAGGTCGAAGTGACCGGCCAGAGCGCCGCCGGCATGGTCGTCGTGACCGTCAACGGCAAGAGCGAGATGAAGAAGGTCAAGCTCGACAAGTCCGTCGTCGATCCCGAGGACGTCGAGGTGCTGGAGGACCTGATCGTCGCCGCCTTCAACGACGCCAAGAAGAAGGTCGAGCAGCACGTCGCCGAGGAGACCTCGAAGATGATGGGCGGCCTCAAGCTGCCGCCGGGCATCAAGCTGCCGTTCTGATCCATTACAGTATCTGTGAAAATCCCCTCTCTCCGGAGGGGAGAGGCGGATTTGCACATCCATGATCGGACCTGAAATCGAACGCCTGATCCAGTTGCTGTCCAAGCTGCCGGGGCTCGGTCCCCGGTCGGCACGGCGGGCAGCGCTGCATCTGATGAAGCGGCGGGACAGCCTGCTGGTGCCTTTGTCGGAGGCGATGGCGGCGGCCGGCGAGTCGATCCGCGCCTGCTCCGTCTGCGGCAATCTGGACAGCCGCGATCCCTGCACCGTCTGCTCCGACCCCACCCGCGACCGCTCGGTCATCTGCGTGGTGGAGGATGCCGGCGATTTGTGGGCGCTGGAACGCACCCGCGCCTTCCGCGGCACCTACCATGTGCTGGGCGGCCTGCTGTCGGCCCTGCAGGGCGTCGGTCCCGACGACCTGAACATCGCCGGCCTCGCCGAACGCGCCAAGGATCCGGCGGTGCGCGAGATCATCCTGGCGCTCAACGCCACCGTCGACGGCCAGACCACCGCCCATGTGGTGACAGACCGCCTGACCGAGTCCGATGTGTCCGTCTCTCGTCTGGCGCATGGCGTCCCGGTCGGCGGCGAGTTGGACTATCTCGACGACGGCACCTTGACTGCGGCACTGAAGGCACGCCGGCCGCTGTAGCCTTGGCCACGCGGCCCATCCCTACACAGGTACACTCCCGTACGCCCCGCACTTCACGCATCGCCAACCGCCGTACGCCGCAGTTCACGAAGCCAAGCCCGCTCCTTACGTACCCTCGCTGGCACGTACACCCGCCTCCCGCCGATGGTCCTTCGCAGTTTCCACCACCCGCGAAGGCACCATCCCGATGCGTACGCCCGCCAAGCTTCCCCCCGCCAAGCTCCCCATCGCGTTCCGCATTCTGCTGGGCTTCTCTCCCTGGCTGCTGTTCGGCGCCGTCCTGCCGCTCGCCGGATTGCTGCCGGCCTCCCTGACCGCACTGGCGGCAAGTCTCGCCCTCTGCGCCCTCGACAGGCTGCGCGGCTCCCTCAAGGCGCCGGAGCTGGTGGCCGCCGCCTTCTTCGCCATTCTGCCGCTCTGCGGTCCGCTGGGCTGGGACTGGCCGCTTCACAATCTCGGCCTCGCCATCCATCTGGCGCTGTCCGCCATGGCCTTCGGCAGCATCGCCGCCGGCAGCCCCTTCACCCTGCAATATGCCCGCGACGACTGGCCGCGCGACTATTGGCACCTGCCGCAATTCGTCGCCGTCAACCGGCTGATGACTGCGGTCTGGAGCGTGCTGTTCCTGGTCGGCGGTCTGGGCTTCGCCGCCCTGCCCGGATGGGAAGCCCCGGTCTCCATCGGCGCCTCCGCGCTGGGTGTGCTCGCCAACCGGCTGCTGCCGGATTGGATCGTCGGGCGGGCGATGCACCGTCGGCTGGCCGAGGCCGATCCGCACCCCTGGCCGGCTCCGGCGATCCTGAACCGGACGCGTACCGCCGCAGATGAGCGTGACGTGGTGGTGGTCGGCTCCGGCATCGGCGGCCTGACGGCGGCGGCGCTGCTGGCACGGGCCGGGGCGCGGGTGACGGTTCTGGAGGCGCATGACCGTCCCGGTGGATTCTGCACCTCCTGGACGGTCAAGGCGCGCAACCGCAGCGAACCGGGGGCCGAGCCCTTCCGCTACGTCTTCGATGCCGGCGTCCACGACATCAGCGGCGCCCAGCCCGGCGGTCCGGTCGATCATCTGCTGCGATCGCTGGGGGTCGAGGACCGGGTGGAGTGGCAGCCGGTGAACCGCGGCGTCGCCCTGGACGGCAAGCTGCTTCAACTGGCCGACGACGCCGATGGACTGGCCGCCCAGATCGCCGCCGACCACCCGCCCAGCGCCGCCGGGGCCGCCGCCTTCCTGGCGGAGATGCGGGCGGTCTATGACGACATGTATCGCGGCTGCGCCGACAGCGGCCTGCCCAACATCCCGCAATCGGTGGCGGCGATGCGGCGCTATGTGACGGAGAGCCCGCACGCCTTGCGCTGGATGGCCCGGCCGTTCCAGGAGATGCTGGACCATTTCATTCCCGACCGCGCCGGCCAACGCCTGCTGACCGTGCTGACCGGCTATCTCAGCGACCGGGCGGAGGCGCTGACGGTCGGCCAGATGGCGCCGATCTTCGGTTACTGGTTCTCCGGCGGCTTCTATCCGGCCGGCGGGTCGCAGGCGCTGGCCGATGCGCTGGCCCAGTCGATCCGCGCCGACGGCGGTGAGGTCCGGCTGCGCACCCCCGTCACCCGCATCCTGATCGAGGACGGCCGCGCCGCCGGGGTGGAGACCGCAGATGGCCGCGTCATCCGCGCTCCGGCCGTGATCTCCAACGCCGACGTGCGGCGGACCATGCTGGAACTGGTCGGGGCGGAGCATCTGCCGGCCGCCTATGCCGCCCGCTGCGCGGCGATGCGTCCGTCCACCTCTGCCTTCATGGTCACGCTTGGGCTGGACATCGTCCCCGATCTGCCGTCGATGACCTTCCTGCCGCAAGACGGGACGGGCTTCGGCATGGCCATCGCCGTCCCCTCCATCCACGACCGCAGCCTCGCCCCCGAAGGGCATGCCGCGGTGGCTCTGCTGCGTCTGGCCCCGGCGGATGCCGGCTGGAACCGCGCCGATCCGGCCTACAAGGCGCGCAAGCGGGCGGAGGGCGACGCGATGATCGCCGCCGCGTCCCGCCTGATCCCCGGCCTGGAGCGGCACATCACCACCCGGCAGGAGGCCAGCGCCGCCACCTTCGCCCGCTATGCCCACACCAGCGCCGGCAGCATCTACGGCATCGCTCCCGACCAGCAGCGGCTGACCCGCCGCAGCCCGATCCCCGGCCTGTGCCTGACCGGCGCCGGGGTCTTCCCCGGACCCGGCGTGGAGGCCTGCGTCATCTCCGGCCGGCTGGCCGCCGAATCCCTGCTGGGCAAGGAGAGCCTGGCGCCCGAGTCCCTGCGCAACACCGCCGGGCGGAGCGCCGCCTGCGCGTCTGCCCTGCCGGTGACGCAGTTGGGCTGAGTCCTATCACGCAAACCCCGCCAGCGCCCGGACCTCCGCCGGGCTGCGGCCTTCGTCGCGGAGCGAGCGCAGGGTCTGGGCGCGGTCGCGCTTGGCCAGCCGCTCGCCCGCCGCGTTCCGCAGCAGGCCGTGATGGTGGTAATCGGGCGGATCGTAGCCCAGCAGGGCCTGCAGCAGCCGGTGCAGATGGGTGGCGAAGAACAGATCCTCGCCGCGCGTGACCAGCGTCACGCCCTGCAGATGGTCGTCGACGGTGACGCTGAGGTGATAGCTGGTCGGCGTGTCCTTGCGGGCCAGCACCACGTCGCCCAGCAGTTCCGGAGTCGCCTCCTGCCAGCCCTGCGCCCGGTCGTGCCAACGCAGCGGCCCGGTCTGCCGGCAGGCGGCGGCCACGTCCAGCCGCAGTGCCCAGGGATCGCCACGGGCGATCCGCTCAGCCTGCTCCTCGGGCGAGCGATGGCGGCAGGTGCCGGGATAGAGCGGGCCGTCCGGACCGTGCGGCGCGGCGCCGGCCCGCGCGATCTCCGCGGCGATGTCCTTGCGGGTGCAGAAACAGGGATAGAGCACGCCCAGCGACTCGAGCCGGGCCAGTGCCGCGCGGAAATCGTCGAAATGGTCGGACTGGCGCCGGACCGGACCGTCCCAGTCGAGGCCGAGCCAGGACAAATCCTCGATCAGGTCGCGCTCGTAGTCCGGGCGGCAGCGGTTGGGATCGATGTCCTCGATCCGCAACAGGAAACGGCCGGCGGCGCTGCGGGCTGTGGTCCAGCCGAACAGCGCGGAATGGGCATGGCCCAGATGCAGGTGCCCGGTGGGGCTGGGGGCGAAGCGGGTGACGAGATCGCTCATTCCCGCGTTATAGCGGATCGCGCGCCGGACGGGACGCGGGATGTGACGATCCGGTTGGTCTCAGATGTAGGGATTGTCGCGGATCGGCTCGACCGGGATCTCTTCGCCCTCCAGATAGAGCGCCAGACGACGGCGCAGCTCGCGGTCGAAAGCGTCGATGCGGATCTGGCGTTCACGCTCCTCGCGTTCACGGCGCTTCTGGGCGAGGTCGATGATGACTGCGGTCATGGCGGAGTTTCCTCGGGGTCGCTTCCGGCCGGATCGGGCCGGCAGGATCGTGTTCGATCTGGTCGTCTTGGATCAACGAGGTCCACCATGGCGCCGTTATGGTTAACGAGGGGTAACCGCACAAGGCAAGCGCGAGTCTTTTTTCCCGATGTCACAGCCACCGCGCGTGGTGCCGGATAACCGCTCCCCCCTGCCGGCGATGCCCACAGCGCGAAAAAGGTTACACAACGGTGAAGAAATTCGGCCCTACCGGGTCAAGATGTTGAGTCCGGGCCGCCGATCCACTATGTATCTGGTTGTCCCGGATCGGCGATCCCGCAGTTGGGCCGGCCGCCGGGGCGGAGTAGATACGCCCCCGCGCACAAAGCCGCCTCGGTGTCGCGTGCCGGGATCCAGACACGGTTCCAGACAAGGGAGTGGCCATTGGCTCCACCACCCGATCACTGTCCGGCTCTGGTGCTGAACGCGGATTTCCGCCCGCTCAGTTACTTCCCCTTGTCGCTATGGTCCTGGCAGGAAGCGGTCAAGGCGGTCTTTCTGGAACGGGTCAACATCGTATCGCACTATGACCGGGTCGTCAGATCCCCAAGTTTCGAAGTCCGGTTGCCCAGCGTCATCTCTCTGAAAGAGTTCATTCCGGCAACGCGCCGCCCGGCCTTCACCCGCTTCAACGTCTTCCTGCGCGACCGCTTCACCTGCCAATATTGCGGCCGCCCCTTCCCCACACACGATCTGACCTTCGACCATGTGATCCCGCGGTCCCGCGGCGGTCGGACGACGTGGGAAAACGTCATCACCTCCTGTTCGGCCTGCAATCTGGCGAAGGGCGACCGCCTTCCCCATGTCTGCGGCATGATCCCTCTCAGTCCGCCCTTCCAGCCCACCGCCTACGAGCTGCAGGAGAACGGACGCGCCTTCCCGCCAAACTTCCTTCACGAGAGTTGGCGGGATTTTCTTTATTGGGACTCGGAACTGGACCCGATGTAGGGCCACGATACGGGCGGGAGGGGGCATGGCCGGGCCTCCACTCTACTCCCCCGCCCCAGCCTGACCGTCATCGGCCAGCGCGGCAGCCAGCCCATCCGGATATGTCGGCCGGAAGGCGCGGTAATCGCCGGCATGCCCGGAGAAATGGTCCTTGTAAGGAGGTCATCGGACTGGAGTCGCTCCTGAACGATTAGGGTTGGAATTCCCCGGCGGATGAGGATAAACCCTGTGGGTTCGTCGCGGAACCCTTCCCAGGCCGTCCCGCACCTTTCCGCTGTGGCGCAGGCGCGCCGGGCGTGCTAACCAAGCGCGCGTTTTTTCGTGCGCCCCGCCAACCACCCGTGTCCGGCATGCAGACCTTCCTGGAATTCGAAAAGCCGATCGCCGAGCTTGAAGGCAAGATCGAGGAGTTGCGGCACCTGACCAACGCCGGCGACATCAACATCGCCGACGAGGTTGCAAAGCTGCAGGCCAAGGTCGACAAGCTCCTGCGGCAGACCTACGCCAAGCTCACGCCCGCGCAGAAGGTTCAGGTGGCCCGCCACCCCAATCGGCCGCACTGCCTGGACTATGTGCGCGGCCTGATCGAGGACTTCACGCCGCTGGCCGGCGACCGCCATTTCGCCGAGGACCGCGCGGTCATCGGCGGGCTGGGTCGCTTCCGCGGCCGCTCGGTGGTGGTGATCGGCCAGGAAAAGGGCAACGACACCGAATCGCGCGTCCGCCACAATTTCGGCATGGCGAAGCCGGAAGGCTACCGCAAGGCCCAGCGCCTGATGGATCTGGCCGACCGCTTCAAGCTGCCGGTCGTCTCGCTGGTCGACACCGCCGGCGCCTTCCCCGGCGTCCAGGCCGAGGAGCGCGGCCAGGCCGAGGCCATCGCCAAGAGCATCGAGCGCTGCCTGCGGCTGAACGTGCCGATGGTCGCCTCGGTCATCGGCGAAGGCGGATCGGGCGGCGCCATCGCCATCGCCACCGCCGACCGCGTGCTGATGCTGGAACACGCCATCTATTCGGTGATCTCGCCGGAAGGCTGCGCGTCGATCCTGTGGCGCAGCTCCGACATGGCGGGCGAGGCGGCCATCGCGCTGCGCCTGATCAGCCAGGACCTGAAGGAACTGGGCGTCATCGACCGCGTGGTGAGCGAGCCCATCGGCGGCGCCCACCGCGACCCGGCCGAGACCATCAAGAAGCTGGGCGACTGCATCGAGGAGTCGCTGGGCGAACTGGACGGCCTCGACGGCGTCACGCTCCGCGCCAAGCGCCGCGAGAAGTTCCTGGAGATGGGGCAGAAGGGGCTGGGGTAAGTCCCTGGCCCATGTGCCCCCTCATGCCCGATGCCCCCTCCCCATCCCTCCCCCGCCCTCGGCGGTGGAGGGGGCGGGAGCTTTGCAAAAGTACAGCGGCTGCCCCCTCTCCCTCGAAGAGGGGGAGGGTTAGGGAGGGGGCAAAAGCACCTCAGCCCAGGAACCCGTGCAGGAACCAGCGCGGCCATTCCCCCGGCCGGTACAGCCCGGCGCGGAACAGCCAGAAGCGGCGGCCGGCGCCATCCTCCACGCGGTAATAATCGCGCACGGCCAACCCCAGCGATCCTTCCGGACGCCACCATTCGCACTCGATCCGCTCCGGCCCCTCGGCCCGGCTCACGCGGTGGCGCAGGCCGCGCCAGACGAACTGCAGCGGCGGGTCGTCGGGCAGCGGGGCGGTGGCCTCGATCGGTTCGGGCGGGGTCAGCAGGCGCAAAGGCCGCGGCCGGCCAGCCGGCCAGGGCTTCGGCAGCGGCAGGACCTCCACCGGCGGCAGCGCGGCGACGCAGCGTTCCGGCAGCCAGCTTTCCCGCGGCACCAGCCGCAGCACCGCCCGTTCCCCCAGCCGCAACGCCAGCCGATCGACCAGTTCCGCCAATCCTCCGTCAATCCCCTCGCCGTCGATGCCGGTCTGGATGGCGATGAGCGGCCCCGTCTCCGTCGCCGACAGCACCAGTGTCTCCAGCCCCGGACCAGGGTCGATCCGCTCGAGCAGCGGGGCGGCCAGCCGCGCCAGCGCCGCCGGGTCGCGGGTAGGGCGGCTGGTGCCGAGCGTCAGGCTCTGCGCTTCGTCATCCACCCTCTGGTCGGTGCGGTGGGTGTCCAACCGCAGCCGGCGCACCCCCTGCCCAGCCGCCTCCAGCCCAGTGCACAGCCGGCCCAGCAGATGGCGGAGCGCCCCGGCAATCGACTCGGGCGTGGAGATCGGCTCGGCGAAGGTCAGGCGCTCGCGGTGCTCAGGCACCGGCCGGCGCGGAGAGATCGGCTCGTCCAGCCGGCCGAATGCCTGATCGTAGCGTTGCAGCAACCTGCCCCCGAACCGCGCCGCCAGCCCGGCCCGCGGCATGGCATGCAGGTCGCCGATCCGGCGCAATCCCAGCGCATGCAGCCCCTCGACCGTCTCGGCGGGCAGGCGCAGGGCGGCCAGCGGCAGCCCATCCAGCCGCTCCCGCCGCCGATCCTCCGGACTGCCGAACCGCACCAGCCCCCAGGCGGCGGCCGGGGTGTCGGCGATGGCGGCGCGGGCGGCAAAGCCGGCGGCGCGCAGTCGACCGGTCAGGTCGGCGGCCAATGCCGCTTCATTCCCGAACAGATGGGCGCAGCCGGTGATGTCGATCACCACCCCGTCCGGCTCGTCCGCCGCTGTCCAGGGGCTGTAGCGATGCGCCCAGTCGGCGATGCGGCCGAGCAGGACCGCATCGGCCTCCGGCGTCGCCTCCGCCACCTCCAGCCCCGGCTCCAACGCACGGGCGTCGCTGAGGGTATGGCCGGGGCCGATGCCGGCCGATGCCGCCACCCGGTTGACCGCGACCACCATCCGGCGCTGGCGCTCCGTCCGCAGCAGGGCGAAGGGACGTCCCCGCAATTCGGGCGGCATGGTCCGCTCCCGCGCGTCGGTGGGCAGCCGAGGCAGCCACAGGGCGAGGATGCGGCGCCTTCCTCCCCAACGACCGAATCCCCTCTCCCCCCCGGGGGGAGAGGGGGATAGGTCCGGATGTGGGAAGAGGGGCTTCATACGAGAGCCAACAGTTCGGAACAAACAAAGAACATACTAGCGCCAGCTTGGCCGCAGGGGGAGTCCCTCCTTTAGGGTCATCTTGCCGAAACGTCCGGCAGTACCGACATTCCGTTCATGGCCCTGCATCTCCCGTCTCTCATCCGCCGCTTCGCTCCGCTGGCTTTCCTGCTGGCAGCGGGCGCCTGCGCGCCGACGGAACTGCGCGACGATGCCCCCGGCCGCGCCCAGGCCTTCCCGCCGGTCTACAACCAGACATTCGTGCCGGGAGGCGGGGAACGTCGGACCTGGAGCCGGATCCAGGCGGAACAGTCGCGTGCCGACTCCGGCGGCGCAGTCCGGCCACGGCAGAGCGAGGAACCGCAACCCCGCACCAACTCCAAGCACACCGACTCGGGAGACGCCGACCGGCCGCCGCCCAAACGTCCCCGCGGCAGTTCGTCACCCCCGCCCGATCCGGCGGCCTTGCCGCAGCCGCCGCGCCCGATCCCGGTGCCGCCCCCGCCCTCGTCGCAGAGCGCCACCGACGCCTTCAAGCGCGACCTGATCCGGCCGGAGGTGGACCGCATGCGCACAGACGACGCCATGGGGCGGCTCGACCCGCTGGGCCAGCGCGACCTGATGCGGCGCGAAAACGACCTGCGCCAATGGGGCGATCCGCTGGCGCGCTAGCCGCCCCCGGCAGCATCCCTCCGGCAGCATTCCCTCGGCAACCTCCGCCTTGGCGGCTTGACCACGCCCTCTCTCAACCGCCATACCGGCCCCCGTGATTCGGAATGGACGGAGGATGCAGGCGCATGACGACGGTGACGGGGGCCTTCGGCAACGGGCTGACCACGCCGGTGTGGGTGCTGCAGCATCTGCTGGGCATCCTCGGCATCGGCCTATGGGCGGGGCAGGCCGGCGGCACCGCGGTCTGGCAGGTGCCGGCCGCCGCCGTGACCGCGGCTCTGGTGGCGGGCTTCGCCGCACAGATGGGGCTGCGGCTGCCCTATGCCGGGCCGGGGCTGGCGGCTTCGCTGATCGTGATCGGGTCGCTGGTGGCGCTGGGGGTGCGGGCGCCGGCCGTGCTGGCGGTGCTGATCGCCGCGGTGGCCGCGGTGTTCCACGGCCACGCCCACCAGGGTCCGCCGCTCTATTGGGCCGGCTTCGCCGCCGGGCTGATGCTGGTCGCCTGCGGCGGGCTCGGTCTGTCGATCGCGGTGACGCAGGCCGAATCGGACAGGGCAGTGCGCATGTGTGGCGGTGCGGTGGCAGTCGCGGGCGTTCTCGACCTCGTCGGCGTGATTTGACCGCTTGCGCCTTGAAATGAGGGGGTTGCGCGGGAATCTTTGAAGACACTCCCCTTCCCAGCCCGATCGACCGGGCCAGACGAACGGAACGACCCGGTGTCCCGCGCAGCCGCCAAAGCCTGCCTCCCTCCGCCGGGGCTCCCCTCGAAGGGGCTTCAGACGCATTCCGATGCGGTCTTCTTGACCCGACGGTGCCTGCTGGGCCGTCTGTTGGGCGGGCTGGCGCTGCCGCCGCTGCTTGCCTCCGCCGGCGGTCTGGCATTGGGGGGAGCGCAGCCGGCGGCGGCGCAGGATCTGCGCTATTTCCGCATCGGCACCGGCACCACCGCCGGCACCTATTTCCCGATCGGCGGGCTGATCGCCAACGCCATCTCCAACCCGCCGGGATCGAGGCCCTGCGACAAGGGCGGAAGCTGCGGCATACCCGGCCTGATCGTGGTGGCGCAGGCCAGCAACGGTTCCGTCGACAACATCGAGCTGCTGCGCGCCGGCACGGTGGAGGCCGGCTTCGCCCAGGCCGACGTCGCCTTCTGGGCCTACAGCGGCACCGGCAGCTTCAGCGGCAAGCGCCCCTTCGCGGAACTGCGCTCGCTCGGCATGCTCTATGCGGAGGCGATCCAGATCGTCGTCCGCTCCGACGGCTTCATCGACCGCATGCCCGACCTGAAGGGCCGCAGCATCTCGCTGGGCGAGGAGGGATCGGGCACGCTGGTGGAAGCCCGGCTGATCCTGGATGCCTATGGCCTGTCGGAAACGACGATCACGCCGCACTACCTCAAGCCGGGCATGGCGGCCGACCGGCTGGCGAAGGGTGAGCTGGACGGCTTCTTCATGGTGGGCGGCTATCCGGTGTCGGCGGTCGCGGACGTGGCCGCGCGCGTGCCGATCCGGCTGGTGCCGCTGGACGGCGAACCGGCCGCCCGGCTGCTGCGGACCCAGCGCTTCTATATCGAGGACGAGATCCCCGCCAACGCCTATCCCGGCAGCGCCACCACCCCGACGCTGAGCCTGGGGGCGGAGTTGCTGACCCGCGCCGACCGCGATCCGGACCTGATCCATGGCATCGTCCGGGCGCTGTGGCACGAGAACACCCGCCGCATCCTGGCCGACGGGCATCCGCAGGGCCGCAACTTCGACCCCGCCCGCGCGGTCGCCAACGTCTCGGTCCCCCTGCATCCGGGGGCGGAGCGCTATTACCGGGAGGCCGGCCTGCTGGGCAATGCCGCCAACGAGGAAAACCGCGCGCCCGCACCCCTGCCCGACAACGGCGCCGGCACCGGCACCGGCAGCGACGACAAAGCCGCCAGGAACAAACCGGCTGGAGAGAAGACGGTACGCTGAGACTCCGCTCTCGGCACGAGACGAAAGGAGCGTTCCCGGACGACCCGCCGACGGAATATTCTGTTCCCCATCCGGTTGATCCAGACGATCGACCGCTACGGACAGAAGGGAGGAGGCATGCCGGCCGGCGAAGGAAGGGGCGTCGCGATCCGTTCCATCCGCAGCGCCGACGCGCCGCGCTGCGCCGAGATATTCCTGCATGGCCGCCGCCAGGCCTTTTCCTGGCAGCCCGCCGACCGCTTCAGACTGGACGATTATTACGATTGCGTGCGCGAGGATGCGGTGCTTGTCGCCGAAGCGGACGGGACGGTGGTCGGCTTCGTCTCCCTCGATCCGCAGGCCTGCATCATCCACAACCTGTTCATCGACCCCGGATGGTGCAAGCGCGGCATCGGTTCCGCCCTGCTGCGCGAGGCTCTAGGCCTGCTGCGCGCAGGCCATCGCCCGGCCGAGCTGGCTTGCGCCGCCCGCAACGCCGCCGCCCGCGCCTTCTACGAACGCAACGGCTGGACGCCGGTGACGGCACCCTCCGACGACGGGGATGCGCTGGTGCTCTACCGCCTGTCGCCGGCAAGGTGAGCCCCCATTTTTCCACCACCTTTCATTGCCGCTTCTCTTGCCGGAATCCCCGTCGACCCTCCCCCAACGAGACGCGCAGACGCCGATGCGCGGGCTGTTTTCGCGTGCCGCGTTACGGTAAAGTCCCGCCGCCATGCGAACCCTGTACCATCACCCGATCCACCCCCTGTCGCGCGTCGCGCGCGTGATGCTCGCCGAGAAGGGCCTTCCCTTCGAGCCCGTGGTCGAGAAGCCATGGGAAAGGCGCACCGATTTCCTGAAGATGAACCCCGCCGGCGAGGTGCCGGTGCTGGTGGAGGAGGATGGGACCGTCGTCGCCGGCGGCCTCGCCGTGATCGAATATCTGGAGGAGGCCTATCCCGACACGCCCCTGCTGCCGCGGGAGGTCGCGGCGCGGGCGGAGGTGCGGCGGATCGCCGACTGGTTCCTGCACAAGTTCGAGCGCGAGGTGGGCGAAAATCTGGTGGGCGAGAAGCTGATAAAGCGGCTGTCCGGCCAGGGCCACCCCTTCGCGCCGGCGATTCGCGCCGGGCTGGCCAACATCACCTACCATCTCGACTACATCGCCTTCCTGTCGGAACGGCGGCCCTGGCTGGCGGGGTCGGTGTTCACGCTGGCCGACATCGCCGCCGCGGCCCAGCTGTCCTGCCTGGACTATATCGACAATGTACCATGGGACCGCAGTCCGGAAGCCAAGGACTGGTACGCCCGGATCAAATCGCGCCCCAGCTTCCGCGCCCTTCTGGCCGACAACATCACCGGTTGTCCGCCGCCCCGGCACTACGCCGACCTGGATTTTTAACGCCGTCTTAGGAACAGACGCATCAGAGGCATGGACCGGCCTTGCGTATCAGGTTTAACGTGCTCCCAAAATCGTATATTGGGAGTTGTTCCTCGATGCGCCTGCGCCGTCTTTCGTCCGTCCCGGCCCTGCCGCTCCGTTCCCTGCGGCCTGCCCTGATCGCCGGCGGCATGCTGGCGCTGGTGGCCGGCTGGCCACTCTCCCAGGCCGCCCACGCCGCACCCGCGGTCGACGAGGCCGGTGCCAAGGCACTCGCCGAGTTGCTGAAGAAGGAGCTGCCCCGCTGGTACCCGCCGTCCTCCGAGACTGTCGAGGGTGTCGGCTTCGAATGGCAGGGCGAGCCGACCGTCAAGCCGGCCGGCGACCATTACGACGTCGCCCTGCCCCGCCTGTCGGTGGAGGGCGCCGAAGGCGGGCTGATCGACGTTGGAACCATCCTCTTGTCGGTGACGCCGAAGGATGACAGCCAGTTCGGTTTGGCGGTCACGCTGCCCAGCGCGATCAAGGTGCAGGACCTGGACGAGAACGACGAGTATGTCGACGTTGCGATCATCTCCATCGGTAAGCAATCCTTCACCAGCACCTGGTCTGGCACGCTGGAGACGCTGCTGACGGTCGATGCCGCCTACAACGACATCGCGGTCAGCGCGGCCGATGGCAAGGGCAAGCTCTCCGTCGCCTCCATGACCATGGTCCAGGACCTGAAGCCGGAGGCCAGCACCGGCGGCGCCAGCCTGTGGAGCGGCCCGTCCGCCTTCGCCTTCAGCGGCCTGTCGCTACTCGACGACAAGAACAAGGAGTTGATGAAGCTCGGCAGCGCCACCGCCGAAGCCGCCTACGTCCGTGTCGACCTGACCAAGGTCAGCGCCCTGCAGAAGCTGTCGAAACAGACCGCCGCCATGGGCGTGGCCCCGAACAAGACCGAGCTGTTGTCGAATCTGCAGGGCATCTTCGGCAGCGTCACCGCCGCGATTCGCCTGTCCAACCTGTCCTTCGTCAAACCGGAGGATGGGACCAGCGTGACGCTGGGCCAGTTCGCCTTCCACAGCGGCCTGACCGATCTCGACCAGCCGCAATCGACCGTCAGCATGGGCATCGAAGCCCGCGACTTCGCCATGACGCCGTCGCCGGCCCCCGCAGCCTTCACCCCGCGCGCCTTCGAGATCAAGCTGTCGGCCGCCAAGCTGCCGAACAGCGCCCTGTGGAAGGCCTTCACCGAGTACGCCAAGACCATCGAGGCGCAAGAGGCCCCGCCGCCGAAGAAGGGCGCCAAGGCCCCGCCGCCGCCGCCGTCGCCAGAGGTCATCATGCTGCAGACGATGGCCGCGATGGGCGAGGCCGGGACCGAGCTGCGCATCGACGCGCTGAACCTCGACACCCCCGCCACCGCCGGCACCGCCACCGGCGCCCTGAAGGTCGCCACCCCGGCCGCCTTCGGCGTCACCGGCGGCGCCACCGTCCTGCTGCGCGGCATCGACGCCGCGGTGAAGGCGATGCAGCCGGCGCCTGGGACCAAGCCCGACAAGGAGACGCAGGATCTGCTCGCCGGTCTGGCGATGGTCCAGGCCCTGGGCCAGGCCGGGAAGGACGACAGCGGCGCCGAGATCCGCACCTACAAGATCGACGTCACGGAGGCCGGCCAGCTGCTGCTGAACGGTGCAGACATGACCGCCTTGCTGGCCGGCGGCAGCGAGCCGGCTCCGGCACCGGCTCCGAAGAAGAAGTAAGGGAAAAGTCCGGGGGAGGGGACATCGTCGCCTCCCCCGCCGCGACACCCCGCCGCACACCTCCCGCGGTTGCACGGCACAAGCCTCTTGAACGGCCGGGACGCTTTCACATATCTCCGCCGTCTTGACGCCAACACCCGTGCAAAACCAACGAAGGTGCCCCCATGACCGAGGAACGGCTCAGTTTTCAAGCCGAGGTCAGCCGTCTGCTCGACATCGTCGCCCACTCGCTCTACAGCGAGAAGGAAGTCTTCCTGCGCGAATTGGTCTCCAACGCGTCGGACGCCTGCGACCGCCTGCGCTACGCGGCCCTGACCCAGCCGGAACTCTCGGCCGACGATCCGAACCTCAAGGTCCGCCTGCTGGTCGACAAGGACTTGCGGACCCTGACCGTCGCCGACAACGGCATCGGCATGAACCGCGAGGATCTGGTCGAGAATCTCGGCACCATCGCCCGCTCCGGCACCGCCGCCTTCATGAAGTCGCTGGAAGGCGCGGAAAAGGCTGACGGCAAGAAGGACGTCAACCTGATCGGCCAGTTCGGCGTCGGCTTCTATTCCGCCTTCATGGCCGCCGACAAGGTGACGGTCCTGACCCGCAAGGCCGGCGAACCCCATGGCTGGCGTTGGGAATCCGACGGCAAGGGCGAGTTCACCATCGCCGAGGCCGACGGCCTGTCGCGCGGCACGAAGATAGTGCTGCACCTGCGCCAGGGCGACGACGAATATCTCGACGAGGCCCGGCTGGGCGGCATCGTCCGCAAATATTCCGACCACATCGCCATCCCGATCCTGTTCGGCGAGGGTGACGACGCCAAGGCGCTGAACAGCGCGTCGGCCCTGTGGACCCGGTCGAAGTCGGAGATCACCGCCGACCAGTACAAGGAATTCTACCACCATGTCGGGCACGCCTTCGACGATCCGTGGCTGACCCTGCACTGGCGGGCCGAAGGGGCGCTGGAATACACCAACCTGCTCTATGTGCCCTCGACCAAGCCGTTCGACCTGTTCGACCCCAAGCGCGCCCACCGGGTGAAGCTGTACGTCAAGCGCGTCTTCATCACCGACGCGGCGGAAGGTCTGATCCCGCCCTATCTGCGCTTCCTGCGCGGCGTGGTCGACAGCGAGGATCTGCCGCTGAACATCAGCCGCGAGATGCTGCAGCACAACCCGATGCTGGCCAAGATCAAGGCCGGCATCACCCGGCGCGTCCTGTCGGAGCTGTCGAAGAAGGCCAAGGACACGGAGAACGCGGCCGAATATGACAGCTTCTGGGAAAACTTCGGCGCGGTGCTGAAGGAAGGCCTCTATGAGGATTACGAGCACCGGGACGAGTTGCTGAAGCTGCTGCGCTTCCGCACCACCGCCGGCGAGGAACTGGTGTCGCTGGAGCAGTATGTCGCCCGCATGAAGGAAGGCCAGGACGCCATCTACACCATCAGCGGCGACGACATCGACACCCTGCTGCGCAGCCCGCAGCTGGAAGGCTTCAAGGCCAAGGGCGTCGAGGTTCTGCTGCTGACCGATCCGGTGGACGAGTTCTGGATGCCGTCGGTCGGCGTCTATGACGGCAAGCCCTTCAAGTCCGTGACCCGCGGCGGCGCCGATCTCGGCAAGATCAAGGGCGGGGAGACCGAAAAGCCGGAGGAGGAGAAGACACCGGAAGGCGAGCTGACCGACCTGCTGGCCCTGCTGAAGCTGACCCTGTCCGATGCGGTGAAGGATGTCCGCAAGTCCGAACGCCTGACCGACAGCGCCGTCTGTCTGGTCGCCGACGACAACGACATGGACATGCATCTGGAGCGGCTGCTGAAGCAGCACAAGCAGCTGAACGGCGAGGCCGGCAAACGCATCCTGGAGATCAACCCCTCGCATGCCCTGATCAAGCGGCTGGCCGAGCGGGCCAAGGGCAGCGGTGCGACCGACGCGCTGGAGGATGCGGCGTGGCTGCTGCTGGACCAGGCCCGCATCGTCGAGGGCGAGCCCCTGCCCGACCCCGCCGCCTTCGCCCGCCGTCTGGCGAGCGCGATGGAGAAGGGGCTGGCGTAAGGATCGCCGTCGGCAGGACAATGCGATGAACAGGCCCTCTCCTCCACGGAGGAGGGGGCTTTTCCTTATCCCCGCCCCACCCGGTCGGCAGGGAAGACCAGCGACATGACCGTGCCCTCGTCACGACGGCTGACGACATCCAGTCGTCCTCCATGCAGTTCGATCAGGCGCTTGGTCAGGGGAAGGCCCAGCCCGGTGCCGACCTGGGCGCGGGCCAGTGCGCTGTCGATCTGCCCCCAGGGCTCCAGCGCCTTCGCCAGCTCTTCCCCGGTCATGCCGATGCCGGTGTCATGCACCGAGAGCCACAGCGCGCCGCCGGCCGCCACGCGGGCGCCCAGCGTCACCACACCATCGACCGGCGTGAACTTCACCGCGTTCGACAGCAGGTTCAGCAGCATCTGGCGCAGCTTGCGTTCGTCCGCGCGCAAGGGCGGCAGGTCGGTGGGCACGGTGGTGACGATGCGCACGCCATGGCGCGACGCCCGTTCGGCCAGCAGCCGCGCGGTGCCGATCGCCACCCGCAACACATCCACCGTCCCATCCACCAGTTCCAGCCGGTCGGCATCGGCCTTGGACAGGTCGAGCAGGTCGTTGATCAGTTCCATCAGGTGCCGGCCGCTCTCGGCGATGTCGCGGGCATAGTCGCGATAGAGCGGAATCGCGTGCGGTCCCGCCACCTCCTGCTCCAGCAGCTCGGCGAATCCCATCATCGCGGTCAGCGGAGTGCGGATCTCGTGGCTCATGTTGGCGAGGAAGGCCGTCTTGGCCCGGATCGCCCGCTCGGCTTGCCGACGCGCCTCCTCCAGCTGGCGGGCGCGCAGATCGGTCTGTTCGGCGGAACGCGCCATCAGCCCGGTCACCGTGCCGACGCCGAGATAGCGGCCCTGGTCCACCACGAGAAAGCCGGTCACCAGCGCCGCCGGCTTCAGCCGGGCCAGACGCCGCCCGATCTCCGCCAGCGGAGTCGTCCCCTCGACCAGCAGCGGAGCCGGGTCCATAAGGGCCGACACCGGGACGTCCGCGTCATCGTTGCCGCCAGCCGCCGGAAGCCGGCTGCGCTCCAGCAGGCCGACGACACAGCCCTCGCCATCGACAACCGGAATGGCGGGCAAATCCGGTTGGCGGTTGAAGCGGGCCGTTGCCGCCGCACAATCCTGTGCGGGTGCCAGCGGCGTCACCGGAACCGCCAGCCCGGCGGCGGTGAAGGCGGGTTCATCCATGTGCGCCTCCGGCGCGGCCGGTACGGGAAGCGGCGGATCGAATGGCGTCACGGCATCTCCCCCCTCCCTATCCGGCTTACTCCTGTCCGGTCGGCACCGGTCGCGGAATGCGCGGCGCTCTTTCGGGAAAACCTAGCAGCGGATTATGAGCAATTGGTTTCCAATCCGCCCATCCATCCCGACACGGCCCTATACGAAAGTCCTATAGCCATGAAAGAAGAGGCTTTTGGACGTTCGGCCGTCCGGCTGTGACCTGGGCATTTGAGAATGGCTCCGAAACACAGTATGATGGTCGGGTATTCGGGGTGCCGCGTTCGGCCGACCGGACTTGTCCGTCCGGCCTGCCTTCCCTGTCGGCATTCCGGGCATCAGGGAGACACGGAGGGGCGATCCGCCGCCCGCCACACAGAACAGGATTACAGGGGATGTCCATGCCCTCGCGCCTCGAAGAATTGTGCGTGAAGAAGGGATTGAAGATGACCGACCAGCGCCGCGTGATTTCGCGCGTGCTGTCGGAGGCGACGGACCATCCCGATGTGGAGGAGGTGCACCGCCGTGCATCGGCCATCGACCCGCGCATTTCCATCGCCACCGTCTACCGGACGATGCGGTTGTTCGAGGAAGCGCATGTGATCGACCGCCTCGATTTCGGCGATGGCCGCGCTCGCTACGAAGAAGCGAGAACCGATCACCACCATCATCTGATCGATGTCGATTCCGGTGAAGTCATCGAATTCACCAATGATGAAATGGAACGGCTGAAGGAAAGCATTGCCAGCGAACTGGGCTATGACCTGATCGGCCATCGGCTTGAACTGTACGGCGTCCCGCGCAAGCGCCGCGCCGATAAATCTGAGTCTTAACTAGATAGCGGACTCCGCGGCGTTGCGCACAAGAGGTGGCTGCTGACTTTACCCCCATCCGGAATCGCCACACGCGCAACGGGCGGGTCAAGCGGCCATCGCTTGCGGGGTGCATCGGGTGCCGGTCTGGACCTTGCAGGTCGATGGCCCAAGGTTAGGCGAGGAGCAAACCTCACTGACCGGAACCGGCCGCACCATGGATGACCGCCACGACGACCGCCCCGACACCCGGCACGAAAGCCCGCCGATCATGTCCGGGGCCGAACCGATCACAATCCAGGGCTCCAGCCCTAACTCAGTTGGCCCGGCTCCTGTTGGCCCGGATCCCGTTCTCGAACGGCTGGACCGGCTGTCCGACTTGCTGCTGCGCCGCATCGACCGGTTGGAGGAGCGGGTCCGCAGCCTGGAGCAGGACAATGGCGAGATCATAAATCTGCTGATCGCCGTCAAGGCCGGTCTCGAAGAGGCATCCGGCGACCTGATCGCACAGCTTGAGGACGCCGAGGATGCCGCCGAGGCCGATGCGGGGAGCGAAGATGGGGCGGAGGACGGCCTGCTGTTCGAAACGCCCAGCGGCCCGACGATGCTGCATTGACGGCACCGCGGCTCGCGGCAGACCTGGAACCGTTCCCAGGGTTGCCGTAAAAGACCTTGCCCGCCATACCGCGGCGGCCGGATAAACGGCGCATGCAGACCTTCCCCCTCCCCGATCCTGCGCCCCGGACCAGCCTCGCGCCGCCGGCGCTCCTGCCGGCGCAGCATCTCGAATTGCCGACGTCCGCTTCTCCGGTCTCCGATCCGTTGGTCTGCGGTCCGTCCGGCGTCGCCTTCTTCGACTTCGACGGCACGCTGATCCACGGCGACAGCCTGCCGATGTTCGTCGGCGAGGTGATCGGCCGGCACCGCGCCGCCCTGGCGCTGGCCGACGCCATCCGTTCGGCGATGCACCGCCATGTCCGCGGCCGGGGGCCGGGCTGCGATTTCCCCGGATCGGTGAAGGCGATCTATCTGAAGCGCACCCTTCGCGGTCTACCGGTGGCCGACGCGCTGGCCGCGGCCGAGCGGATGGCGCCCCGCGTCCGCTGGCACCAGCCCATGCTGGAGGTGCTGAAGGAGCATCGCCGGCAGGGACGCCGGGTGGTGGTCGCAACCGGCGCGCTCGACCTCTATATGCCGGCCCTTCTGCGCGGGCTGGAGGTGGACGACCTGTTGGCCACGGGAATGGAAGTGGCGGACGGCAAGCTGACCGGCAGCCTCAGCACCGCCAACTGCGTACGCCTGGACAAGGCCGAGCGTGTGACCGCCTGGATCGCCGGCAACGGCCCGGTCGCCGCCACCTGGGGTTATGGCAACCACCCCAGCGACCTGCCGATGCTGGCGCTGATGCACAAGGGCGAAGTGATCCGCATTCGACGAAGGTCGAACCGCAGGTAGCAACCGTTTACAACCCGCCTGCCGCGCCGCATACTTCTTGCCGTCCATAAAAAAAACATGATGGACGGAGGGGAAACGTGAGCTTCAGCATCGACGCCGACATCGGGATGCCGGGCTATGGCGGGCGCCGTGCCGTGGTTGCCGATGCCGACCGCATCCAGCGCGAGGCGCTGGCAGGCCATCTCTCCGGCCGCGGTTTCCAGGTTTCGCAGACCGACGATGCGCTGGAGGCGTTGACCATCATCGGTGCGGAGGCGCCGGTGGTCGCATTGCTGCCCTTGCACCATGAAGGCGACGAGGGCGACCGGGCCGCGGCACTGGCGGCGATGCTTTACCCGCAGACGCGCATCCTGATGACCGGCCCCCGCCTGCAGAATGCCGCCTTTCCCATCCTGTCCCGCCCGGTCGACCTGACCGCACTCGACCGCTGGCTGGACGAGGCGACGGCATAGGGTCGGCCATGAGCCCTGCCGCTTTTCCCTATTGGACGCCGGTCTCTCCGAAGCCCGCCACATGCTTCAGCTTTTGCGGGTTGGCGATCTGGTAGATCCGCCGGATGCGGCCATCTGCGATGTCGAAGGCCAGCACGCTGCGGAAGGAGCCGCCCAGTTCGGCCAGCAGCCCCGGTCCGCCATTCACCCGCACCTGCACGAAGCCGAACCCGACGCCCCGCTTGCGCTGAACGCCCAGCAGGAAGCGGGCGATGCGCTCGGCACCGAAGAGCGGATTGACCGCCGTCCGCACCATGCCGCCGCCGTCGCTCAGCCACTGGGCATCGTTCGACAGCAGGGCGACGATGGCGGCATAGTCGCGCCGGGCGCTGGCCTCGGCGAAGGCATCGGCCAGACGGCGTCCGGCATCCGCATCGGCGCGGGATTCGGAGGGTTCGTTCAGCCGGTTGCGGGCACGCCGCATGATCTGGCGGCAGGCCTCCACCGACTTGCCGAGGATCGCCGCGATCTCCGTGTAATCGAGGTCCATCGCCTCGCGCAGGACGAAGACCACGCGCTGGTCCGGCGCCAGCCGTTCCAGCAGCAGGAGCATCGCGATCGGCACCGACTCGCACTCAGGTCCCTCGTCAGCCCCGTCGGCCCAGGCGGCGACCTCCGGTTCGGGCAGCCACAGCCCGTAATAGCGCTCCCGCGCCACCTGGGCGGAACGCAGCCGGTCAAGCGCCAGCCGGGTCACAAGCGTCGTCAGAAAGGCGGGGGCCGACCCGACGCTGCCGGGCGCCACTGCGGACCAGCGCAGCCAGGCGTCCTGCAGCGTGTCCTCCGCCTCCGCCACCGAGCCGAGCAGCCGGTAGGCCAGGGCGCGCAGCCGCGCCCGCTCGCCCGCGAAGGCGGCGAGCGCGGTGTCCGGATCGGCCAGCGCCGTCACGCCGCCATCCCCACGGCGGTGCCCTCGATATGCTGGGCGATGCCGATGCGGTTCCAGGCGTTGATCTGCGCCGCCGTCACCGTCAGTTGGGCGATCTGCTCGGCGTTGAAATGGCGTTGCAGTTCCCGATAGGCTGCGTCGATGCGGTCATGCTGGGCGCGGGTCAGCACCTCGGCCCAGGCGAAAGCGGCGCGTTCGTCGGGCAGGAACAGATCCGACCGCTCCCACTCGGCAAGGGAGGCGATGCGCTGTTCCGACTGGCCGTCGTGGCGGGCTTCCTTGCTGTGCATGTCGATGCAATAGGCGCAGCCGTTGATCTGCGACACGCGCAGGTCGATCAGATGAATCAAGCCGGTCGGCAGGCCGCTGCCGCGGATAGTCTTGGCTGTGGCGTACAGCGTGGCAAACAGGGACGGTGCATCGGTGGCGACGGTGAAACGGAAAGCCATGGTTCGCATCCTCGTTTGGAGTGTCATCGCCCCCATGACGGGGCGACCCGCTCCGGCGTGACGCATGGCAGCCCCGCACCTTGCTCAAGGCTGATCCACCCCGCCCGTCAGCCCTCCGTCAGCAACTCCACAGCCTCGTGCAGGATGGCGATCTTGGCGGCGAAACGGCCTTCGGGATCGCTTTCGCCGATCAGGCGGATCATGACGCCCAGGACATGGGCAACCTGCGGCGCCAGCCCGGCATGGCTCCGCACATGGCGGGCGAGGCCGGCCAGCGCCGTCCGGTAGGGACGCCCTTCGAACCCGTCGGTGGCAATCGACTCGAAACGGTTGGCGAGGTCGAGGATCTCGCGGTTGTCATTCATGGTCTTTCCGCCAGATCGGATGAACAGGTTCGGAGACTGGTGTCAGATGAACAGCATGGCGCCGCCCTTCGGCGCGTCGTTCAGGAAGGTGACGACGCCGCCGGTGGCGACCGGCACGTCGGCACGCAGTTGCACGCCAGGCGGCAGACCGAGGGCCCGCAGCCCCATCTCGCAGGCCATCACCGTCACCCCCAATGCGACGCAGGCCTCCAGCAGTTCCTCGAAGGTGGCAAGGCCGTGGGTGGCGAAATAGCGGTCGCGCGCCACCGGCGAACTGCCGTCGTCGGCGGGGTCCAGGTCGTGCCAGCCCAGCACCCCCGGCTCGCTCTCATGCACCAGGGCGCGCAGCGCACGGCCGGTGAAGAACAGCGTGACCTTGCGGTTGGTGGCCGCCGCGGCGCTGGCCATCACCAGCGCGTAATGGACCCGGTCGAAGCCGCCGGCGAACAGGACGATCGACAGGGCCGAGGTGCTCTCGGCCGAGGACTGCGACATGGTGGTGGACATGATGGGCCGCCTCCCGTCTTTCCCGTCGCGCCCGTCAGTGGGCGGAGAGGTCGTGGATGGTCGGATGATCGCCGCAAAGCGCGCAGTCGGGATCCCGCTTGATGGCGATGCGCTGATAGGACGCATAGAGCGTGTCCATCATCAGCAGGCTGCCCGACAGGCTCTCGCCCAACCCCAGCAGTTCCTTCAGCACCTCCGTCGCCTGCAGCGAGCCGACGAAACCGGCCAGCGCCCCCAACACCCCGCCTTCCGAGCAGGACGGCACGGTGCCGCGCGGCGGCGGTTCCGGAAACAGGCAGCGATAACAGGGGTGCGGCGCGCCGAGATGGGCCTTGAAGGTGCTCAGCTGGCCATCGAATCGCAAGATCGCCGCCGACACCAGCGTCTTCCCGGCAAGGAAGCAGGCGTCGTTCAGCAGGAAGCGCGTGGCGAAATTGTCCGACCCGTCGGCAACCAGATCGTAGCGGCCGATCAGGTCCATCGCATTGTCGCGGTTCAGCCGCATCCGGTGGGCCTCCACCCGGACATCGGGGTTCAGCGCATGGATGCGGGCGGCGGCACTCTCCACCTTCGGGTGGCCGAGTGTCGATTCGTCGTGGATCACCTGGCGCTGCAGGTTCGACAGGTCCACCGTGTCGTCATCGACGATGCCGATGGTGCCGACGCCGGCCGCGGCCAGATAAAGGAGAAGGGGCGCGCCAAGGCCGCCGGCGCCGACGACCAGCACCTTGGATCGCAGAAGCCGCTCCTGCCCGATGCCGCCGACTTCCGGCAACACGATGTGGCGGGAATAGCGGTGAAGCTGGGTGTCCGTGAAGTCCATGGCCGGCAGCATAGCGCAAGGACGCGCCGTTGCAGCAACATTCGATGCGGCATTTTCCGACACGCGGAGCCGCCCGGCATCGCGAAGGCGGTCAGACCTTGGTCGAGGTGGGCTTCGCTTCGGACGCCCATTGCCGCAGCCGGGTCTGCCGCTCGCGCAGGGTCTTGGATATGGCGCTTTCCTGGTTCGCTCCCGACTCGGACAGATCCGCATTGCGCGGCACGAGGTTCATCATGAAATCGGTCGGCGACTTCAAACTCGACGGCGGGACCACCACCATCGTGTATTGGCCGGGTTCCAGCTTGTAGGTCGGCTTCTGCAGGAAGGTCTGCTGGGAATCGGGCTTGCCCGAGTCGCTGGCGGCGACGACCTTGCCGTCCTTGTCCATCATCGCCCAGCGCGTGTTGGGAAGCGATATGTTGGCGGTGAAGTTGCCGCCCTGCAGGACGTTGAAGGTGTGCTTCTGCACGCCGGTATCGCCGTTGCCCGGCGGCTGGGCGGTGCCCTTCAGCGTTGCGCCGGCACCCGTCACCAGGACGTTCTGCCGTTCGGTGACGTCCAACGAATAATCGCGCACGCCGGCCGCCCGGTTGGCCTGCGAAATGGTCGCCGTGTAGGTGCCCGGCCCCAGCCGCGCGGTGGCGTCCGACGCCGATTCCTTCGACCGGATGGTCGTCACCACCTCGTTCCGGTCGTTGCGGATCTCGACGTTGGTGAAGGTGTTGTTGACCTTGAAATTGAACTCGCCGGCCTTGCTGACCGTGAAGGTCTGGGTGTCGGCATTGGCCCCGTCGGCGCCGACCTTGGTCGTCTGCCCCTTGAGCTGCGAGAAGGCGCTGCTCGACAGGTTCGGAACATAGGTGGCGGCGGTCACATCCGACATGGCGGTCACTCCCCGGCGGCGCGGACGGCGAAGGCTTTGCTGTTGCCGGGAAGAGTAGCGCGAACCGCCAATTCCGTCAAATTTCGCACCGGAATTTCGCGGATAGGCTGCGGAGCGGAAGCGGCGTCGCCCCCGCTCCGCAACGTCGGCGGTTACTCCAGCCCTTCGAACAGGGCGGTCGACAGGTAACGCTCGGCGAAGGACGGCAGGATCACGACGATCTGCTTGCCCGCATTCTCCGGACGGGCGCCGACCTCCAGCGCAGCGGCGAGCGCCGCACCCGACGAGATGCCGACCGGAACGCCTTCAAGACGGGCGACCTTGCGGGCGGTTTCGAAGGCGCGCTGGTTGGAGATGCGCACCACCTCGTCGATCAGTTCCTTCTTCAGGATGTCGGGAACGAAGCCGGCGCCGATGCCCTGGATCTTGTGCGGGCCCGGCATGCCGCCGGACAGGACGGGGCTGTCCTCCGGCTCCACCGCCACCGCCTTGAAGCTGGGCTTGCGCGACTTGAGGACCTCGGCGGTGCCGGTCAGAGTGCCGCCGGTGCCGACGCCGGAGATCAGGAAATCGACCTGACCGTCGGTGTCCTTCCAGATCTCCTCCGCCGTGGTGGCGCGGTGGACAGCCGGGTTGGCGGTGTTCTTGAACTGCTGCAGCAGGTAGGCGTTCGGATCGGCGGCCAGGATCTCCTCGGCCTTGCGGATGGCGCCCTTCATGCCTTCCGACGCCGGGGTCAGCACCAGTTCCGCACCCAGCAGCTTCAGCATCTTGCGCCGCTCAACCGACATGCTTTCCGGCATGGTCAGGATCAGCTTGTAGCCCTTGGCGGCGGCGACGAAGGCCAGCGCGATGCCGGTGTTGCCGGAGGTGGGCTCGACCAGGGTCGTGCGGCCGGGGGCGATGGTGCCGGCGGCCTCCGCGGCATCGATCATGGCGCGGCCGATGCGGTCCTTGACGCTGGCCAGCGGGTTGAAGAACTCCAGCTTGCCGATGATCTGGGCCTTGACCCCGGCATCCTCGGCGAGGCGGTTCAGCCGCACCAGCGGCGTGGCGCCGATCGTGTCGAGGATGCTGTCATAGATCTTGCCACGGAATTCGGGTGCAGCCATGATTCCACCTCTAAGATTTGTGTTATGTGTAAGTTCAACACCCCAGGCCGAGCATTATCCAGCGCGGATGGCCTGTCAAACGGGAAGTGGGGTCGGCGGGCCGTCCGTGCGATCCCGCTGATCGCAGTCGAAGCGCCAGCCGGAGCGTCAAATCGTGAAGTCGATCCGGTCCTCGGTCTCGCTCTCCACCCCGGCCTGGCGCGCGCGCATGCACAGATCCTCGACCGTGATGGTGTCGAGCTTGGCCATGCATTCCTCCTGCAACTCTCCCCACAACGGACGCACGACCTGATGGCCCAGGACGGAACCCGCCGGCTCTTCGATGGGATCCGTGGCTGTCTCCATCGAGCGGACCACCCGCACGATCTCGCCCAGCGTGATCCGCCGCCGCTCGCGCGCCAGCCGATAGCCGCCACGCGGGCCCCGCACACCGGCCAGCACGCCTTCCCGCACCAGCTGCTGCAGCACCTGCTCCAGGTAACGCTTCGGGATACCCTGGCGCCGGGTGATCTCTCCCGACTGCACCGGCTCGGTGCCCGCGTTGTAGGCGATGTCGAGGACCGCCTCGATGGCGAACATCAGCTTCTTGGAGATGCGGAGCATCACGAGCGACTCCCGGTGTTCTGACTGTGCCTGCCACTGCAGCAAGGGGACCGGCGGTTCCCGGCGGCACCGGCCTCGGACCGGTCCGAAGGTGGAAACGCCGACATCTCACCCATTCCCGCCTGTTGGTTAAGAAGCGTTCTACACCTTGGAAGCGGGAATTCACAACAGGATTTGTCGCAGACAGACTCGGGAAAAGCCCTTCCGAACACACGGCACGCCCGGCGGGGCGGGTGTCACGATCCGGCCGTCCAGGCCACCTCCCCCAGATCCTCGCGGAAGGCGAAGCGCTTCAGATGGTCGATGACCACTGCCTGCATGCGCTCCATCTGTTCGGCATCCTCCATCTCGATGGTCAGCGTCAGCCCTTCGGCATCCGCCGCCATCCGGCAGCGGCGGTCGGGAGAGAAGGGCACCAGCCCCTGGTTCTCGTCATAAGCGACCTCGAACTTGTGCGCCCAGTGCTTGCACAGCTGGGTCATGTAGCGGCGGCCGTTGGGGGTCGCGATGCGGGCGCTCGATACGATCATGGTCTTCGTCTCCTCCGCGATCAGATCCGTTCGACGGCGCGGGCTGCGGCGTCGATGGCGTCGGCGATGGCCTGGGTTTGCTCCGCCGTCAGGTCGCCGCGCGACAGGCGCAACCGCAGGGCCAGCTTGAAGTTCTCGACGGCGCGGACGATCTGCGGCGAGGATTCGCGTTGCTGCCGGGCCTTCGCGTGGGCGATCCGTTCGCGCACCGCGGCAACGGCGGGCTCCGCCGCCTTCAGCGCCTCCGTCCCTTCGGGCGTGATCTCGTAGAGCTTCTTGTTGCCTTCGGTCGACCCGATGCGGATGTGGCCCTGCTCCTCCAGCAGGGTCAGCGTCGGGTAGACGACGCCGGGGCTGGGGCTGTAGGCGCCGCCGACCATCTCCTCGATCGTCTTGATCAGGTCATAGCCGGAGCGCGGCTTCTCCGCGATCAGCCACGACAGAACGAGGCGCAGGTCGCCGTGGTCGAAGACGCGGCGCTCTCCCCGCCCTCCCCGACCACCCCCGAAGCCACCCCCCCGGCCGCCGCCGGAGCCTTCCCAGCCGCCGCGATACCCATGGCGGCCGCGCCCGTCCGGCGCCTCGTCGTCGAAGTCCGGGCGCGAGAAGCGGCGCCCCTGGCAGTGAAACAGATGCCGAAACATGGAACCCTCTCTCGATGCAGTTTCGATATAACGAAATTTTAGATATATCGAAACTCGCTCTTTGACAAGGGGGGGCGTTCCGACAAATCGCAGCCGCCTGCAAATCACTGTCGCCTGCCCTGTCGAAGGGGCTATAACCGACGCCCTGGCTTTGCTATCGCGCGTGTGTGCCCTGATGCCCCTTCGGATCGAGACCTTCTCCAACGTCACCGGCGGCTCCAGCTTCTTCAAGGCGGTGGGCCATCCGCTGGCGGCGCCCAAGGCCGCGATCCTGATATCGCGGCTGGCCTCGTACGGCCCGGTGGCCGTCTATGACCCGCTGGGCCTGCTCTCGGGGCTGGCGGAGTTCTATGACCTGTCGGCGGTGCCGGTGTGCGGCATCTATGTCCAGGACGTGGAGCAGGTGGGGAAAGAGGTGTTCGGCCATGCCGCCCGCCCGGTGACCGACCTGCCGTCAAGCCGCGCCCGCACCGTCTTCATCGTCGCCTTCGATTCGCAGCGCTTGGAAGGCCACATCGCGCATCTGATCCCGAAACAGGCCGGCGTCGTCTCGCTGGACGCCATGCGCGTGCCGGAAGACATGCTGAACGACCCCGGCCATTACCTGTCGAAGTTCAATTGGGCGACCAATTTCGCCTGGTTCCGCGACGGCGACGGCCATCACACCCGCGTGGTGTCGGCCAACTACTGGCCGCGCTACGGCGCCAAGGGCACCAGGCTGTGGGCCTGCCTGTTCGATGGCGAGGGCCGCCCGATCGCCGACTGGACGGAGCCGATGCCGCCGACCGACGGCACCGTGGTGATCGACAGCCGGCAGGTGCGCGAGCGCTTCGGCCTCGCCCCCTTCTGCGGCTCGCTGTTTCTGCACGTCATCGGCGCCGCCGGGCACGACGTGGTCAAATACGCGCTCGACACCTATGGCGACGACGAGACGGTGTTGTCCTGCACCCACGACGCCAACGCCTGGCCGGCCGATCTCTATGCCGGCCTGCCCGCCCCGCGCGAGGGAGAGCGGGTGTCGTTGTGGATCCAGAACAGCCACCCCACGCCGATCCCGGCCGGCGCCGTCGGGCTGAACCTGATGGGCTCGGCGGAGATCCGGACGCTGGACCGGACGGTCCCGGCCTTCGCCACCGTCGAACTGGACACCGCCAGCCTGTTCCCCGAAGCCCGCTGGCCGCAACAGTTCGAGGTGCAGGCCGGCAAGCATTTCGTCCGCCCGCGCTATGAGATCGTCGCCGCCGATGGCCGCCGCCGCATGGCCCACGCCAATGTGGAGCGCACCGATCTGAAGCCGGACCCCAGGCTGCCGCTGCTGACCGGCGGCGCGGTGGACAAGGGCGTGGTCGGCAAGGGCCACATCCTGCCGGCGCCGCTGCTGCCGATGGGCCGTTGGCGCACCATCCTGCTGCCGACGCCGATGAGCACCGCGCAGACCGAACTGCCGGTGAAGGCCGTCGTCTATGACCGCAACGGCGCCGCGGTGGCGGAACACCGCTTCGGCAACCTCAAGCGCTCCGACAGCGTGGCGCTGGACGTGACGGGGCTGGTCGCCGACAGGGCTGTCGTCGACCAATTTGGGGGCGACGGCTGGGGCCATGTCGAACTGGTCTATGATTTCGAAGCCGGAACGATGGCCGACGGATGGTTGCATGCGCTGGTCCGTTACGAGGACGTAACGACTGGCCATGTGGCGGAGACCAGCTTCGGCAGCCACATGTTCAATATGGCGATGATCTATCGCGACGAACCGCAGAGCTACCATGGCCGCCCGCCCGGCCTGTCGACCCGCCTGTTCCTGCGGCTGGGCACCGACCCGTGGGACACGCTCTGCCATCTTGTCTATCCTGCCTCGACCCCGTGGCATGCCCTGTCCGACACCAACCTGATACTGGTGCGGCGCGACGGCGTTGAAGTGGTACGCAAGCGGTTGGCGATTCCCTGCGGCGGTTCGCACTACTGGCGGTATCGCGAGATGTTTACGGAAGCCGAACGGTTGGCGGCGGGTGAGCATGCCTATGTGCTGATCCGTGACACCACCTGCCGCCTGTTCGGCTACCATGGCTGCCTTGCGGCCGGTGACAGCGCCTTCAGCCTCGACCATATGTTCGGTTTCTAGAACCGTTCCAATCGCAAACTCCCTTCTGCCGATCACTGCGGGATCAGACCCATGGCCACCACGCACCACACCAAGGTCCTCATCATCGGCGCCGGCCCGGCCGGCTACACCGCCGCCATCTATGCCGCGCGCGCCAATCTGGAACCGCTGATGGTCCAGGGCATGCAGCCGGGCGGCCAACTGATGATCACCACCGATGTGGAGAATTTCCCCGGCTTCGCCGATCCGATCCAGGGCCCCTGGCTGATGGAGCAGATGCAGAAGCAGGCGGAGCATGTCGGGACGAAGATGGTGTTCGACCTGATCACCGACGTCGACTTCACGCAGCGCCCCTTCGTCTGCAAGGGCGACAGCGGCGACACCTACACCGCCGACAGCGTCATCATCGCCACCGGCGCCCAGGCGCGCTGGCTCGGCATCTCGACCGAGGAGATCTACCGCGGCTTCGGCGTGTCGGCCTGCGCCACCTGCGACGGCTTCTTCTTCCGCGGCAAGGAGGTGGCGGTCATCGGCGGCGGCAACTCCGCCGTCGAGGAGGCGCTGTACCTGACCAACCATGCCAGCAAGGTGACGGTCATCCACCGCCGCGACAGCTTCCGCGCCGAACGCATCATGCAGGACCGCCTGTTCCGCCACCCGAAGATCGAGGTGGTGTGGGACAGCACGGTGGAGGAGATCGTCGGCGAGGGCGACGGCACCATGGGCAACCCGCGCGCCGTCACCGGCGTGCGCGTGAAGAACGTCAAGTCGGGCGACGAGCGCGTCATCCCGGTGGCCGGCGTCTTCGTCGCCATCGGCCATGTGCCGGCGACCGGCATCTTCCAGGGCAAGGTGGAGATGGACGAGGCGGGCTACATCGTCACGGTGCCCGATTCGACCGCCACCAACATCCCCGGCGTCTTCGCCGCCGGCGATGTGAAGGACAAGGTCTATCGTCAGGCCGTCACCGCCGCCGGCATGGGCTGCATGGCTGCACTGGAGGCCGAGCGCTGGCTCGCCCACCACGAACCGGCCGCCGGCGCCCATGGCGATCCCAGCCCGGCGGGGACTTGGTGAGCTGAGGGTTAAGTTCAAGCGACGGATGCCCCTCCCTAACCCTCCCCCGCTCAAGCGGGAGAGGGAACTCCGCCGCTCTTTTGCGAATCGTCACGCTACCTGGCATCCAATCCCCTCTCCCGCGGAACGCGGGGGAGGGATAGGGAGGGGGCAAGCGGCGCATCCACAGCACCCAGCTCCCCATACTCCCCTATGCCCTTGACGGGCTTTGCACAAAGCTCCGACTGTGATTCCCTTGGCGCTCCAACCGCGAGGGAGTCCTCTTGCCTACGCTGAAACGCGGCCTCGCCCTGCTGGTCACGGTGGCCGTGACCCTGCTGGGCCTGCTGCTGGTCACTTTCCTGATCGGCCGCGTCGTGCCGATCGACCCGGTGCTTTCGGCTCTGGGCGATCGGGCGAATGCCGAAAGCTATGCGCAGATGCGCGCGCAGCTGGGCCTCGACCTGCCGCTGTGGCAGCAGTTCCTGCGCTATGTCGGCGACGTGCTGCAAGGCGACCTCGGCACCTCGGTGCTGACCTCCCGCCCGGTGCTGGAGGATGTGCTGCGCGTCTTCCCGGCAACGCTGGAACTGGCGACGGTCGCCGCCATCGTCGGAGCGGTGCTGGGCATCCCCGCCGGGGTGTTCGCCGCCGTCAACCGCGGGCGCTGGCCCGACCATGCCATCCGCCTGCTCGGTCTGCTCGGCCATTCGGTGCCGGTTTTCTGGCTGGGGCTGATGGCGCTGCTGCTGTTCTACGCCAAGCTGGACTGGGCGCCGGGACCAGGGCGGGTCGATATCTTCTATGAAGGGATGGTCGATCAGGTGACCGGCCTCGTCACGGTCGACGCCCTGCTGGCCGGCGAAACCGACATCTTCTGGAACGCCGTGGGGCATCTGGTTCTGCCGTCAGCCATCCTCGGCTTGTACTGCGTCGCCTACATCGCGCGGATGACGCGCGGCTTCATGCTGGACCAGTTGCGCCAGGAATACATCACCACCGCACGGGTGAAGGGCCTGTCGGAGACCCGCGTGGTCTGGGGCCATGCGCTGCGCAACATCACGGTGCCGCTGATCACCGTCATCGCCCTGTCCTATGCCAGTTTGCTGGAGGGATCGGTGCTGACCGAGACGGTGTTCGCCTGGCCGGGGCTGGGGCTCTACATCACCAATTCGCTGCTCAGCGCCGACATGAACGCGGTGCTGGGCGGGACGCTGGTGGTCGGCGCGGTCTTCATCGCGCTGAACCTGCTGTGCGACCTGCTCTATCGCCTTCTGGATCCCAGGGCCCGATGACCGCGCGCACCGACCCCCCATTCGCCCACCGGCCCGCCGGCTGGCGGGACTGGTTGACCACCGACACCCCGCAGTCCCGCGCGCAGGCCCGGCTGGGCCGCGCCTGGGCCGGCTGGACCGCCTTCCGCCGCAACCGGCTGGCCGTCGCCGGGCTGCTGATCGTGCTGGCCCTGGTCGTCGTCGCCGCATTCGCCCCGCTGTTGGCGCCCCACCACCCCTATGCCCAGGATCTGAACAGCCGGCTGCTGCCGCCAAGCGCCGCCCATTGGCTGGGCACCGACGCCTTCGGCCGCGACATCCTCTCCCGCCTGATCCATGGGGCGCGGCTGACCTTGATGATCGTGGCGCTGGTGGCGGCAACGGCGCCGCTGGCCGGGCTGGTGATCGGCACGGTCGCCGGCTATTTCGGCGGCTGGGTCGACACCGTGCTGATGCGCATCACCGACATCGCGCTGGCCTTTCCCAAGCTGATCCTGGCGCTTGCCTTCGTCGCCGCGCTCGGCCCCGGCATCGAGAACGCGGTGATCGCCATCGCCATCACCTCCTGGCCGCCCTATGCCCGCATCGCGCGGGCGGAGACGCTGACCGTCCGCCGCGCCGACTTCATCAGCGCCGCCCGGCTGCAGGGCGCCTCCAGCCTGCGCATCATCCTGGGCCACATCATGCCGCTGTGCGTCGCCTCGCTGATCGTGCGGACGACGCTGGACATGGCCGGCGTGATCCTGACCGCGGCCGGGTTGGGCTTCCTCGGTCTCGGCGCCCAGCCGCCGCTGCCGGAATGGGGGGCGATGATCGCCAATGGCCGGCAATATGTGCTGGAGCAATGGTGGGTGGCCGCCATGCCCGGTCTCGCCATCTTCATCGTCAGCCTGGGCTTCAACCTGCTGGGCGACGGGCTGCGCGACGTGCTGGACCCGAAGGGCGACTGAAGATGACGGACAACACACCCCTGCTGGACGTCTCCAACCTCCGCGTCGCCTTCCCCACACGCACCGGCGAGGCGGAGGCGGTGCGCGGCGTCTCCTTCACCCTGGGGCGGGAGAAGCTGGGCATCGTCGGCGAGTCGGGCTCCGGCAAGTCGATGACCGGCCGCTCGATCCTGCGCCTCGTGCCGCCACCGGGGCGCGTCACCGCCGACCGGCTTGCCTTCAACGGCGAGGATCTGCTGACGGCCTCGGCCAAGCGCATGCGCGGCATCCGCGGCCGGCGCATCGCCATGGTGATGCAGGACCCGAAATATTCGCTCAACCCGGTGATGACCGTCGGCCGCCAGATCGCCGAGGCCTATCGCGTCCACAGCAGGGCCGGTGCCGCCGAGGCCAAGCGCCGCGCGCTGGAGATGCTGGCCGCCGTGCGCATCCGCGATCCGGAGCGGGTCTATGACCGCTATCCCCATGAGGTGTCGGGTGGCATGGGCCAGCGCATCATGATCGCGATGATGCTGATCCCCGATCCCGACCTGCTGATCGCCGACGAGCCGACCTCCGCGCTCGACGTCACCGTGCAGATGCAGGTGCTGGCGATCCTGGACGACCTCTGTTCCCAGCGCGGCATGGGCATGATCTTCGTCAGCCATGATCTGAACCTCGTCGCCTCCTTCTGCGACCGCATCCTGATCATGTATGCCGGCCGGGTGGTGGAGAGTTGCCGCGCGTCGGAGCTGCACGCGGCGCAGCACCCCTACACCCGCGGCCTGCTGGCCAGCCTGCCCAGGATCGACGAGCCGCCCGGCGACCTGCCGGTGCTGAGCCGCGATCCGGCCTGGCTGGAGGGGCGATGACCATGATCGACATCCGGGATTTGCGGGTCCGCTTCGGCCAGGGCACCGATACCGTCACGGCGGTGGACGGTGTCACCCTGTCGGTGCGCGAGGGGGAGAGCTTCGGGCTGGTCGGTGAATCGGGTTCCGGCAAATCCACCGTCCTGCGCGCGGTCAGCGGCCTGAACGACGAGTGGACCGGCCGCATCGCCGTCGCCGGCGCGGACCAGGGACCGAAACGGCAAAAGGGCTTCTACAAGCTCTGCCAAATGGTGTTCCAGGACCCCTACGGCTCCCTCCACCCGCGCCACACGGTGGACCGCATCCTGGCCGAGCCCATCGCCATCCATGGGCTGGGCGATGCCGACGCCCGCATCGACCGGGTGCTGCGCGACGTCGGTCTCGGCCCCGCCTTCCGTTTCCGCTACCCGCACCAGCTGTCGGGCGGCCAGCGCCAGCGCGTCGCCATCGCCCGCGCCCTGGTGCTGGAGCCGCGCGTCCTGCTGCTGGACGAGCCGACCTCGGCGCTCGATGTCTCGGTGCAGGCAGAGATCCTGAACCTGCTGCGCCGGCTGCGGGCGGAGCATGGCCTGACCCTGGTGCTGGTCACCCACAATCTCGCCGTCGTCGCCAATCTGTGCGACCGGCTGGCGGTGATGAACCGCGGTCGGCTGGTGGAGGAGATGAGCGTGGAGGAGTTGCGCCGCGGTGCCGCGCGCGAGCCCTACACGGTGCAGCTGCTGCGCGCCAGCCAGGGCTACGACCGCGCGACGGCGGAGAGCTTCCGGGATTATGCGTGAGTGGGGGAGCACTCCCGCGCCGCCACCTCCCTCACGCCAGCCGCACCACGCACAGCTTGTCTTCCGCCCCCTTGGCGGCGGCCTTGTGATCGGCTATGGCGGCATTGATGGCGTCGGGGGTCAGGCCGTGGCAGCCGGGCGGGATCACCACCGCCACCCCGCTGGCGGCCAGCAACGGAAAGCGCCGCAGCGCCCCATAGCGGTCCTTCGCCAGGAAGCCGCCGCTGACCCGCGTCTCGGCGTCGTACAGGCTTTCGGCGTCGGAGCGGAACAGGGCCAGCAGTTCCACCAGCCGGGCCAGCACCTCGCACTCCTCCCCGCCGCTGACGCCCAGGAAGAAATCGTCGCCGCCGATATGACCGGCGAAGGCGTCGGCGTCGATGGCCGCCCCGGCGCTGCCGGCCCAGGCCTTCAGCCGCTCGCTGAACATCAGGATGGCGCGGTCGCCCTGGCGGAAGCCGAAATTGTCGTTGAAGGGCTTGAAGTTGTCGAAATCCAGATAGGTCAGGACATGGCCGCGCCCCGCATCGTCCAGCGCCCCTTCGATGTGGCGCAGGATCGCCGCATTGCCCGGCAGCCGGGTCAGCGGGTTCTGGTCGGTCGCCATCGCCAGATTGCGCTCATGCACCAGCCGCAGCAGCGCGCCGCTCGACAGCACGCCGGCATAGGCGCCACCCTCCACGATCACGATCCCATCGGCGGCGGATTCGGTGGAGAATGCTTCGATCACCCGGTCCAGCGGCGTGGAGATGTCGCAGACCGGCGAGCGGATGACCAGATCGTCCAGCCCATTGCCCAGGCCGCGGTTGCGCAGCAGCTCCCCGCCGAATCGTGAATAGACGAAGCGCTTCAGGTCGCGTTCGCGGATCAGGCCCAGCGGCCGGTCATGCTCATCGACGATGGGCGCGATGGCGGCGCTGCCGTCGCCGCGGAAGTAATCCAGCAGCTCGGTCTTCCGCGAATCGACCCGCAGCGGCGGCAGCCGTTCGATCACCTCCGACAGGCGGCGGTGCGACTCGCTGGGTTGGCGCCGGTCCTGGCGGTTGAGATCCTCGACGATGGCATAGCGGTTGGGCAGCCCGGTCAAATCCACCCGCGGCCGGGCGATGAGGAAGCCCTGGGCGAAGTCGCAGCCGAGATCGCGGCAGGTGTAGAACTCGGTCGCGGTCTCCACCCCCTCCGCCACGATCTGGATGCCCAGCGCATGGGCATGGCCGGCCAGCGCCGCCACCAGGGCCCGCTTGCGCGAATCCGCATCGATGCCGGCGATGAAGAAGCGGTCGATCTTCACATAGTCGGGCCGCGCCTCGTACAGCGTGCGCAGGCCGGAATGGCCGACGCCGAAATCGTCGATGGCGATGCCGGCCCCGCTCTGGCGATAGCGGTCCACCGCCGCATCCACCGCAACGCCGCGGGTGACCGGGCGGCTTTCCGACAGCTCCAGCACGATGCCGCTGTTGCGGGCGGCGGCCGGGTCGCGGGCGAGCCAGGGCGAGTCGGGCCGGCCGACCAACCGGGCGTCCAGGTTCAGGAACAGCTTCGCCTCGTTCCATCCCGACAGCGCGCGATAGGCGGCAACCGCCTTGGCGTGCAGCGCCGTCTCCACCGTCGCCAGCAGTCCGGCGGCCTCGGCGGCATCCAGCAGCTCTCCGGCATTGGCGAAGCCGGTGCGCTCGAATCCGCGCAGCAGCGCCTCATAGCCATGGCAGCGGCCGGACCGCAGCTGGACGATGGGTTGGAAGGCATAGCGCAGGGCACCGACCGCCGATGCCCAATCGAACACAGCCGCCTCGCCCTGACCCGGACGGGCGGCAATCCGGCGCGCGCCATAGGGCTCGGCACAGTCGCTGTCGGGCCCCCCGGTTCTGGCTCCGGCATTTGTCCCGGCTTCTATTGTGGTCAGCACAGTCATCGCTCGGTCCGCCAGCGCCGATCCGACACAAGACCGGCGCTTGCTTATAACAGAGCTTGTTTGCGGTTTCATGACCGCGACGCCGCCTTGTCATGCCCCCGGCGCCCCGCCGGTCCCGAATCGAATCCTCGTATCACCGCGCCCGCCTGCGCTATAGGAAGGCCCCCGCCGATCATGGGGGCGGTTCGGGTGAGCGGGAGGCGAGCGGGATGAAGGTCGGCATCGACATGGGGGCGACGAACGCGGGCAGCGCCGCGACGCTCGACCTGGAGGAGCTGCTGGCGACCCGTCTGCTGGTCCAGGGCAATTCCGGTTCCGGCAAGTCGCACCTGCTGCGCCGGCTGATCGAACAGAGTGCCCAATGGGTGCAGCAGGCGGTGATCGACCCGGAGGGCGACTTCGTCACGCTGGCCGAACGCTTCGGCCATGTGGTGGTGGAGGCCGACGAACACAGCGAGGCCGCGCTGCAATCGGTCGCCGCCCGCGTGCGCCAGCACCGCGTCTCCGTCGTCCTGAACCTGGAAGGGCTGGACGCGGAAATGCAGATGCGCCACGCCGCCGCCTTCCTGGGCGGGCTGTTCGATGCCGACCGCGATTTCTGGTATCCGATGCTGGTGGTGGTGGACGAGGCGCAGCTGTTCGCCCCCTCCGCCGCCGGCGAGGTGTCCGACGAGGCGCGCAAGGTCTCGCTCGGCGCCATGACCAATCTGATGTGCCGCGGGCGCAAGCGCGGGCTGGCCGGGGTGATCGCCACCCAGCGGCTGGCGAAGCTGGCCAAGAACGTCGCCGCCGAAGCGTCCAACTTCCTGATGGGCCGCACCTTCCTCGACATCGACATGGCGCGTGCCGCCGACCTGCTGGGCATGGAGCGCCGGCAGGCGGAGATGTTCCGCGACCTGGAGCGCGGGCATTTCATCGCGCTCGGCCCCGCACTCTCGCGCCGGCCGCTGCCGCTGCGCATCGGTGCGGTGGAGACCCAGGGCCGCACCGGCAGCCCGACGCTGATGCCACCTCCCGCCACACCGGTGGAGGATGCCCGCGACCTGATCTTCACCACGACCGGGCCGGAGCCGCCGCGCTACGTGCGCCGCCCCTCCACCTCGGCCAGCGCCGACCTGATGGCGCAGCTGGCGCGCGGCCGCCCCGCCGCTCCGCCGCCCTCTCTCGACGACAGCGCCGCCGAACAGCCCGCCCTGCTGCCGCTGGAGCCGCAGGAAACACCCGAACAGGCCGCCGAGCGCGAGGCCCAGTACGAGGCGGTGCTGGCCGAGGTGCTGGCCGACCCGGAGGCGCCCTACCGCTCGCTGGCGGTGCTGTACCAGGATTTCCTGGTGCGTTGCCGGGGCCGGGGGGTCGATGGCGACCGGCTGGCCCTTCCCGCCTTCCGCCGCCGTCTGGCCACCGCCCGCGCCGGGGCCGGCAGCGGCGACGATCCCGCCTGGCAGCGCGCGACGGAGGTCGCCGCCACCCTGGCGGAGGACATCCAGCCTGTCTTCCTGCTGCTGGCCCGCGCCGCCCTGGACCATGCACCCTGCCCGTCGGACGCCGATGTGGCGCGGGCCTGCGGCAGCCGGTCGAAGGGGCGCGGACGCCGCCTGCTGACCTACATGGAACAGCGCGGCTTCATCGCCAGCCGCAGCGGCCTGGGCAACACCCGCGCCATCGCCCTGCCGTCGCTGGGCTGGGAAACCGCGCTGGGCGACCCCAATGCAGACGATGCAGCCGATGCTTCCGACGAGGGCGGGCTGTTCGCGGCGGGGTGAGCGGTCACCCGGCCAACTGCTTTTGCAGGAACAGAAGGTCGAGCCAGCGGTCGAACTTGCGGCCGACCTGACGGATGCAACCGGCTTCGACGAAACCAAAGGCGGCATGCAGACGGATCGACGCGGTATTTTCCGCTTCGATGCCCGCGACGATCATGTGTTTGCCGCTGCGCTTCGCATCGTCCAGCAGGGCGGCCAGCAGCCCCCGCCCGATCCCCCGGCCCCGCACCGTCGAATCCACATAGATCGAATGCTCGACGGTGTGCTTGTACCCTTCCCACGGCCGGAATTCGCCGTAGGACGCGAAGCCGACGATCGCACCGTCGAGTTCGGCCACCAGAACGGGCATGCCCTTGGACTTGCGCTCCGCCATCCAGGCGCGGCGTTGCTCCAGCGTGGTCGGCGTCAGGCTCCACACCGCCGTGGTGTTGAGGATGGCCTCGTTCAGGATGGCGACGATCGCAGGAAGATCGGCGTCCGTGGCCGCTCGTATATCGCGTGTCATGATTCGGTTCTCCGGCTCCTGGGTTTGCCGATGCGGTACCGCAGGCGACCGCTCATGATTCCATTATATTGGATTTTGTTCCATCAAATTAAGTGCCTTGCTCTCCCGCCGTCGCGCCGATGTCCGCGAAAACGGAAAGGGCCGCTCACGGAGCGGCCCTTCGATGCGGGACATGGCGGTGAAGCCTTGCCCCTTCGGCTCTCCGCCGTTCAGCTTCCAGCGGTCGGCGCGCTGACCGGCTTGCCGCTCTGGCCCCAACTGGCGACGAAGTCGTTCACGCCGGGGACCGCCATCATGTGGGCGTCCTTGACATAGACGAAGCGCTTTGGCCCGAAGCCGTACTCGGTCAGCGTGATGCCGGCGGCGCGGCAGCGCTGGTACTCGGCGGCGCTGATCGGACGGTCGGAGGCGACCATGTCGGGATGGTCCAGCCCGACGCCGCCACAGAAGGCACGGAAGCCGGTCGCGGTGCCGCGGGCGTCCAGGCGCGGCTTGGTGTCGGGACCGCCGGCATATTTCACCGCCGCCTGATCGATGGTGCCGCGCAGGGCCGGGCTCCCGACGATCCAGATGCCGCGGGCCTCGGGCGGGGGCTTGGGCACTGCCGGCGGCGGAAGGGCGGCGGTCTGTTGCGGCGGCGGCGTGAGGCCCGGCATCTGACAGCCGGCGAGCAGCGCCGCAGCGGCAAATGCGAGGACCAAACTGCGGGCCGGCGCGGAAAAACGGGTCATCGGACGTCTCACTCCTCAGAATCGTCAGGCATCCGGGCGGCGAGGCCCGGAGGGCTGACAATGAGAACGCCCCCGCCCCGCTTCAACGGCCCGGCCGCCGCTTGTCCCAATGCGCCGCTCGCCATCGATGCAATTCCAAGATAGAAATATAGCCAACGATCATAAATCAGAATGTATCCCCGATGTCCCTGCCCGACCTGGAGATCGACGCGCTGCGCGCCTTCGTCACCGTGGCGGAGGCCGGCGGCTTCACCGCGGCGGCGGAGCGGCTGGGCCGCACCCAGTCGGCGATCAGCGTCAAGATCAAGAAGCTGGAGGACACGCTCGGCCGTCGGGTGTTCGAGCGCACCAGCCGGTCGCTGGCGCTGACCCATGACGGCGAGTTGCTGATGGGTTACGCCCGCCGCCTGCTGGACCTGAACGACGAGACGGTGCGCCGCTTCGCCGAACCGGCGGCGGAAGGCGAGCTTCGGCTGGGCGTGGCCGAATATTTCCTCTCCGACCATCTGCCCCATGTGCTGCGCCGGTTCGCCAGGCTGCACCCGCGCCTGCACATCGACGTGCGGGTGGGCCTGTGCGGCGACCTGGTCTCGGCACTGGATTCGGGTGAGCTCGACCTCGTCATCTCCCGCCGCGATGCGGGCGACAACCGGGGACGCGGCATCTGGACCGAGCCGATGCGCTGGGTCGCGGCCCCTGGGCTGGAGATCCCGGACGACGGCCCCCTGCCCTTCTGCGCCCTGCCAGCCCCTTGCGTCTTCCGCAACCGCGGGCTGGCGGCGCTGGGCGAGGCCGGACGCTCCTGGCGGGTGGTCTACACCAGCGGCAGCGTCATGGGGGTTCAGGCCGCCGTCCGCGCCGGGCTGGGCGTCGCGGTGCTGAGCGAATCCTCCATACCGGAGGGTGTGCGCAGGCTGGGGGTGGAGGACGGACTTCCCGAACTGGGCAATGTCGAGATGGCGATATTCGGCGAGACGCCGCGCAACCGCCGCCTCGCCGAACCGCTGGTCGGCTTCATCCTGGACAGCCTGTCGACCATGCACCCCGCCCGCCCGCCGCTCGCCCTGGCGGGGTGAGCAGCGGGTCGAGCCGGCCGGTCAGAATCCTTCCAGCACCAATTTGCCGCGGGCCTTGCCCGATTCGATCAGGGCATGGGCCTTGCGCAGGGTGGCGGCGTCGATGCGGCCCAGCGTTCCCGTCAGCGTGGTGCGCAGGGTGCCGGCATCGACCAGACGCGACACCTCGGTCAGCAGCTCATGCTGGGCGATCATGTCGTCGGTCTGGAACAGCGGGCGGGTGAACATCAGCTCCCAATGCAGCGAGACGCTCTTGCGCTTCAGCAGGCGGACGTCGATGGGCTCGGGGTCGTCGATCAGGCCGATATGGCCCTGCGGCGCCACCAGCGCCACCAGATCCTGGAAATGGCGGTCGGTGGCGTTGGTGGAGAAGATGTAATCGACGCCGGACAGCCCCAGCGCCTTCACCTGCTCCGCCATCGGCCGGCTGTGGTCGATCACGTCATGGGCACCCAACTCGCGCACCCAGTCGGCCGTTTCCGGGCGAGAGGCGGTGGCCAGCACGCGGACCTTGCTCAGCCGGCGAGCCAGCTGGATGGCGATGGAACCGACACCGCCGGCCCCGCCGACGATCAGCAGCGATTTTCCTTCTCCACCGTCGCGCGGCAGGCCCAGCCGGTGGAACAGCATTTCCCAGGCGGTGATGGCGGTCAGCGGCAGGGCGGCCGCTTCGGCCACGCTCAGGCTGGCCGGACGGGCGCCGACGATGCGTTCGTCGACCAGATGGAACTCCGCATTGGTGCCGGGGCGGTCGATGGAGCCGGCATAGAAGACAGCATCGCCGGGGCGGAACAGGGTGACATCCGGCCCGACCGCCTCGACCACGCCGGCGGCGTCGAAGCCCAGGATGCGCAGGTCGCCATCGGCGGGAGCGGCGTTGCGGCGCAGCTTGGTGTCGACGGGATTGACGGAAACCGCCTCCACACGGACCAGCAGGTCGCGGCCGGCAGGAGTCGGGCGGGCGATCTCGACGTCGATCAACGCGTCGGCGTCGGTGACGGGCAGGGTCTTGCGGTAACCGATGGCTTTCATGATGGCCTCGCCTTCAAGGATGGAGAAGAAGTCGAAGCGCAGGATGGCGGCGTCCACAGGATATGTTAAATTCATAGTTCATGTTTCATCCATCCCGATCCATGATCGATGACGCCCTGAAGCGCCCCCCTGAAGCGCCGGGCGAACGGATAGACGCCAAAGGGGTATGGAATATCCGGCTGGGTTTGGGTGTTTGTACCGATGACCGGCTTCACCGCCGATTCCGGTCTCTGCACCATGGAAAGCAAGGCCTTGAGCATCGCCAGCCCCAAGATCCTGACCGCCCTGCTCCTGGCCGCGAGCGCCGCCGCACTGTCGGGCTGCGTCGCCACGGGTGGATACGACCCCTATTATCCAGCCTATGGCGGGACCGTGGTGGTGCCGCCTCCGGCCATGTATGCGGTTCCGCCGCCGGTCGTCGTGCAACCCGGCTACCGCTATCGCTCATGGGACGACGACCGCGGCTGGCGCGGCCGCGGGTGGGAGAATCGCAGGGGGTGGGACAACCGGGGCGGATGGGACCACAGGAGGGGCTGGGACCATAACGGCGCCCCGCATGCGTGGGAACACCAAGGCGGCCCGCAAGGCTGGCGCCGCTGAGGGACGCTCAGCCGGCGGAGGCGGGTACCCGGTCGGCCCGGTTTCGCAGGACCAGGATGGTATGGTCATCATCGCGCACGGCACCGTCGCGCAGCAGGACGAGTGCGGTCAGGGTGGGATCGACCTTGTGCAGGTTGCGATGGATGAACAGGGCCGGCAGCCGGGCGCAGCCGCTGGTATACAACACGACATGATCGCCCGGCCCCCACAGCAGATGGACCGACGCCGGAGCCAGCGGATTGAAGCCCACCATTGCCCAGCGGGCACCGAGAGCCAGGATCTCCTGCGGGCGCACCACCGCGCCGGCCAGGGTGCCGAGCGCCGTGTAATCGACCGCCTTGCCGTCGAATCGCAGGATCGCCAGGGCGGACCGGCCGATCTGCTTCAGGACCGGATCATGGGATAGTCCCAGTTCGGGCCGAACCCTCAGATCGCGCCGGATGGCGTTGACAACCACGGGCGCGGGAAGATCGGGCACAGTGGCGGCGACCACCGTCTCGACCTGCGCGATCACCTCCGGCGTCATCCTGGTGAACGGCCCGGACCGCGCATCCTCACCGCCGCCCCCGGCCGCCTGATCGGCTGCCTGGTCATCCGGCTCGGTTTCGCCGTCGATCATCAGCGCGATCCCGCAGGGGCCGTCCGGCCCGCGGGCGGCGGAACATCGGACGAACCAATGGTCGAGGAAGGGCTCGCGCAGGGCGGTTTCGCCATCCTGCCGCCCGACCATCACCGCTCCGACCTCCGCCATGGCGTCGGCGTGCGGCGAATCGTCGGCACCGGGGCGCAGCACGCGGACCAGAAGCGCCGACCCGATGCCCGGCGTGGCATGGATATGGAAACGGTCGGCCAACCGCCGCACCGCCTCCAGATCGGCGCCTAACCCTTGGGCCGCGTCCGTCGGCAGTTCTTCGGCCGTTGCAGGATCGCGGTCGTATGCCAGGCACTCGACGCCGGCTCCGGACCGCATGCGGGCGATCAGCAGCGTCCCATCGGGACGGCCCAGCACATATCCGGACAGCGCCGCCACAAGACTGTCCAAACGGGCGGCCTCTTCGGCAGCCAGTACGCCGTCAGCCCGCTCCGCCGCGATCCGCCGCGCCGTGGCGGTATCGTCGGGCGACGCCACGGAAATGCGACGGTGACCATGGTCGGGGAACATCGGACCGCTCCTGTCGGCGTTCTGGTTGCTCTTCTCCAGAACTTTACAATCCTCTGGCCGCCGATCCCAACGAGAAGGACCTGGCCGGTACCGATTTTCGAAGCTCCGGTCCCGGCAATGTCAGTCCGCCCGGAAAACCGCACCCGGATGGGCTGTCAGGACGCGATCGCTTCCATCATCGCCGGCTGGCGGATGGGCAACACACGCGGCAGGTCGCGGCCGCGCAGCATCTCCGCCGCTTCCCACAAGCGGCCCAGCCCGACGATGGACCGGCAGCCGGTCTTCTCCATGATGCGGGCGCGGTGGACCTCCACCGTCTTGATGCTGATGCCCAGTTCCCAGGCAATGGTCTTGCTCTGCTTGCCTTCGACGATCAGTTCCAGCACCTCCGACTCACGGCGGCTCAGCAGGGTGAGCCGGCGGACAGCGTCGCGGCTGCGGTCGCGCTGCTCGGCATGGGGGGTGCCGGACGCCAGGCAGGCCCGCAGCCGATCCAGGAAGGCCGGGACGGCGAAGGGCCGGGCGATGCAGTCGGACGCCCCGGCCTTCATCGCGGCCACGGCGGCGTCGACGTCGCCCTGTTCGGTGACGATCAGAACCGGCAGGTCATGGCCATGCAGCGAGGCCTCGGCCATGAATTCGATGGCGGTCATGTCCGGCAGGTCGCTGCGCAGGACGATGCAGGAGGAGGCGGTGCCCAACACGGCCAGCGCGTCGGCGCCGGTGCTGTGGACGCGGCAGGCGATGCCGACGGCACCCAATGCCCGCGAGAGCGTGCTGCGCGACAGCAGATCGCCGTCGACGATGTGAATGAGGCAGGCGGTATTCACGGAGACCGGAACAGGCATTTGCAGGGGCATCTTGGGACCTCCACCACAGCGGACCGGCGGACAGCGCCGGCTCCTCATGGCGACCGATCGATCTGCGAACCGCCGCCATGACCTGCATTTTAGCGGTCATCCCTTATTGACCGCTGCTGGCGCGAAGGATAGCGAGTGTGTCTAAAAGGATATCGGGGATAGTATACGCGCGAACATCCGCTCACCACGCCCAATCCGCACGCTATCCCACCACACACCGCAATACCGAACGGCGAGTTTCGAGAGTATCCTCGCGATAATCCAGGCAATCAGAAGAACCGACTCAAGAATATTGCCGGACCGATGCTGCCTTGCGAGCGAGAACAACTCTCAAACAACATCGTTTCAACACTGAACGATGATAATTTCCACAGCAGGAAACAATCCGGCAGCCTCAGGCGCGGCGGCGGGTCGCCAGGACAATGCCGGCGGCGATCAGGGCGATGCCGATCCCATGATAGAGATGCGGCTGCTCTCCCAGGAACAGAATGGCCAGCAGGCTGCCGAAGACGGGCACCAGATGGATGGCAAGGCCGGCCGTGTTCGGGCCGAGCAGCTCCACCGCCCGGTTGAAGCAGAGATAGGCGGCGATGGACGGGAACAGCACGGTATAGCCGACCGCCAGCAGCGTGATGCCGCTCGCCTGCATCGGATGCCCGCTCAGGCTTTCCCAGAGATAGAAGGGCAGAAGTTCCACCGCACCGATGGCGAAGGTGACGACGACGAAGCTGAGGCCATGGATCGCCGGACGGCGGCGCAGCAGCGTGGTGTAGGCGGCATAGATCACCACCGCCGCCAGCATCCAGACATCGCCCGCGTTCAGTTCCAGCCCCAACAGCGTCGCAGGGTCGCCGTGGGAGATCAGAGTCATCGCACCGACCAGCGAGACCGCGATTCCCACCCCCTGCATCGCCCCGATCCGGTCGCGGAACAGGACGAGGCTCATCAGGACGATCATCACGGGCATCGACGACTGCAGCATCACGCAGTTCAGCGCGGTCGTCGTGTTCAGCGCGATGTATTGAAAGGTGTTGTAGATGCCGATGCCCAGAGTGCCCAGCAGCAGCACACTCTTCCACCGCGCCAGGATCGGCGTGATGTCGTGGCGCAGGTGCGGCCAGGCGAAGGGCAGCACGATCAGCATGCCCAGGCACCAGCGCCAGAAGGCCAACCCGATGGGCGGCACGGCCCCGGCGACCGCACGCCCCAGGACCGCGTTGCCCGCCCAGAACAGGGGCGGCAGCATCATCAGCAGCCAGGCCTGATCGGCGAGACGGGATCCCTTGAGAGGAGCGGTGCGGTCGGCAGGCATGGCGCTGTCCGTCCTCAGCTGCGGCGGCGGGGCGAGGCGAAGACGCTGGATGCGGACAGCGCCGCGCTGCGGTCGCCGCCGTCTTCAGCGCGGAAGACGCTGGGCCGCGCTTCGCGGCGGGGGGGACGCGGCGCGTCCTCGCGGCCCTCGCGGCCCTCGCGGGGCGGCTTGGCAGGCTGGCGCAGTTCGGCGTCGAGTTCGGCGATGCGCTTGACCAGCGCTTCACGGATGGCGGGGGCCGCGTGGGCTTTCAGCGTCGCCAGCTGCTCCTTGAGCTGAACCAGCTGACGCTGCTTCTGCTCGCGGGTGCGCTTGATGGCGACGTTGTCGGAATGCTGGCCCTCGAAGGAGCGCATGGAACAGGCCCTCGTTGAAAAATACGGAATTCACAATCCGGCGCCCCCCATTGGGGCGCCCGGCGGGAGGGGCGGATTATTGGGAGGCGCCGGCGCCAAAGCAAGGCGGAGTTCACCTTGACATTTCAGGATGGCGGAGGGCAGCTGCAACCTGCCCAGGTACAGGCGGACCATATCCGGAGCATTCCGGAATACCCCAAGCCCCAAAAGAAAAGGGACGCCCCCTTGCGGAGGCGCCCCTTTCCGAACCGAAGGACGGTCAGACGATGGGCTATTAGAAGCCCATGTCGTCCATGCCGCCCATGCCGCCCGGCATGCCGCCCGGAGCAGCCTTCTTCTCCGGCTTCTCGGCGATCATCGCCTCGGTGGTGATCAGCAGGCCGGCGATCGAGGCCGCATCCTGCAGGGCGGTGCGAACCACCTTCACCGGGTCGATGATGCCGGCGGCGACCAGATCGGTGAACTCACCCTTCTGGGCGTCGTAGCCGAAGTTGGTGTCGGTCTGGTCCAGCAGCTTGCCGACGACGATCGAACCGTCGGTGCCGGCGTTGTAGGCGATCTGACGGACCGGAGCCTGCAGGGCGCGACGGATGATGTCGATGCCGACGCGCTGCTCGTCGTTGACCGGGGTCAGCTTGTCCAGGGCCTTGCTGGCGTACAGCAGGGCGGTGCCGCCGCCGGCGACCACACCCTCTTCCACCGCGGCGCGGGTGGCGTGCATCGCGTCGTCAACGCGATCCTTGCGCTCCTTCACCTCGACCTCGGTCGCACCGCCGACGCGGATGACGGCGACACCACCGGCCAGCTTGGCCAGACGCTCCTGCAGCTTCTCGCGGTCGTAGTCCGAGGTGGTCTCCTCGGCCTGGGCGCGGATCTGGCCGCAACGGGCTTCGATGTCGGCCTTGTCGCCGGCGCCGTCGACGATGGTGGTGGTCTCCTTGGAGATCACCACCTTCTTGGCGGTGCCCAGCATGTCGAGCGTGACGTTCTCGAGCTTGATGCCGAGGTCTTCGGAGATGACCTGGCCGCCGGTCAGGATGGCCATGTCCTCCAGCATCGCCTTGCGGCGGTCGCCGAAGCCCGGAGCCTTGACGGCGGCGATCTTCAGGCCGCCGCGCAGCTTGTTGACCACCAGGGTGGCCAGCGCCTCGCCCTCGATGTCCTCGGCGATGATCAGCAGCGGACGCGAGGACTGGACGACGGCTTCCAGAACCGGCAGCAGCGGCTGCAGGCCCGACAGCTTCTTCTCGTGCAGCAGGATGTACGGGTTCTCGAGGTCCGCGACCATCTTGTCGGCGTTGGTCACGAAGTACGGCGACAGGTAGCCGCGGTCGAACTGCATGCCTTCGACGACGTCCAGCTCGGTGTCCAGGCTCTTGGCCTCTTCCACCGTGATGACGCCCTCGTTGCCGACGCGCTCCATCGCCTGGGCGATCATCTTGCCGATCTCGGCTTCGCCGTTGGCGGAGATGGTGCCGACCTGGGCGATCTCGTCGTTGGTCGTGACCTTCTTGGCGCGGGCCTGGATGTCGGCGACGACGGTGGAGACCGCCAGATCGATGCCGCGCTTCAGGTCCATCGGGTTCAGGCCGGCGGCGACCTTCGTCACGCCTTCGCGGACGATGGCCTGGGCCAGGACGGTGGCGGTGGTGGTGCCGTCACCGGCCAGATCGTTGGTCTTCGAGGCGACCTCGCGGACCATCTGGGCGCCCATGTTCTCGAACTTGTCGGCAAGCTCGATTTCCTTGGCGACCGACACACCGTCCTTGGTGATGCGCGGAGCGCCGAAGGACTTCTCGATCACGACGTTGCGGCCCTTCGGGCCCAGCGTGACCTTCACGGCGTCGGCGAGGATGTCAACGCCACGCAGCAGCTTTTCGCGCGCGGAGGGGCCGAACTTGACGTCTTTGGCAGCCATGTCTCGATTCCTTTAACTTGCAAATTTCGAAGGATACGGGCGGAGGACTCAGGCCTCGATGACGCCCATGATGTCCGATTCCTTCATGATCAGGTAATCGACGCCTTCGATCTTCACTTCGGTGCCCGACCACTTGCCGAACAGGATGCGGTCGCCGGCCTTGACGTCCAGCGCCACGACCTTGCCCGACTCGTCACGGGCGCCCGGGCCGACGGCGATGATCTCGCCTTCCTGCGGCTTTTCCTTGGCCGTGTCGGGGATGATGATCCCACCCTTGGTCTTGGTGTCGGACTCCAGACGCTTGACGACGACGCGGTCGTGCAGCGGGCGGAACTTCATGGAATGCCTCCTTGGATCAAGGCTTGGTTCTGACTGACGAAAATTGGCGCGGGCGGCGGCTGTTAGCACTCCATCCCGGCGAGTGCCAGACAGCTAATCGAAGCGGTTTGGGGATTCAAGGGGCTCGTTTCGGATTTTGGCGCAGATACCGGCAGCACTCACGCCATTATGCTGCTAACATGTTGATGAAAAACAATTTTTTGTATTGTGCCAGAACCCGTGGCCGGGCAAGATTTCTTAAAAGGGTCACAGAGGGCCCTGACCTTCCCGGTGCCGGCCTGCCGCTGCCGGACCCGCATCAGAGGAACCGGACATCGCCCATCACCGACCGATCAGCCGACCACATGGGAGACCGCGCATGGCCAATCTCATCCTTCAGCTCCGCGATTTCCGCCTGACCACAGCCGAGATCCTCTATCATATGCCGGACCATCCCGGACTTCTGCAGAGCTACCTGTGGCAGGACCTGGATCAGGCGCCGGATTACCCGGTCCTGCGCCGCTTCCTCGATTTCTGGCAGCGCAATCTCGATGGCAAGCTGCATTCGGTCCGGCTGGCGAGCCAGACCCTGATCACCCCCGGCGAATTGCGCCACGCCTCCGCGGATTTCCTCATTCACTGACTCCCTTCCGCATTCCCGCGTCAGCCCCAACATCACGCCTTCCGCGACCCTGTGATTGCCGTCACAGCGCCCCGCCGCCCGGATCACTAAAATTTTAGCGAATTCCGGGGACGGAGATTGCGGAGGGCGCGATGATGGCGGAGCGCAGGGCGAAGTCCCGGATCGAAGGCTGGAGCAATCACGACGCTGCGGGCAGCATGTCCGGCGAGGTGACGGACGAGGCGGCAAGTTGCACCGATGCCGATGCCGCCGTTGGACAACCGGCTTGCAGGCCTGCGGCTTGGCAGGATCGCGAGGGCAGGCTGGTGGAGGCGCTGCTGGAATGCACAACCATCGCCGGACTGTTCGCGCTTCTGTTCGGCCTGTTCGTGCTGTTCGGCGCAGCGCACACTCTGGCGCCCTGATCCTCACATCCTGAACCCCGCGCATTCGCGACAATTTGATTTCTATCCTTCCCGTTACACGGGCATGTCGCCTAGTATCATTCCCACTTAAGGGCGGAGTCATTCCATCCGTCGCGCAAAGCGGGAGTTTCCAGACATGACCACCATGCCGGTTTGCCAAGCCGCGGTCGATCTCGTGAAGCATTTCGAAGGTCTGTATCTCAAAGCCTACCTCTGCCCGGCGGGCGTTCCCACCATCGGATACGGCCACACCGCCGGGGTGAAGATGGGGCAGACCATCACTGCCGATCAGGCCGACAGCTTCCTCTCCTCCGACCTGACCGACGCCGCAGGTCATGTCGATGCATTGGTGAAGGTGCCGGTCAACGACGACCAGCGCGGCGCCTTGTCTTCCTTCGTCTTCAATCTGGGGGCCGGCAGCCTGCAGAGCTCGACCCTGCTGAAGCTGCTGAACGCTGGCGACTATGCCGGAGCCGCAGACCAGTTTGGCCGCTGGGTCTATGCCACGGTGAACGGTAAGAAGACACAGCTGCCGGGCCTCGTCGCCCGACGTGCGGCGGAGTCGGCGCTGTTCCAGGGCCAGACCGTCCAGGCCCAGGGCGGCGTCGGCACGGCCGACGGCACCGCCTGATCGGGCACCGCCCGCCCCACAAGGAGGCAAGAGGCGTTTGACGGAGCGGGATGTTCGCACCACATTGGCGAACATCCCACCGCCGTGCTCCGGAATACCGCCGTGACCGCCTTTGCCTCCGACAGCCTCGCCTCCTCAGCCCGCCCGAACCCCAATCGGCCGATTGCCGTGTGGCTTCTGGTCTGTGCCGCCATGGTGCTGGCCATGGCCGTGATCGGCGCCATCACCCGGCTGACCGAATCGGGCCTGTCGATGGTGGAATGGAAACCGCTGATCGGCATCCTGCCGCCCTTGTCCGAAACGGAATGGAATCGGGTCTTCGACCTTTACAAACAGACACCCGAATTCCGCATCTACAACAGCCACATGGACTTGGCGGGTTTCCAGTCGATCTTCTGGTGGGAGTGGTTCCACCGGCTGTGGGGCCAGCTGATCGGCTTCGTCTTCCTCATCCCCTTCCTGCGCTTCTGGATGCAGGGCCGCATCTCGCCCGAACTGTGGCCGAAGCTGGCCGGTCTGTTCCTGCTGGGCGGGCTTCAGGGCGGCATCGGCTGGTTCATGGTGAAGAGCGGGCTGGTCGACGCGCCGAACGTCAGCCACTATCGCCTTGCCCTGCATCTCGGCACCGCGATCCTGATCTACGCCCTGCTGCTGCGCACCGCTCTGGGGTTGCTCGACCCGCTGCCGCTGGCGGGGTGGCGTCCGGAGGCGGCATCCTTGCGCCGCCATACCGGCTGGGCGCTGGGGCTGGTCGCCGTCACCATCGTCTGGGGCGCCTTCGTCGCCGGCTCGGATGCCGGCCTCGCCTACAACAGTTTCCCGCTGATGGCCGGCCACTGGATTCCGCCGGAGGTGAACACGCTGACCCCCTGGTGGCTCAACCCGTTCGAGAACACCGCGGCGATCCAACTCATCCACCGTGTTCTGGCGATCCTGACCGGACTTGCGGTCCTTGCGTTGGCCGCCCGCGTCCTGAGCGCCCGCCTGCCGGGCCGCGCCAGCCGCGCGGCATTGGCGTCGGCCGCCATGATCCTGCTGCAGATTGCGCTGGGCATCGTCACCCTGCTGACGGTGGTGTGGCTCCCCGTCGCCGCCGCCCATCAGGCCGGCGCGATCCTGGTGGTGTCGATGCTGGTCTGGCTGCAGTTCGAATTGCGGCCGATCGGTCGGGGCTGAGGGCAGCCGTATTCCGGCGACGATCACCGCCACACCGGATAGGACGGCAATTTAGGAAGACGCAATGTGGTTCGGAAACCAAGGCGTGACGGCCTGCGTCACGCCCCTTCGGCCAGATCGTACATCGCATCGATGTCGGCGATCAGGACCTTGTTGCCTTCCTGCAGCGAGATGACGCCCGCGGTCTTCAACTGGGTGAAGGTGCGGCTGACAGTCTCGGTGGTCAGCCCCAGATAATCGGCGATGTCGGCACGGCTCATCGGCACGAAGACGGGGTTTTCCTTGTGGCCGCGGCGGGCGGCCCGCTGGGACAGCATCAGCAGGAAGGAACAGATCTTCTCCTTCGCCGTCTTGCGGCCCAACAAGAGCATCTGATCCTGCGCGGCGGCCAGCTCGTTCGACGCCATGGAGAACAGGCGCCGCTGCATCTTGGGGAACTCCTCCAGCAGCGCGTCGATCTTCTTGCGCGGGAAGCGGCAAAGCGAGGCGCTGGTGACGGTTTCCGCGGTGTAGGCATAGCTGTCGTTGACGGCCAGCCCCAGGAAGTCGCCGGTCACCAGGAATCCGGTGATCTGGCGGCGCCCGTCCGGCAGCAGCTTGTACAGCTTCACCGTACCGGAGGTGACGTTGTAGAGCGCGTCGGCCGCGTCTCCTTCGGCAAACAGGGTATGGCCGGAATCGATGCGCACATTCTGCAGAATGTCGGCAAGACGGCGCAGTTCCTCCGGCTCCAACGCGGCGCATACCGTCAGGCTGCGCACGGGACAAGCCCCGCAGGGATTCATTTCCGTCGCAGCGCTCTTTTCCCGAGCGCGAACATTATCAAAAGGTGGCATGGACGAACCCAGCCTGTCATTCCGCATGGGCTCATATTGGTGGCAATCGCTGAGAATCGCAACCTCGCACGCATACAACCTTTTCTTTGCCCATACAGGCTTTGGCACTATTGCCGCCGGACAGCCTCCGGGGTGGCCGGTTCGGTCCCGGCCCGCGGAGCCGCCGGCAGGTCGTCGTCGAACAGGACGCGGTGCGCCGCGCCGTCGAGATCGTCAAACTGGCCGGACTTCAGCGCCCACAGAAAGGCCGTCAGCCCCAGACCGCCCAGGCTGAGCGCGATCGCGATCAGATAGAGAAGCTCGTCCATCACCCGAATCCTTACCCGGCAGATCCCGCACAGCCATATCCTGGACGGGTACATCCTTGACGACGGCACCGCGGGCCAGCCGCAGCGCGTTGAGAATGACGATCAGCGACGACGACGACATGGCCAGCGCCGCCAGCAGCGGCGTCAGCATTCCGCCCATCGCGAGAGGCACAGCGCAAAGGTTATACACCAGCGCGATGCCGAAATTCTGCCGGACCAGACGGCCGGACCGGCGGGAAACCTCGACAGTCTCGACGATCGGGCGCAACAGACGGCCCTGAAACACCACGTCCGCCGTGGTCTGGCTGACATCCACCGCGGTGGAGGGCGACATCGACACTGCCGCCGCCGCCAGCGCCGGCGCATCGTTCAGCCCATCGCCCACCATCAGAACGGTGCGTCCCTCTGTGGCCAACTCGGCCAGCACGGCGGTCTTGTCGGCAGGCGTCTGCTCGGCCCGCCAGTCGGCGATGCCCAGCCGCTCCGCCACCGCTGCCACCGCCCCCTTGCGGTCGCCCGACAGCAGCCGCACCTCCAGCCCGCGGGCCTTCAGCGCCGCCACCACGGCGGCGGCATCCGGCCGCGGAGCGTCGAGGAACAGGATCCGCCGCGGCTCCTCCTTCGGACGGGCGAGCCACAGCTCCGGACCGGCTGCGTCCTCCGCCTCCAACGGCGCGCCGGTGAATCGGCGGCTACCGAGCCGCACCTCACCGTCAGGGGTCTGCAGCGACAGGCCGGCACCGGCGATCTCGCGGACGCCTGCGGCGACCGGCACCTGCGGCGCTGCGGACGCCAGCGCGCGGGCCAACGGATGACGGCTGGTTGCGGCCATCGCGGCCGCCAGCGCCAGATCCTCCGCCGCCAGCCCGTCCAACTGCGGCACCGGGCGCCCTTCGGTCAGGGTTCCGGTCTTGTCGAACACCACCGTGTCGATGGCGGCGAGCCGTTCCAGCGCCGTCGGGCTCTTCAACAGGGTGCCCTGGCGCATCAGCCGGCCGCTGGCGATCACCTGCACCACCGGCACCGCCAACGCCAGCGCGCAGGGGCAGGTGATGATCAGCACGGCGATGGCGTTCATCAGCGCGTCCTGCCACATCGCCCCGCCCAGCAGCATCCAGGCGGCGAAGGTGCTCAAGGCGGCCAGATGCACCACCGGGGCGTAGAGGCGCGACACCCGGTCGGCGATGGCGACATATTTGGCGCGGCCCTGTTCCGCCACCTCCATCAGCCGGACGATCTCGGCCAGCAGCGTGCCCTCTCCCACCGCGGTGACGGTCAAACGCAGGGGGGCGGTCAGGTTCAGCGTTCCGGCGAAGACCTGGTCGCCCGGCCTTGCGGTGCCCGGCACCGTCTCGCCGGTGATCAGGCCGGTATCGAGGTCGGAGATGCCGTCGGACACCCGCCCGTCGACGGGAATGCGCTCGCCCGCCGCGACCAGGATGGTGGTCCCGGGGACGACCTGTTCCGGCGGAACGACGGCGCTGGCGCCATCCTCGCGCAGGATGGTGACGGCATTGGCGCGCAGGCCCAGCAGCTGTTCCGCGGCCGAGCGTGCCCGGCCGCGCGCCCGCTGGTCGAGATAGCGGCCGACCAGCAGGAAGAACAGCAGCATCACCGCGCCATCGAAATAGGCGTGCTCGCCGCTGTGGATCGTCTCGAACAGGCTCATGCCGGTGGCGAGGAGGACGCCGATGGTGATCGGCACGTCCATGTTGGTCCGGCCATGACGCAGCGCCGACAGGGCCGAGCGCGCAAAGGGTCGCACCGCATAGGCGATGGCCGGCATGCAGATCAGCGCCGAGATCCAATGCATCAGGTCACGGGTGGCGGCGCCCATGCCCTGGCTGTGGCCGGCCCAGACCGACACCGAAAGCAGCATGACGTTGCCCATGGCGAAACCCGCCACGGCCATGGCGCGCAGAAGCTCCTTCTCGCCCTTGGCCTGGGCGCCGCCCAGCCGGTCCGGATCGAAGGGCACGGCGCGATAGCCCAGCTGCGCGACGGTTCCGACCACCGTGTTGGCGTCGGTGGCCTTGGGGTTCCAGCGCACGGTCAGCCGGCGCGTCGTCATGTTCATGCGGGCATGGCCGACACCCGGCTGACGGCTGAGCGCCGATTCGATCAGCCAGACGCAGGCGGCGCACTGCATGCCGTCGACCATCAGGTGCAGGCTGCGGCTGCCGTCGGACTCCTCGCGCGCATGCGGTTCGTAATCCACCGTCGGGGCGTCGTCGGGACGCAGCGGGCGCGCGGTGGGATCGACGCTGCGGCGCTCGTAGTAGCGCTCCAGCCCCAGGCCGCGGACGAGATCGTAGGCGGCGGCGCAGCCGGTGCAGCAGAAGGGGCCGGCCCCGTCGGTGGCGGTCATGGCGGCGTCGGCGCCGGCATCGGCGGCGGCTTGCCCTTCCAGTTCCTGTCCGCAATGCAGGCAGACGCTCATCTCACATCACCCCGATGATCCCGGCCAGCCGGTCCTTGCCGGTTGGCCCTTCAAAGGTCACTGCACCCAGACGCGCTTCTGGTCCTGATAGTCGCCGGTCGAGTGGGTGATGACGAAACGCATATCCCACTGGCCTTCCAGGTCCAGCTCCACCGGAGCGCCGTACCGGCCCTCCCCCAGATAGGGCAGGGTCAGCGTCTTGTCGTGGCCGACGGTGGTCGGACGGATCATCGACACGGTGACGCCGGCATCCTTCAGGACGCGCCCCTCCTTGTCGCGGGCGGTGATGGCGACCAGGGCCTTGCGAGGTTCGGTGCTGGTGAATTCCGCCTGCACCTGCCAGCCGCGTTCGGCCTGGGCGCGGGCGCCGGCGAGATCCTTGTTGTAGTTGATGCCCTTGATGAAGTGGTTCTCGGTCTGCACCCCGGTCCAGCTCGACACGGCGAAATGGACCATGATCGCGTTCACCGACAGAACGATCATGAAGAGGCCGACGAAGATCCAGGGGATGTACCATCCCTTCTGGCGCGGCTGCTTCACACGCTTCGGAGCGGCGGGACGGTTTCCGGTGGTCGTGCTGATGGTCATGGTCGCTGGCTGCCCTTCGACTGGTCGGCGGCTTCTGGTCGGCAAATCCTGCTGGCCGGTCCGGGCACTATGGCGACCGATTGCCGCAGGTACATTGCGCTGGATCAAATGACAGGAAGTTCACGCAACCGCCAGTCCGCAGGCTGTCCCCCATAGGAAAAGGGCGCCGGGGAGCGAACTCCCCGACGCCCTTCCGGTCGGCTCACAACCTGTCCCCGGATCGGGAGCGGCTTACTTGCCGCCGCCCAGGTTGTGGACGTAGACCGCCAGCGACTTGATCGTCGCGTCGTCCAGGCGCTTGGACCAGGCCGGCATCATGCCGGCGCGGCCGTTGGTCACCGTGTCCATCAGCGTGGCCTTGTCGCCGCCATAGAGCCAGTTGGCTTGGCGAAGCGGCGGCGCGCCGATGCCGTCGAGACCGGCAGCAACCGAGCCCTGGCCCGCGTCGCCATGGCAGGCGGCGCAGTTCTCCTCATAGACGGTCTTGCCCTTGGCAGCCTTGCCCGCATCGGCGGACTTGCCGTTCAGCGACAGCACGTAATCCGTGACCTGATCGATCTGGTCGCGGTTAAGGATGCCGTCCTTGCCGAACGCGGTCATGCCGACGTTCGGCACGCCGCGGGTGTCGCCGTCATCCGAACGGATGCCGTGCTGGATGGTCTTGTAGATGTCGGCCGAGGAGCCGCCCCACAGCCACACGTCGTCGGCCAGCGTCGGGAAGCCCTTGGCACCCTGGCCGCCGGCGCCGTGGCAGGCGGCGCAGTTCTCGTTGAAGTAGGAGCGGCCGCCGGCCATGGCGAAGCCCAGCAGATCCTTGTCCTTCTGGATTTCCTCGACCGACTTGGCGGCGATGGCGGTGAGGTACTTGGCCTGACCGGCCTTCGCCTCCGCCATCCTGGTGTCGAGTTCCTCACGCTGCGAGTAGCCGAGGATGCCCTTCGTGTAGGTCTTGCCCAGCGGCCAGGCCGGGTAGAACACGTAGTACACCAACGACCAGGCGATGCAGACGTAGAAGAGGTACAGCCACCACTTGGGCAGCGGGTTGTTCAGTTCGCGCAGTCCATCCCACTCGTGGCCGGTGGTCTCGACGCCGGACAGCTCGTCCTTGTAATTCTGTGCCATGGTCTAAAGCTCCTGACCATCATCCTTGAGCGGGATCTGGGCGGCGTCGTCGAAGGTGCGGCGGTTGCCGGGCCACATGGCGTAAACCAGGATGCCCGTCAGCAGCAGCGTCAACCACACCGTCCAGAAGGACCGAAGCATCACCGTGATCGAATCCAAGTCCATGGATTCCTCCCCCGATTACTGCTGCAGTTGCTTCGGCGACTGGTACTTGGTGAAGTCCACCATGGTGCCCAGCACCTGCAGGTAGGCGACCAGAGCGTCCATTTCCGTGACGGTCTTGTTGCCGGTGAAGTTCGCGACCACGGCCTTCGGATAGCGCTTGGTCAGGCCGGCGGTGTCGCCGTCCGGGTTCTTCTGCGCTTCCAGGTCGGCCTTGGCGTTGGCGATCTGCTCGTCGGTGTAGGGAACGCCGACGATCTTCAGCGCCTTCAGGTGGTCGGCGATGTCGCCGTAGCTCAGCGGACGGTCCTTCATCCAGGCATAGCCCGGCATGATGGATTCCGGCACCACCGCGCGCGGGTTGACCAGATGGGCGACCTGCCAGTCGTTGGAGTATTTGCCGCCGACGCGGGCCAGGTCCGGACCCGTGCGCTTGGAACCCCACTGGAACGGGTGGTCGTACATCGACTCCGCAGCCAGCGAGTAGTGGCCATAACGCTCGACCTCGTCACGGAACGGACGGATCTGCTGGCTGTGGCAGTTGTAGCAGCCTTCACGGTAGTAGATGTTCTGCCCGGCCAGTTCGAGCGGGGAGTAGGGGCGGACCCCCTCCACCTTCTCGATGGTCGATTCGATGGTGAAGAGCGGGACGATCTGGACCAGACCGCCGATCGACACGGTGATCAGCACGAGCACGATCAGAAGAAGCGTGTTCCGCTCGATCAGATCGTGGCTGAATCCCTTTTTTTCCTGAGCCATTTCTCGCATCCTTCCCTAGCGTCAGGCCGCGCCGACCGCCGCCTTGTGCGGGGTGGTGACATAGGGCTTCTCGATGCGGACATCGCCCTTCGCCGTGCGCCACAGGTTGTAGACCATGATGAGAGCACCGGCGACGAACAGGACGCCGCCCATCGCGCGGATCACGTAGAACGGGTGCATCGCCGCGACGGTCTCCACGAAGGAGTACTGCAGGAAGCCCAGGTTGTCGTAGGCGCGCCACATCAGGCCCTGCATGATGCCCGACACCCACATGGCGGTGATGTAGAGCACAATGCCGACGGTGGCGGTCCAGAAGTGGTAGCTGACCAGACGCATGCTGTAGAGCTGCGAGCGCTTCCACAGCACCGGCACGAGATAGTAGATCGCGCCGAAGGAGACGAAGGCGACCCAGCCGAGAGCGCCGGAATGCACATGCCCGACGGTCCAGTCGGTGTAGTGCGACAGGGCGTTGACCGGCTTCACCGACATCAGCGGACCTTCGAAGGTCGACATGCCGTAGAAGGCGACCGAGGTGACCAGGAAACGCAGGACCGGGTCGGTGCGCAGCTTATCCCAGGCGCCCGACAGGGTCATGATGCCGTTGATCATGCCGCCCCAGGACGGCATCCACAGCATGACCGAGAAGGTCATGCCCAGGGTCTGCGCCCAGTCCGGCAGTGAGGTGTAGTGCAGGTGGTGCGGACCGGCCCAGATGTAGAGGAAGATCAGGGTCCAGAAGTGGACGATCGACAGGCGGTAGGAATAGACCGGCCGCTCGGCGCGCTTGGGCACGAAATAGTACATGATGCCCAGGAAGCCTGCGGTCAGGAAGAAGCCGACCGCGTTGTGGCCGTACCACCACTGCACCATCGCGCTCTGCACGCCCGACACGAAGCTGTAGGACTTCATGCCGAACAGCGACACCGGGATGTTGATGTTATTGCCGATGTGCAGGATCGCGACGGTCAGGATGAACGCCATGAAGAACCAGTTCGCCACATAGATGTGCGACTCGCGCCGCGTCATCACGGTGCCGATGAACTGGACCGCATAGAGCACCCAGACGACCGTCAGGTACAGGTCGAGGATCCACTCGGGCTCGGCGTATTCCTTGCCCTGGGTGTAGCCCAGGACATAGCTCAGCGCCGCGAGCACGATGAAGACGTTGTAGTTCCAGAAGATGAACTTCGCCAGCCCTTCGCCCCCGAAGAGATGCTGACGGCAAGTCCGTTGAACCGAATAGAGCGAGGTGGCGAACAGCACATTGCCGCCGAACGCGAAAATCACGGCCGAGGTATGGACGGGGCGCAGGCGCCCGAAGCTCGTCCACTCCAGCCCGAGATTCAGCGCCGGGAAGGCCAGCTGCAGAGCGATGAAGGTGCCGGCCAGGAAACCGACCACGCCCCAGAACACTGCAGCGATCACGAAGAGTCGGATGGCGTCCTCATGGTAACGCACGTCTTCCGACACCCGCTGGCTGCCCAGGGTGGCCCCTGAAGTCAGAGTCGCTGATGTCATACAATCTCTCCCGTTTGCCCCGGGCGGCTGTGAGGCCGCGCCTTCTGGGTTGCACCACCACTGGGTACGTACTGTTAAGGAGCGGGACAGGTTGCACTCGGAAATGCCAAGAGGGACGCCGGGCGCGCCTGTCTCCAATGAACCCCACTATGTGTATGGGGAGGTTGAACAACATTGATCTACGTCAACGACCCTGACGGCCCCGCCCTGCCATCGTTCAGTGTCCTTGCAATCGGCCGGACTGAAATGGACGACGGTTTTATCGCGAAACCCCTTGATCGACGCCAGATCGACCAGGCTTACCCGCTGGTGTGTGCAATCGCGCCGGGCCTGGGGGTCGACCAATGGCGCGCATTTGCCGCAGCGCTGCTGGGTACCGCAACCAAGGGCAGCAGCGCCGAAGCCCCCCGCCTGCCCGCTGAGGCGGGAATCATCACCGTGCAGAACGTGCAGGGCTACATGCACGGCCTGTTTTCCTACAAGGTGGAGCCTCACCTGCGCCACGGCCGGGTGCTGAGCGTCGACAACTTCGTGGTGCTGGACCTGTTCGACCTTGCCGGCATCGCCGAGACTCTGCTGCGGGCGATGGAGGTGCTCGCCCGGCGGCTCGGCTGCGCCGCCATCCACACCACCCTGTCGGACCGCTACATCCCGCTCGACTCCCGGCGCAACCCGATCCCCGACTGCTTCCGCACCGAGGGGCACCGGCAGGAGACGATCCGCTTCTGCAAGGATCTGGCGGTCGTCAACGACAACTCCCCGGTCGCAACGGGCGGACTGCGCGAGGTGGAGTAGAACCCGCCGGCCGGGCGATGCAGGGATCCGTTGCGCGGCGGCAATTTGCCGTTAGGATGCGGCTCCATGAGCGACACCGGCACCAAACCCGTCAAGAAGTACCCGCCGATCCACCTGCAGGCCGGCCGCCAGCGGCGCGTCATGCAGGGGCATCCCTGGGTCTATTCCAACGAAGTCCAGATGGACAGCATCGCCAAGGCGGTCCCGCCCGGCAGCCCGGTGCGGCTTCTGGACCCCGGCGGGACGCCGTTGGGCATCTACACCTTCAATCCGCACACGCTGATCGCCGCCCGGCGGCTGTCGAGCGATCCGGCGGCCGTGGTGGATCACGCCTTCATCACCGACCGCCTTCGCCGCGCGGTGGAACTGCGCGAGCGGCTGTTCTCCCGTCCCTTCTACCGCGTGGTCCATGCCGAGGCCGACGGGCTTCCCGGCCTGATCGTCGACCGTTTCGACGACGTGGTGACGGTGCAGGCAAATTCCGTCTTCATGGACAACCGGATCGACGACATCCTGGCCGCCGTCGACGAGGTGATGGCGCCGCGTGCGGTCATCCTGCGCAACGACGGCAGCCAGCGCGCGCTGGAGGGGCTGACCGAGGAGACCCGGCTGGCGAAGGGCGAGCTCGACGGCCCGATCCGGCTGGAGGAGAATGGCGTGACCTTCTTCGCCAACCCGCTGGACGGCCAGAAGACCGGCTGGTTCTACGACCAGCGCGACAACCGCGCCTTCATCGCCTCGCTCGCCAAGGGCGGGCGCGCCATCGACTTCTACAGCTACAATGGCGGCTTCGGCATCCAGTGCGCGGTGGCCGGCGCCACCCAGGCGATCGCCGTCGACCGCTCCGCCCTGGCGCTGGAGAACGCCACCCGCGCCGCCGAGGCCAACGGCGTCGCCGACCGGTTCGAGGCGCGCCGCGCCGACGCCTTCCAGGAGATGGAACGGCTGGGTGCGGCCGGCGAGACCTTCCAGGTGGTGGTGGCCGACCCGCCGGCCTTCGTGAAGTCGAAGAAGGATCTGGCGGCCGGCAGCCGCGCTTACCGTAAGATGGCGCGGTTGGCCGCGAAGATCACGGCACCGGGCGGCTATCTGCTCTGCGGGTCGTGCAGCCACAATGTCGACCCGCCGACCTTCGCCGAACTGGTCGCCCGCGGCCTGCATGACGCCGGCCGCACCGGCCGCATCCTGCGCAGCGCAGGCGCCGGCCCGGACCACCCGGTCCATCCGCATCTGCCGGAGTCGGCCTATCTCAAGGCCATCGTGCTGCAACTGGATTGAGTGTTCGGGGAGCGTGGGCTTCGGGTGCCCCCTCCCCTCCTCATCACCGCTCGAACAGGCCCACCAGTTCCACATGGGCCGACCACAGGAACTGGTCGACCGGCCAGACCTTCGCCAGACGATAGCCGCCATCCACCAGCACCCGCGCGTCGCGGGCGAAGCTCGACGGATTGCAGGACACCCCCACCACGCGCGGAACTCTGCTTCCGGCCAGCGCCGCCGCCTGGGCCGCCGCACCGGCGCGCGGCGGATCGAACACCACGGCATCGTAACGATTGAGGTCCTTGGCGCTCAACGGGCTCTCGAACAGGTCGCGCCGCTCCGCCGTCAGCCGCAGCCCCTGCACCGAACGGCCAAGCGCCGCCACCGCCGGCTCGTCACCCTCCACCGCATGAACCGCGGCTTGTTGTGCAAGCGGAATGGAAAAGGTGCCGATGCCGGCGAACAGGTCGGCGACGCGGCCCGCCTGCCCCACCCCCTCGCGCACCGCGGCGACCAGAGCCGCCTCGCCCTCCGCACTGGCCTGCAGGAAGGCGCCGGGCGGCGGCTGGATCGGAACGCCTGCGAAACGGATGAAGGCCGGACGGCGGTTCGCCACCGGCTCCGCTGCCGCGCGGTCGGTCGGCTGCCAGGCGATGCGGGCGATGCGCTCCGGCTCGAAGGCGACCAGAGCCTCACGGGCGGCGCGGTCGAGGCTGCGCGGGCCGACCAGCAGCAGATCGGCCCCACCCTCCAGATCCGTCAGCACCACGTCGGCATCGCCGCCGTCCGGCAGGATCTCCGCCAGCACAGCACGCAGCGGCTCCACCAGGGCGAACAGGCGGGGTGCGAGAACCGGGCATTCCTCCAGATCGACCAGCCGGTGGCTCTGCCGCTCGTTGAAGCCGAACCAGACGCGCTTGCCGCGCTTCAGCGCCGCAAAGCGGGCGCGGCGGCGGGCGCCGGCCGGCGTACGCGCCAGCGGCTCCAGCGGCACCTCGCCCAGCCCGACCCTCTCCAGCGCCCCGCGCACCATCCCGACGGTCCAGGCTGCGTACGTCGCATCGTCCATCTGCTGAAGCGTACAGCCGCCGCAGCGGCCGAAATGGCGGCAGGGCGGGGTCTGTCGTCCGGGACCGGGCTCAAGGACTTCAAGGGGTTCTCCCCGTACGCCTTCCCCCTTGCCATCGCTGTCGGCAATGCGTACGCGCACGCGGTCGCCAGCCACCGTATAGGGCACGAACAGACGAAGGCCGTCGGCGAAGGCCACCCCGTCACCGCGGGCGCCGACATCGGTGATGACCACTTCCAGGTCCCGCGTTTCGGCAGGTGCAAGCGAGGTCTTGCGGGCGGGCTGGCGTCCCTTGGCGAAGGGACGCTTGGCGGGTCGCGTCATGGCGGATTCCGGTGGTGCGGGGCTACTACGCCCCCTTTACGCCTCCAGCAGCTTGGCGCGCAACGGTTCCGGAATGGGGGTCGGGCGATGGGCGGCCTTGTCGACGATCACCGCCACCGTCTCCTGGGTGGCGATGCAGCGCTCGCCCAGGAAGATGCCGCAGCCGAGCGTGATCGAGCTGGTGCCCAGCCGCAGGGTCCGCGCGCCAATCCGAACGGTGTTGGGATACAGAAGCTCCGCCTTGTATTCGATCAGGCTGCGGGCCAGAACGACGGTCCAGGGATCGTCCTCGCGGAAGCCGCCGGCCCCGTGCAGCAAGGCGATGCGCGCCTGTTCGAAATAGACGCCGATGGCGTTGTTGTTGACATGGCCCAGCGCATCGAGGTCGTTGAAGCGCACGCGCTCCTCCCACCAGAAGCGATAGCTGTCGGGGCTGGTCAGGTCGGGCGTGCCGGTCATGCTGTTCCCTTGCCGTATAGGTCAATCCGTTTCCGGACTGTGGCGTATGGTTGGGGGTGGCGCAAGCCCGGCCGCCCGTTTACGGCCGGTATTTGCGGCGGCCCCCGCGAATTCCCGCGCCAACCGCCGATTGGGCGTGTTATTGGAGTCGGACCAACCCTCCGCAACGGACCGGACGATGAGCAAGGACACCACCAACCAGACGGCCGAGGCGCTGTTCGAAAAGGCGCTGTCGATCGCCGAAAAGCATCTGGATGAGGCGATCAAGGAAGGTGGCCCGCTCGGCCCCTACATCGCCGTCGCCATGATCGAGGCCGCGGTGAACGCCGCCGTGGACGAGACCAGCCACGAAGATGTGATCGACATGCTGCGCGACCTCGCCGCCCAGATCGAGGCGGACGCCGACGAGGCGGACGAGGACTGAGTCTCAGGCTTCCGCGGGACCTGCCTGCCGGCGCGCCTCGCGCCGGCGCAGGATCTCGTAGGCGACGGCCCCCAGGATAGTCAGCGCGATCAGCACCAGCGACAGCGCGTTGACCGCCGGGGTCAGGCCGGTGCGCACCTTTGTCGCGATATAGACGGTCAGGGTGGTGTCCAGCCCGCGCACGAACAGCGTGGTGTTGTAGTTCTCGAAGCTCTGCAGGAAGGCCAGCAGGGACGCCGACAGGATCGCCGGCATCAGGTAGGGCAGCGTGATGCGCCGGAACACCTGCCCATGCGTGGCGCCGAGGTCGAGCGCAGCCTCCTCCAGCACCGGATCGAACCGCTCCAGCCTTGCCGAGAACAGCAGCATGGCATAGGCGGCGATGAAGCTGGACTGCGCCACCACGGTCAGGAACAGCCCGCCGCTGATCCCGAACCACTCCCGCCAGAACACCAGGGTGGAGATGCCGACGATCACCCCCGGCGTCAGCAGCGGCGACACCATCAGGGCGTAGAGGAAGGTCTTGGCCCGGCTGTGCAGCCGGTCGAGCAGCAGGGCCGCCGCCAGCCCCAGCGGCACCGCCAGCACGATCACCCCCGCCCCCACCAGCAGGCTGGTGCCCAGCGCTGCCCACATGCGCTGATCCTCCCACAATGCCTGGAACCAGCTCAGCGTGAAGCCCATCCAGGGCGTCACGGTGGGAAAGCGGCTGCTGTTGAAGGTCGCCGCCGCCATGATGCCCAGCGGCAGGAACAGATAGCCGAAGAACAGCACCAGATAGGCGCCGGTCAGCAGGCGGCGGAGGCGGGCGGCGGTCATGTCGGCGATCCCATGGGCGGCAGGCTCACTTGGCGATGGCTCACTTGGCGATATCGGCCAGCCCGACGCGGAACAGCCGCATCGCGCCGAGGATGAAACCGATGCACAGCACCAGCAGGATGAAGGCGTAGGCCGCCCCCTGGTTCCAGTTCCCGCCTTCGAAGAACCAGTTATAGATGATCTCGGTGAACCAGCGGCTGTTCGGCCCGCCCAGCAGGGCCGGCACGGCATAGCTGCCGGCCGCCAGCATGAAGGTCATGATGCAGCCGACGGCGATGCCCGGCTTGGCATGGGGCAGGACGATGCGGCGGTGGATGCGCAGCCAGCCGGCACCAAGATCCCGCGCCGCCTCGATCTGGTTGCGGTCCAGCGATTCGATGGCGTTGTACAGCGGGAAGACCATGAACAGGATGTAGACATACACCATGCCGACGATCACCCCGCCGTCGCCGCCCAGGAAGCGCCGCGGCTCGTCGATGATGCCCAGCCCCAGCAGGATCGCGTTCAGCGGCCCGTTGAAGGCCAGGATGATGTACCAGGAGAAGGTGCGCAGCAGCTCATTGATCCAGAAGGGCACGACCAGCATCAGGATCAGCAGCGGCAGCCGCCGCTTCGGCGCCACCTGCGCCAGATAGAAGGCGACCGGATAACAGACGGCCAGCGTGGTGGCGGTGACCAGCGCGCTGGCCCAGATCGTCTTCAGGAAGATCGTCAGATGGATCTGGTTGGTCCACAGGGTCAGATAGTTTTTGACCGTGAACACATCTTCCGGCCCGCCGAGCTTCGACGGCGGCAGCGACGGCCGGAAGGAGAAGCCGATCATCATCAACTGCGGCAGCACGACCAACAGCGCCAGCCATAGCGCCACCGCCAGCAGGATCACCCCGGTCAGAACCGGACCGTACCGGCGAAGAACTTCCGTCATTCGGGCGCTGCTCCAGCCTGTTGGACCGGTCCGACGCCTAACATGGGGATTCCCGCCGGCGCAAGCGCGGCTATATGACGATGACGTTCAGATGAGGAGCGGCCGATCGGCTGCCCGATCAGCCGAGATTGTGCTTGGACACCACCGCGGCGAAGTCGTCGCCGAAATGCTCGCCGACACGGATGACGGAGACGCCGTGCGGGATCTCCTTCAGCGACGGGTGATCGAGGTTCAGCGAGGTCAACAGCGCCATCGGCACATGATGGGTCACGCTCATGGCGCGCAGGCCGCGGATCAGGTCGAGGCCGGACAGCCCGTCCATCACCATCGACGCGATGACCATGTCCGGCGGCACGCGGACGGCAAGGCTGATCGACTCGATGGGGTCGGTCACCGTCATGGTGCGGAACCCGCAGGCCGCCAGTTCCGACCCCAGCTTCTTGGCGACGACCTTCGACGGGGTGACGAGCATGATCTCGACGTTGTGGACCTCGACGTCGGTGACCTGGAACTCGTAGCGCACCGGCAGGGCGCGGATGATCTGGTTGGTCTCGGCCAGCAGCGGCTGCTCGGCGCGGTCGACCAGTTGGGCGATGCGGTCGATGAAGATCTGGATGTCGACCAGCTGCTTCTCATCCAGCCGCTTCAGGCCGCTGAGATAATCCTCCAGACGATGGGCGATCAGGCTGACGGTGGGATAGCCGAAGCTGGTGCCCATGCCCCTGAAATTGTTGGCCGCCAGCCGCAGCACGCCAATCGTCTCGACATCGCTGCGCTGGCCCTTCACACGATCCGCCAGCGTCGCGTTCATCATCTCCAGCCGATCGCGCGCGTCGTCGACGAACTCCATGCGCAGGCGGTCTTCGAGGTCGTCGGTCGACAGGTACGAGGCCATGGAGCAGTTTCCAGCTGGGAAGAGGGGTAACCCGAAGGTACACCAAATCCACGCGCCGAAACAGACGCGGCGCGCCCCTATATGCAGGAGCGCGCCGCCGTTAACGAATTCCTGCTACGACACGCTCAGAGCCGCGCCAGCAGCCCCTGGAACCAGGCCAGCCGGTCTTCGGCCTGGGCGATATCCAGATCCAGCCAGGAGGCGAAGTGGCTGTCGCTGCCGACGTCGCTGCCGACATCGGCCCGCTTCAGATCGCCCAGCCGGGCGAGTTCGGTTTCGCAGAGCGCCACGAGATTGTCGATCTGGTCGCGCTGCGACTCAGGCTCCAGCAGATGCAGGAAACGCAGCTTCAGCGCGATGACCAGCTTGTTCAGCCCGTCGGCCGACGGCGCGCGGACATTGGCGCGCATCAGCGTGTCGAACTCCGTCCGACCGGCCGGAGTCGGACCGAGCAGGGCGTTGTCCTCCATGCCGCTGCCGTCCAGCGCCTCGATCAGCCCCTCGTAGCGCAGCATCTCCAGCGAGGTGCCCATCAGGTCCAGCGACGGCCCCATGATGCGGTCGAGGAAATGACGCACGGAACCGGCCAGATCGGCATAGCGCAGCGGACCGCCCTGGATCAGGGTGCCCAGGACGACGAGGCGCACGGCCTCCTTCGGCATCAGCGAGTTGTCACGGTACATGGCGAACCCCCTGGGCGATGCCCCGGAAAGACGAAGGGACGGAATAGGCGGCACGGCAGCGGCCGGCCCGCAGCGAAGAAACTGCGAACCGGTCGCAACACTATCCCCAAGTTAGGGATGACCGACCCATATGTCCAGAGGGCAAAACGTCCTTACCGCCGAAGGGGTTTTTCAGGGACCTTCGATTCAGGCCGCGAGACGCAGATCCAGCCTGCTCCACACGTCCAGCAGCGCATCCACCAGCATGCCCATCTGCGCATCGGTGTGCAGCGGGGTCGGGGTGAAGCGCAGCCGCTCCGTCCCGCGCGGGACGGTGGGATAATTGATCGGCTGGACGTAGATGCCGTGCCGCTCCAGCAGCTCGTCCGAAGCGCGCTTGCAGCGATGGGCATCGCCGACCATCAACGGAACGATGTGGCTGACCGACGGCATCACCGGCAGGCCGGCGTCGGTGAACAGCCGCTTGAGCGTCGCGGCGCGCTCCTGGTGCATCGTCCGTTCGGTCTGGCTGTTCTTCAGGTGGCGGATGGAGGCCAGGGCACCGGCCGCCAGCACCGGGGACAGCGAGGTGGAGAAGATGAAGCCGGCGGCGAAGCTGCGGATGCAGTCGATCAGCGCACTGGAACCGGTGATGTAGCCGCCCTGCACGCCGAAGGCCTTGCCCAGCGTGCCTTCGATGATGGTCAGCCGGTCCATGGCTCCATCGCGCTCGGCCACGCCGGCACCGCGGGCGCCGTACATGCCGACGGCGTGCACCTCGTCCAGGTAGGTCATGGCGCCGTGCTTGTCGGCGACGTCGCACAGGTCATGGATGGGGGCGATGTCGCCGTCCATCGAATAGACGCTTTCGAACGCCACCACTTTGGGACGGCCGGGGGCGATGCCCGACAGCAGCTCGTCCAGGTGCTTGGGGTCGTTGTGGCGGAAGATGTGCTTTTCGGCACCGGAATTGCGGATGCCGGTGATCATCGAGTTGTGGTTCAGCGCGTCCGACAGGATCACGCAATTGGGCAGGATCTTGCCCAGCGTGGTCAGCGTCGCGTCATTCGACACATAGCCCGAGGTGAAGAGCAGCGCCGCGTCCTTATGGTGCAGGTCGGCCAGTTCGCGTTCCAGCAGCACATGGTAGATGTTGTTTCCGGAGATGTTGCGCGTGCCGCCGGCACCGGCGCCGACCTGGTCCAGCGCATCATGCATCGCCTTCAGCACGCTGGGGTGCTGGCCCATGCCGAGATAATCGTTGGAGCACCAGACCGTGACCGGACGCTCGCGCCCGTTGGAATCGCGGAAGGTCGCCGTCGGGAAGTTGCCCGCATGGCGTGCCAGATTGGCGAACACGCGGTAGCGGCCGTCCTGCTTCAGCGCCGCAATCTGGTTGCGGAAGAAAGTTTCGTAATCCATCGCGCGTTCCCGTTCGCGTTCATCCACTAAGGATCGGCTGCATCGCCCTGTAACATTCGGCTTAGGCCATTGGGGCGTTGCATCGAGAGGATCGCATGATCCTTACCGGCACGCTACCCGGCATTGATCGAAATCAAGCCGCTCCCGAATGGGACCTGTGCAAAAACGGCTGGATCCCATTTTGCGGCGATGCCTGTCGCGCCTCGCATCGACCATCTCGGCCATCATCCTTCCGGATGCCATGACTTGGCGACAATCCCATGAATATGGCAAAGAACTCCGGAATAACCCTGCGATTTCTCCGTGAATACGGTTCATGCCGGTCCGGCTCCACCGCCGGCAGGGAGGGAAAGCGGTTGCGGCCCGCCGGGGATGACGCCAAACGGGGCGGACGCCGGCCGTGCGGCGCCCGCCCTGCAGTCGATGGACCGGGTGCTACTTGGTGCCGAACATGCGGTCGCCGGCATCGCCAAGACCGGGGACGATATAGGCGTTCTCATCCAGATGGCTGTCGAGAGCGGCGGTGAAGACCTTCACGTCCGGGTGCGATTCGTGGAAGCGGCGTACGCCTTCGGGCGCGGCGACCAGCGCCATGAAGCGGATGTTGTGATCGTCCACGCCATGGCGGTTCAGCACGTCGCAGGCATGGGCGGCGGAGTTGCCGGTCGCCAGCATCGGATCGACGACGATGAACAGCCGCCCCTCGGCCGGCGGCAGCTTCACCAGATATTCGTGCGGCTGCTTGGTGTCATGGTCGCGATAGAGGCCGATATGACCCTCGCGCGCCGATGGCACCAGTTCCAGCAGGCCGGCCGACATGCCGAGCCCGGCGCGCAGGACCGGAACGACGGCCAGCTTCTTGCCCAGGATCACCGGCGCGTCCATCGGCTGCAGCGGCGTCTCGATCCGCTCGGTGGTCAGCGGGATATCGCGCGTCAGCTCATAGCCCATCAGCAGCGAGATCTCGCGCAGCAGGGTGCGGAACCCGCCGGTCGACCGCTCCTTGTTCCGCATGTGGGTCAGCTTGTGCTGGATCAGCGGATGGTCGAGGATGAACAGGTTGGGGAACTCGGGCTGGGTGCGCATGGAATCCGGATCGCGGCTGACAATAGGGTTGGCCCGATCCTACCGCGCCAAGGGTGCCGGGGCCAAGGGGGCTGACCGGCCCGGCTCGCAGGCCAGCTACCCCCGCCCCGCCTTCGCCGGAACGGCCTTCTGCTCCGGCCGGTCGATGCCGTAGCGGATCACGCGGTTGCGGCCGGAATTCTTGGCCTGGTAGAGCGCGCGGTCGGCGCAGACCACCAGATCGTCGACGGTCAGATCGGAGACCGCCTCCACCAGCCCGAAGGATGCGGTGACGGGGACCAGCCGGCCGTCGGGCAGCATCACCGGCGAGCGCATCAAATCGACGCGCAGCCGCTCGATCACCGCATACCCCTCGTCCAGACCGGTCTCCTTCAGGCAGACCAGGAACTCCTCGCCCCCCATGCGGAAGGCCTCGTCGAAGCTGCGGACGCCGCGGCTGATGACGGCGGCGGTGGCAGCCAGCACCCGGTCGCCGATGTCGTGGCCGTAGCTGTCGTTGATGCCCTTGAACTTGTCGATGTCGCACAGCGCGACGCAGAAGGGCTGGCCGGTGCGGCTGTAGCGGTTGTGCTCGCGCTCCAGCGCTTCGTTCATGCCGCGGCGGGTGCGCAGGCCGGTCAGCGGGTCCAGGCCGGAGGCGGCGGCGGCGAAGGCGCGCTCCATCCGGCGCAGATGCAGCATGAACTCCTCGAAGCGGCCGATCACCCCCTCATATTCGGCCTCGGTCGGCGGCTCGCCGCCGGACGCCTTCAGCAGGATCAGCCGGGCCTGCCGGTGCATCTGCTCGTGCAGGTTGGCCAGCTTCTGCACCGCAGGCTGCTGCAGCAGGTCGTCGCGGCGCGCCGCCTGACACCATGCCTCGAAGGAGGCCGGGGCCGACGACCGCTCCCCGCCGCGGCCCTCGCGATAGAAAACGGCGCGCTGCCACTGGCCGATCCAGCGCAGATGCTCGTCGAGCACGGCGCCGAGCGCCTCGGTTGTGGATGGAGTGGTCGAATCGCTCATGGGCGCATCCTACCCGACGGCGCGGAGTCCCGCCATGCGATCAAGATAAGCCGAAGCATTCGTCTAAAACAGGCCGCTATCGGGCAAAAATCGACCCTAGAGCCCGGCGACCGCCGACAGGAAGGCGCGGACCAGCGCCGGGTCCTTGTGGCCGGGGCGGTCCTCGACGCCGGACGACACGTCGACCTCGGTGGCGCCGGTGACGCGCACCGCCTCCGCGACATTCTCCGCCGTCAGCCCGCCCGACAGCATCCAGGGGCGCGGCCAGCTGCGCCCGGCCAGGATCGTCCAGTCGAAGGCGATGCCGTTGCCGCCGGGCAGCGCCGACACCCTGGCCGGCGGCTTGGCGTCGAACAGCAGCCGGTCGGCGACCTCCGCCGCCTCCATCGCCACGGTCAGGTCTTCCGGCCCGCCGATCCTGACGGCCTTCATCACCGGCAGGGCATAGCGCGCCTTGATCTCGGCGATGCGGCGCGGCGTCTCGGCGCCATGCAGCTGGATCAGGTCGAGCGGGACCTGCCCGGTCACATGCTCCAGGAACTCGTCGTCGGGATCGACGAACAGCCCGACGGACCGCACGCCGGTCGGCAGCAGCCGCGCCAGTTCCGCCGCCATCGGCGGGGCGATGGCGCGCGGGCTGCGCGGGTAGAAGACGAAGCCGACATAGCGTGCGCCGCCGGCGACGGCGGCGCGCAGGCTTTCGGGCTCGCTCAGTCCGCAGATCTTGGCGGCGACGGTCATGCGGTCCCTCCGGAACTGGCCTCGATCTCGGCGACGATGCGGCGGGCGGCGGCGGCCGGGTCGGGTTCGGCGGTGATCGGACGGCCGATGACCAGATGGTCGGCGCCGGCGGCCAGAGCCTCCGCCGGGGTCATGAAACGCTTCTGGTCGTTGGTGGCGGCCCAGGCCGGGCGGATGCCGGGCACCATCAGGATGAAGTCGGGACCGCAGGCCGCGCGCACCAGCGCAACCTCGGCAGGGGAGCAGACAACGCCGTCCACCCCAGACGCCTTGGCGAGCGTCGCCAGCCGCACCACCTGGTCGGCCACCGGCACCGACTGGCCGACGGAGCCGAGATCGTCCTCGTCCAGGCTGGTCAGCACGGTCACGGCCAGGATCTTCGGCCGGTCGGCGCCGGCCGTGGCCGCCGTCTCCGCCGCCGCCCGCATCATCGCCGGACCGCCGGAGCTGTGGATGGTCATGAAGGCCGGCTTCAGCGGCAGCGCAGCGCGCACGCCTCCGGCCACGGTGTTGGGGATGTCGTGCAACTTGAGGTCGAGGAACAGCGGCGGCCCGTCCTCGCCCACCACGGCGCGGACACCGGCCGGCCCCTGGGCGATGAAGAACTCCAGCCCCAGCTTGATGCCGCCGACAGCCCCGGCCACCTGCCCGGCGATGCGGCGGGCGGCGTCGATCTCGGTGGTGTCGACGGAGCAATAGATGCGCGAGGCGGGCGCGGTCATGGGAAAGCGGTCTCCAGAACCCGGATGAGGATGGTGCGGCACCCTAGCAAGGGATGGGCCTGTACGCCAGTTTCAACCCCTCCGCTCCTTCCTCCACTGCTCCGCCGTCCACATCTCCAGCGCCGCGAACAGCCCGGCGGCGGCGGCGCAGGCGGCGGCCAGCGCCGCAGGGTCGGCAAGCTCCTCCTCCAGCCGCAGCATCAGAGCCTTCCAGGCGCCCGCCATGTCCAGCCCGTCCGAGGCCAGGAAGCGGGCACCGCGCCGGGCGTCATATCCCAGCGCACGGGTGATCCCCGGCAGCATCGCCCGCCCGCCATGGGCGGAGCCGTCCAGGACGTAGCGCGCCGCCAGCCGGGCCGGCGCACTGTCCAGCGGCGGCAGTCCGGCCATCTCCGGCAACGCGTCCGGATCGATGCCGAGCACCTGCAGATCCTCGCGCAGCAGCGCCAGCCGCGCCGCGCCCGACGCCTCTCCCAGCGCCCGCTCCACCGGCGCGTTGAAGCCATAGAGCACGCCCAGCGCGCGGGCATACTGGCCGGCCGTGATGTCCGGCCGGACCAGCGGCTGCAGCACCGCCGCCTTGTCCAGCCGCTCGTGGCTTTCCCGCGTCGCGGCGCGCAGCGCCTGCCTTGCCGGTCCCATCGCTCCCGTCCCCCGCGCCCCGGTCAGGTCGGCGCCAGCAGGCCGGGCAGCGGCGCCGCCCCCCCGGTCGAGCCCTGGCTGGAGTCCTGCTGCCGCGCCCACAGGGCGGCATAGGCGCCGCGGGCGGCCAGCAGGTCGGCGTGGCGGCCGCGCTCGATCACCCGGCCGGCCTCCAGCACCAGGATCTCGTCGGCATCGATCACGGTGGACAGCCGGTGGGCGATCACCAGCGTGGTGCGGCCGCGGCTGACCTCGCGCAGGTTGGCCTGGATTTCGCGCTCCGTGTGGGTGTCCAGCGCGCTGGTCGCTTCGTCGAACAGCAGGATCGCCGGGTCCTTCAGGATGGTGCGGGCGATGGCGACGCGCTGCTTCTCGCCGCCGGACAGCTTCAGCCCGCGTTCACCCACCGTGGTCTGGTAGCCGTCGGGCAGCGCCATGATGAAGTCGTGGATGTGGGCTAGCCTCGCCGCCCGCTCCACCTCCGCCGGGCTGGCGCCGGGGCGGCCATAGGCGATGTTGTAGAAGACGGTGTCGTTGAACAGCACGGTGTCCTGCGGGACGATGCCGATGGACGCCCGCAGCGAGGCCTGGGTGACGTCGCGGAGGTCCTGCCCGTCGATCAGCACCCGGCCGCCATTGACGTCGTAGAAACGGAACAGCAGCCGGCTGATGGTGGACTTGCCGGCCCCCGACGGACCGACGATGGCCACGGTCTTTCCGGCAGGCACGGTGAAGCTGACATCCTTCAGGATCGCGCGCCGCGGGTCATAGCCGAACTCCACGGCCTCGAAGCGCAGTTCCGCCCCATCGATCTCCAACGGTTTGGCATGGGGGGAGTCGGCCACCTCGCGGTCGACCGCCAGCAGGGTCACCATCGATTCGATGTCGATCAGCGACTGCTTGATCTCGCGATAGACGACGCCGAAGAAATTCAGGGGCTGGTAGAGCTGCAGCAGATAGGTGTTCACCAGAACGAAGTCGCCCAGCGACATCGTGCCGTCGACGATGCCCTTGGCGGCCATGCCCATCACCACTGCCAGCCCCAGCGAGATGATCGCCGACTGGCCGACATTCAGCAGCGACAGGCTCTGCTGGCTGTGCACCGCCGCCTTCTCGTAGCTCTGCAGCGCGGCGTCGTAGCGGCGGGCCTCATGCTCCTCGTTGCCGAAATACTTGACCGTCTCGTAGTTCAGCAGGCTGTCGATCGCCTTGGTGTTGGCCTTGCTGTCGGTGTCGTTCATCAGGCGGCGGAACTTGATGCGCCATTCCGACACGAAGAAGGTGTAGAGGATGTAGCCCATCACCGTGACGAAGGTGGCCAGCGCGAACCAGACGCTGAACAGCTTCCACAGGATGGCGCAGACCAGGGCGATCTCCACCAGCGTCGGCACGATGGAGAACAGGGTGTAGCGCAAGAGCGACTCGATGGCCCTGGTGCCGCGCTCCAGCGAACGGGTCAGGCCGCCGGTCTGGCGTTCCAGGTGGAAGCGCAGCGACAGCGCGTGCAGGTGCCGGAACACCGACAGCGCCACCTTGCGGATGGTCCGTTGCGCCACCGTGGCGAAGACGGCGTCGCGCAGCTCGGCAAAGACCAGCGAAGTGACGCGGGCAAGGCCGTATGCGACGATCAGTCCCAGGGGGATGGCGACGATCGCATCCGCCCCCGCTCCTGCCCCGCCGGCCGGCGTCAGGGCGTCCACCGCATGCTTGTAGAAGATCGGCACATAGACGTTGGCGACCTTCGCCCCCACCAGCAGGAGCATCGCCAGCACCACCCGCGCCCGCGTTTCCAGGGACTCTTGCGGCCAGATATAGGGGGCGAGCGAGCGGATCGCCGCGCGCAGATCGCCGGAAGGACGGGAGAAGGCGCTGGAATCGGGGCTGGCCGGGGGGCTTGGCGGAAGGCTGCGGCGCATCGGTCTGTTCAGGTCTCGGGGATTGTTCGGAAAATCGTGCCGGAGATGGCGCCGTTCCGAACAGCCATCACAACGGATTGGGATCAGGCGACCTAACCTAGGGATCCGTGCAGCATCGTCAAAGGGGCATGTCACCGCTTTGGCACGTTTTTGGCGCTGCCCTGAACAGCCTGCGGTGCATTTCCTGTCGCGATGGCAACGGACTGGAAACCATCTTCCTCTACCCTGCCGGGCGTATCGCGTTCGATTCGCACCGCAGACCAAGGCATTTGACCATGCAGAACGCCAGCTTCGCCGGCCGATTCAAGGTGGGAACCCGCATCCAGGTGGGTTTCCTTCTGATTCTCGCCCTCCTTGTCCTGGTGGCCGCGCTGGGCGTCAGGTCACTATCGACGTTGGAAGCGGGTTTCAATCGCTACGCTTCGATCTCGGACAACTCGCTTCTGCTCTCCGACATCGACGGTTCATTTTCGGACATGCGGCGCAATGCGCTGAATTATTCCTTCACCGGCAACACGGCAGTCGTCGCACCGATTCAGCAGCAGCAGAAAAAGCTGACCGAAATGCTGCGCGCCAGCCGGGATGCCACGTTGGATGCGGGCCGACGTGCCAACATCGAACGGATGATAGAACAGCTCGAAAGCTATGGCGCCCACTTCACCCAGCTGGTCAAGCTGCGCGAGCAGCGCGACCGGCTGGTGGCGGACGAGATGATGCCGCAGGGCGTCAAGGCGCGCGAGGGATTGAGCAAGGTCATCGCCAACAGCATCGCCGCCGGCGATTTCGAAACCGCCGCCTATGCCGGCCAAGCCCTGGAAACGCTGATCCTCGCCCGCCTCAGCGCGCAGCGCTTCCTGACCGATCCCGCCGACAAGTGGGCCGACGAGGCGCAAAACCGCATGGATGGCTTTCTGAATAGCTTCGACGCGCTGACGGCCCGGTTGACCGACCCGGCCCTGAAGCGGTCCGCCGAGGAGTCGGCGCAGACTGCGGCCCGCTATCGGGAGAGCTTGAAGCGTGTGATCGCCGCCATCCGCGACGCCCAGTCGCTTGCCTTCGGCGTCATGCCGAAGGAGGCGGAGGAGTTCGCGTCGCTCGCGGGCAAGACCATCGTCGCGCAGTCCGATGCGCGCAAGACGGTGCTGACCGGCGCGCAGACCGATATGGAGAACACCTCCACCCTGCTGATCGGCATGGCGGTGGGCGCCTTCGCCCTCGGCATCCTGATCGCCCTGGTCACCGCGCGCTCCATCGTCCGCCCGGTGGTCCAGATGACGGGCACCATGACCGAACTGGCAGCCGGCAACCTCGCCGTCGACGTCCCGGCCCTGGAGAACCGCGACGAGATCGGCCGCATGGCCAAGGCGGTCCTGGTGTTCAAGGAGAACGCCATCGAGAAGAAGCGGATGGACGAGGCCGAGCGCGAACGGCTGGAGGCCGAACGCCGCACCGCCGAGGCCCAGCGCGCCCGCGAACAGGCCATCGGCGAGGAGATCGCCGGCCTGATCGACGCCGTGTCGAAGGGCGACCTGGAACGCCGCATCGATCTGGCCGGCAAGGACGGCTTCTACAGGACGATGTCGGAAGGCATCAACCGCCTGACCGACACGGTGGAGGCGGTCATCGCCGACCTGGGCGAGGTGCTGAGCGCGCTGGCCCAGGGCGACCTGAACCGCCGCGTCACCCGCGACTACCAGGGTGCCTTCGAGCGGGTGAAGACCGACGTCAACGCCACCTCCACCCGGCTGGCCGAGATCGTCGGGCAGATCACCCAGGCGGCCGAGACCATCGCCGCCGCCGCCGCCGAGGTGTCGCTCGGCTCCTCCGACCTCGCCGACCGCACCGAGCAGCAGGCCTCCTCGCTGGAGGAGACCGCAGCCAGCATGGAGGAGCTGGGGGCGACCGTGCGCTCCAACGCCGACAACGCCCAGCGTGCCAACGTGATGGCGACCCAGGCCCGCAGCTCCGCCGAATCGGGCGGCGGCGTCGCCGGATCGGCCATCGAGGCGATGCGCCGGATCGAGGAATCGAGCCGCAAGATCACCGACATCATCGGGGTGATCGACGAGATCGCCTTCCAGACCAACCTCTTGGCGCTGAACGCGGCGGTCGAGGCGGCGCGGGCCGGCGATGCCGGGCGCGGCTTCGCCGTGGTGGCGCAGGAGGTGCGGCAGCTCGCCCAGCGTTCCGCCCAGGCGTCGAAGGAGATCAAGGGCCTGATCCTGGACAGCGACGCCCAGGTCAAGGACGGCGTCGATCTGGTCAGCAAGGCCGGCGAGGCATTGCAGGGCATCGTGTCGGGCGTGCAGCAGGTGGCGACCCTGATCGCCGAGATGGCCTCGGCCTCGGCCGAGCAGGCGACGGCGCTGGACGAGATCAACTCGACGGTCGCCAACATGGACGAGATGACGCAGAAGAACGCCGCCCTGGTGGAGGAGACCACCGCCGCCGCCCAGGCGATGAGCGGTCAGGCCGGCGATCTGAAGGCGCTGGTCGGCTTCTTCAAGTTCGAACAGGCGGCCGGCTATGGTTATGCCGCGGCACCCCACGCCATGACCGGCGCCTACTCCGCCCCGACCACCCGCCGCCCCCCGCCCCAGACCTCCAACCAGCCCCCGGCGCGCGCTACGGCCGCCAAGCCGGCGGCGAAGCCTGCCGCCCGCGGCGCCGGCACCGCCCACGGCCATGTCGCGGCCAAGCCCGCTGCCCGCACCGACGCCCCGGCGCGCGGCACGGCGGCGGCGGTCCCGGTGCTGAAGCACAGCGTCAGCGACGACGACGATTGGAAGGAGTTCTGAGCGGCGGGGACAAATCGGTCTTTGCGCTAAAAGCCTGAATTAACGAATCGGTGGGGATTGCGTGCTGCAATTCCCGCCGATTTCGTTTTTGGGCTCTCGTTCCTGGAGGACGCCATGTCCCGCCGCCCCCTCAGGCTCCGCCTTGTCCCCGTCGCCGTCCTGCTGCTGCTGGGCGGTTCGCTGGCTGGCTGCGGTGCCGTCACCGGCGTGGCCAGCGGTGCGGCCAACCTTGCCGGCACCGCCGTGGACATCGCCGGGACGGTGGCCGAAACCTCGGTCGACGTGGTGACCTACCCGCTGCGGTAAGGCAAAGACGGGAAAAGCGGCGACCGGCCCCCCTTCCAGTCGTCCGGTTCCTCAGTCGATCAGATCCTCGACCTCGCGGATGCGGCCGTTGTCGATCATGAACTGGACCAGTTCGGGGCGCTGCTTGCCCAGCGTGACATGGCGCTGGCGCACGGCGGCGACCAGTTCGCCCCGGCGGCCGAGGATGTCGTCGGCGAATTCGGTCATGCGCAGGTTGGGCCAGGTCTGGGCGCGGATGGCGACCACGGCGGCGACCGCGTCGGCGGCCGGGCGGTCGGGCTGGGCCTGGGCCAGGATCATGGTCAGGGCGGCGGTGGAGCGCGACACGCCGGCATGGCAGTGGACCAGCAGATGGCGGCAGTCCACCGGTTCGGCCAGCAGGTCGCGGCCGAAGGCCAGGATGCGCTCCACGTCCGCGCGTTCCGGCGCGATCTGGCCGCGGGTCGGCTCGATGATGTCGTGGAAGCGCAGTTCCAGCCGCTCATGCTCGCCGTAATCGCCGAAGTCGCTCGGCTCCGTCATCTCGGGGTCGAGGATGGACAGCACATGGCTGACCTTGCCGCCGCCGAAATTGCAAAGCTCGCTGAGACCGCAGACGGTCAGGCCGAAGGGAACGAAATCGCTGGCCATCATTCTCTCGTTCGATTGCGGATAAGGGGGGAAGCGCGGGGTCGGGGCCCGCATTTGGCACCCCGCGCCGCCCCCCCGTCAACCCGGCAACCGTTCGTATGCGTGCCTTTTGCAGGCAAGCCTGCCCAGTAAGGGAATCGGGTCAGAGAATGTTGAACAGGTACAGCAGGATGATGATCGGGATCGGAATGCCGACCAGCCACAGCAGGATGCCTCGCACGGCGCGTCTCCTTCCTTCGCTCTGATGGATGTCGCGGCCGGTTCGGTCCCGGCCCTCTCACCCATCGTCAACGGCCGAGCCGCCGGTTCGTTGCATCGGCACGCCCGATCGAAGGAGATGCACCGAAGGAGATCAGTCCTCCCCGCCGCCCTCGCCGCCATCCTCGCCATCCGCAGCGCCGCCGGCATCGTCGCGCGGGGGCTGCGCGGCAGGGCGCGGGCGGGGCTGACGCAGCTTCTTCAGCAGCAGCGAGAAGGGCTTCAGCGCGGTGTCGAGGATCGCCTGATCGCCCTCCAGCCGCGACAGCAGGAAGGCGCCGGCCTCCAGGGTGGAGACGCTGTCGCGCCGCGGCTCCTTGCGCGCCTGCCCGTAGAGCGAGCGGAACTGCGGGTTCAGCACGATGCGGCGGCACTTCAGCAGCCAGGCATTGCGCCACCACAGGGTCTTGGCCTGGCTCCAGGTGCCGTCCAGGACGATGACGCCCTCCAGCTCCTCCAGGATCTCGGCGCTGTCGCGCAGGGGCTGGCCGTTCTTGTCGACCACCGCCACCTCGGCCCGCGGGGCGCCGCCCTCCTTCACCGGGCCGAGATACAGCACGCCCCAGCGCTTGGGATCGACCTCGCGCCCCAGGATGCGCTTCAGCCCCGGCCAGCTCAGCCCGACCTTCACCATCGAATTGGCGAACTGCAGATGGGCGATCTGGGCGGTGCCGAGATTCTCCCGCTTCTCCTGCGGGTGCTGCAGGATCAGCAGGAACACGCCGTTGTCGATCGGCTGCACTGCCTCGCAAATGCACAGATGATTAGGCTTTAGGCAGGTGGGGCAGGACTCGGGTGCGGGGGCGCTGTGCATGGGAGGTACGCATTCCTTGAAGAGGATTGGCCGCGAATATGGGTTGGAATGGCGCGGAAGGGAACACATCTCACTCGCAGAGCGGCGGCTGCCGACCGAACGGTGACCGCCGCCACGGCATGTACGACAGATCCCCCCAACACACCCCGTGTCATACCGGTTCATCTGGGTTCGAAGTGGCTTCGTATAAACCGTTTGTAGAGACTTAGTCGTGTGTCATGGACCTCGTGTGACGCGCTTAACAGCTGGCCTGGAACTTGCGTAGTTAGTATCCAGGCAAACAGGACGACGGGTGGGCCAGGACCGGCCTTTGTCAGGCCGATCCGCGGTGCCATCCGGCGCTCAGAAGGAGACCTGCCATGCTGCCCGCCCACCTTGCCGACCGCCTGCTGAAGCAGCGCCGCGATGCCGAAAGCGCGGAATTCGCCCGCCAGCTGCCGCTCTACGCGCCGCTGGACGCTGACGATCCCCGCTGGATGACCGAGCCGGACGACTCGGAACAGGCCGCCCGCCGCGAGCCCGACTGGGCCACCGACTACTGAGCGGCAGCTCCTGACGGCACTCACCGGCCGGCGGCAGCCGGGCGGTGATCCGACAGGCCGCTTTCCCGGCCTGACTGTCGGATGTCGGACATCCGCCACTGGTTTGCCGCCTTGGGGTTCCCGGCATCGCGCCAGCCTTCCTCGTCGCAGACGAGGGTCCAGCGGCCCGGACGGCCGCCACGGCAGCGTTCCAGCGCGACGGACCAGCGCGGCGCTCCCAATCCCGGCAGGCCTCCGGCCGGGCGCGGAGCTTCGTCCTCCTCCTCATCCCGGCTGGGTGCGGCATCCAGCCGCCATCGCGTCACCGCGGCACTGAGCCCGTCCGGCCTTCCGCCCCGGCGGCCCGGCATGCCTGCGCCGAGACCCAGCAGGAAACCGGTCACCCCCGACGACTCGGCGGCCAGCTGCAGCCGCCGGCTGGCGGTGAGGTCCAGCCCCTCCAACTCGCCCAGCACCGCCGACAGGGCGGAGCAGCGCAGCGCCTCCTCCATCGCCCACAGCGCGTCCACCGCCCGCACCGCGCGCACCGCCACCAGCCGGTCCGGCGTCAGCCCATAGGCCGCCAGACCCGGCGCATAGAGGTCGCGCCCCCGCAGGATCCACAAGGCCGGTGCCTTCGGCGTCGCCAACCGGCCCAGCAGGGTCGCGGCGAAGCCGGTGCCCGCCCCCGGATCCTCTGCCGTCACCGCATGGAGGCAGCCCAGCGGCAGGCCGCCGTCGGGCAGATGCGCGTCGATCGCCTCCACCCCGAACGGCAGCGTCCGCCCGCCCTCCCCTCCCGCCCCCTCGATCCGCCGGATGCGCGCGCGCAGGTCGGCCAGCACGCCGGCACGGTCGCGCGGCGCAGAGTCCGCTGGCACGGAGGGGGATGGCAGGGTGGACATGACTCGGCTCCGCTCGACAGGCATATGTTCCTGATATGTTCTATCACGGGGCCTTGCCGAGGGGGAGTCCGAGACTCCTGTCTTGTCCTGAGACCGGATGAGCCGGAAAGGTCAGTTGGCGATGGGGGTGGCGCCGATCTTGCCGCGCGGTGCGGCCTTGATGGTCGGACCCGCATTGTCGACGGGCTTTTCCAGGGTGGTGGAGGTTCCGCGGCTGCCGCGCGGCGTGTTGCCCTTCAGGCTCAACAGATGCAGCCGGACATAGGCGGTGGAGCCGCCGGCCTTCACCGCGACCCAATCGCTGTTGCGCACCCGGCCCAGCGTGCTGACCGCTTGCCCGGCGCCCAGCGTGGCGACGACACCCGACCCGGCGGCGGGCTTTGCATAGACCGGTGTCGGTCTGTCCACCTGCCATTCCCCATACATGGGCTCCAGCCCGGCCCCGGTATCGGGCGCGGTGCGCACGGTCGGCGGGTTGGGAATGCGCTGGTACGGCATGCAGCCGGGAACCGTCAGCGTGACCAGGGCCACCATCAGCGGAAGGGTACGCAAACGCCGGATCATCGCTCACCTTGAAGGGGGCAGAGTGAAGGCAGGAAAAGGCCTGCGGGGCCTTCGGCGCGACCATACAGGAGGCAGGCTCCTTTTCGCCACCGCAGTGCAACCGGGATCGCTATGCGCTTTTTGGACCGGCCGGATCGAAGAGGCGGGGCCGGTATCGAAAATTCTTAGTGAAATTGCCTGTTTCGCCGCAGCCCCCCTGCGCAGGAGTCCCCGCCGGCCCGCGTATCTTGATCGTCGAGACGCCCGAGACGAGCCCGCCGGCCCGGCCGGAGACCGTCCGCGCCAAGACGGCAATCCTTCACGACGGCGGATTACGCCGGCAAATCAAGGGGGCATCGGGCCATGATTTCCTCCCTCGGCAGTTCCGGCAGCGCCGCGACGCTGCAGAAATTCTTCTCCAAGGCCGACGCCAACAGCGACTCGTCGCTGACGACGGACGAACTGCTGAGCGCGCTCGGCGAGACCTCGGCCGCATCGGACAGTTCCAAGCTGTCCTCAGCGGTCGACAGCCTGGTCAAAAGCCTGGACAGCGACAGCGACGGATCGCTCAGCGCGACGGAGTTCAGTTCCTTCTCCAGCCAGTTCGACTATGGCAGCGGCAGCGCCCTGCTGGCGGCACAGGAGCAGGCGGGCGCGATGCGGCAGCAGTTCGCGCAGAACCTCTATTCCAGCCTGGACAGCGACAGCAGCGGCGGTGTCAGCGCCGATGAGCTGTCCTCCGCCCTGACCTCCGCCGGCCAGACCGACACCGACGCCTCTGAGCTGTTCAGCAGCCTCGACAGCGACGAGGACGGCACGATCTCGGAAGACGAACTGACCAGCGCACTGGAAGAGGCGGAAGCCAACCGTCCGCCGCCACCGCCGCCGCCCGCGAACGACAGCCGCTCGGCAAGCGGTTCGGACAGCAGCACGTCATCGACGGCAACGACCTCGTCGACGTCATCGACCTCTTCATCGTCGTCGGGCGGCACCGCCTCGGCGTCTGCGGGCGGCACGACCAGCTACGATCCGCTGGACACCAACCAGGACGGCTATGTCTCGGAAGAAGAGAAGATGGCCGCCTATGGCGGGACCGCGCAGCAGAAAGGCGGCGTGACCTCCAACCGCCTCAGCGGCGACATGCTGCGGACTTTGATGCAGGGCATCAACGAGGTTGCCGCGTAAACGTGTGGGTTCGGATGCGCGGCACGGGAGAAGGCGGTCGGCGGGTGGCGCCGGCCGCCTTTTCTTTTTGAAGCGCGCTCCCCGGAACGCGGGCCGCCTCAGACCGCCCGGCCCTCAAACCGCCCGGCCCTCAAACCGCCCGCCCCTCAAACCGCCCGACTATGCCGGCCGGCGCCCTTGGACAGGTGGGTGTCGAAGCGGGCAGCCACGATGCGCATCAGGGGACGGGCGCTCTCCGGCACATGGACGCGGCGCCCCTCCACCACCGCGACGCCGTCGGCGACCAGATCGGCCATGCCCTCCAGTTCGGCGTCGAAGGCGGACTCGGCCAACCCGTGGGCACGGGCGATGGCGGCGGTGTCGACCGACAGGTCGCACATCAGCCGCATGATCAGGTCGCGCCGCACCGTGTCGTCCCGGGTCAGCGCGATGCCCTTGCCGGTGGGCAGGCGGCCCTCCTCGACGGCGGCGGCATAGTGGTCGAAAGGCACGGCGTTCTGCACATAGCCCTGCGGCAGCGCGCCGATGGAGGAGGAGCCGAAGCCCAGCAGAACCTCGGCGTCGTCGGTGGTGTAGCCCTGGAAGTTGCGGCCCAGCCGCCCTTCCTCCTGCTGCACCGCCAGCTCGTCGCCGGGGCGGGCGAAATGGTCGAGACCGATGGCGCTGTAGCCGGCGGCGGCCAGCGTGTCGCCGATGGCGGCGAACTGCTCCCAGCGGCCGAGCGAGTCGGCCAGCACGGATTCGTCGATCTTCTTCTGGTGGGTCTTCATCCACGGCACATGGGCGTAGCCGAAGACCGACAGCCGGTCGGGCGCCATCTCCAGCGCGATCTCGGCGGAGCGGGTGACGCTTTCCACCGACTGGTGCGGCAGACCATACATCAGGTCGAGGTTGACGCTGGCGATGCCGGCCTCCTTCAGCCAGGCCAGCGCCTGTTCGGTCACGGCGCGCGGCTGGACGCGGTTGATCGCCTCCTGCACCGTCCCGTCGAAATCCTGCACGCCCAGCGAGGCGCGGTTGACCCCGGCGCGGCCCAGCGCCGCCGCCATCTCCGCCGTCAGGGCGCGGGGGTCGATCTCCACCGCCAGTTCGGCATCGGCGGCGACGTCGAAGCGGGTGCGCAGCAGCGCGATCATCGCCTCGAAATCGTCGGGCGCCATCATGGTCGGGGTGCCGCCGCCGAAATGGATGTGGCGAACCGCCAGCCGGCCGGGAATGCGGTCGGCCACCATGGCGATCTCGCGCCGCATATGGCCGAGATACTCGGCGATCGGGGCGTAGCGCGCGACGATCTTGGTGTGGCAGCCGCAGTACCAGCACATCTTCTGGCAGAAGGGCACATGCAGGTAGAGCGATCCGGAGCGCGCGGGATCGATGGCTTCCAGCCAGCCGCCATAGACCTCGCCGTTCACCTCGGGCGTGAAGTGCGGCGCGGTCGGATAGCTGGTGTAACGCGGCACCCGCAGCCCGTCATACTTGGCGAGCAGCGCGGCATCGACCCCATGGGCGGCACCGTGGGCGACACCATGGGAATGGGACGGGGCGGGGGCCGGCTTCACGGCCAGGGCGGTGATGGCGTTCATGAGCGACAGAGTGCCGCAGCCACCCCACCCCCGCCTTGATCCACGTCAAGATCGCAGGAACGGTCCTTGTCAGCGCTTCGCCGCGGCTGCGGCCAGACGCTGCTCCAGATGCTCGTGCAGCAGGTTCAAATTGGCCCGGTTGGCCTTGAAGGCGATGTCGAAGACGGTCCCCACCACCGGGATCGACCCCGCCGCCCAGTCGAGCGCGACGTTGAAGGCCATGCGGGCCAGAAGCGCCCTGGGCAGGTCGAAGCGGGCCGCTTCCATGATGATGTAGGCCGAGACCACGGCGGTCGCGGTATCCCCCGCCACCGGCACGATGCTGGCGATTCCGTCCAGACCGATGGGGATGCGGGTGAAGGGAATGCGCCAGCGGCTGTCCATCAGCCGGGACAGCCGGCGCAGCCGCTCCAGCCGCTGGAAATCGATGGGGACGCTGCTGCCTGAACCGCCCGGCGGGAGGTCTTCGGCAAGGTTGCGCCGGCGTGTGCGGATGGCGTCGATCATCGCAAGTCCCCCCGATCTGTCGGTTCCCGCGCCTGACGCGCGAATGCCCGCAAGGGAAGAACCCGCCCCCGCCCCCGCGGGTTCCGCACCCGGCACGCAAAGTTCGCGCCCCCAACAAATACCATGACCGGACATCCATGCCGATAACCTCAACCGCATAAGCCTCGGCACGGCGAGCCCGAGAGCCGGTTCCAGCCGGCGCGTGCGGGGCTGCGATAGCAGCGCATCCTGTCTTTCCGGGCGCCCGATCGAATGGAATGCATAGGCCTGTCGGGCTTTCGTCGAAAGTCGCCGAAGGTGAAAAACGCCATTGCCGCCACCGGTGGGCACGACGCGGCGAATTGACGCGCACGATCCTGTAAGCAACTGCCTCTGCTCGGATTTTCTACGCCGAATCCTATCCGCCCCCGCGGCTTATGCCTTTTGAAGGCTGGCCGCGCCTGCAACCTCTGGACACAATACAACCAACGCATCAGCAAGACCGCGGGGACGTTCAATCCCGCGGCGCGGGGGCAAGGCCGGCAAACGGCCGCCCGTTTCGGAGGAAACGCCCATGACCACCCTCTATTGCGCCTGCTGCGGCAGGCCGTTCGTCCGCACGTCCGCGCGTGGCCCGGCGCCGCGCTACTGCTCGCAGGATTGCCGCCTGCAGATGGCGGTGCGCCGCCGCGCCTGGGCTCCCTGGATCGAGGCTGGCAGGGCAGACAACGGCCGGACGGAGACCGGCCGGACGGATCCGGCGGCCTGGGGGCGCCGGGCCTTCGGCTCCTGATCCGTCCCCCGACCCGCCCTCTTGCACCCGCTTCCCGGCATCCCATCTCTGCCGGAGCGGCCATGACCGAATTCCTCCGGCCAAATCGCTCCCGCTCCTCTTGCAGGTGGCGGGAGGCGACATCATTTGCGCGCGGTCACGCTGGCGCCTTGCATTGCAGGCGTCCGATCCCCTGACTGCGTCAACCGACCGCCGGAGCCCCGCTTCTTCATGCTCGACCTGCTTGCAGACCCGAATGTCTGGGCCAGCCTTCTGACGTTGACCGCGTTGGAAATCGTGCTGGGCATCGACAACATCATCTTCATCTCGATCATGGCGTCGAAGCTGCCGCCCGAACAGCAGCAGCGCGCCCGCCAGATCGGTCTGGCGCTGGCGCTGCTGACACGCCTGGCACTGCTCGCCTCCATCGCCTGGGTGGCACAGCTGACCCAGCCGCTGTTCACGGTCGCCGGATGGGACGTGTCGGGGCGCGACCTGATCCTGGTGCTGGGCGGCCTGTTCCTGCTGGCCAAGGGAACGCTGGAAATCCACCACACCGTCGAAGGCCATGAGGAGGGGGGCACGGCGCCGAAACACGCCACCTTCACCTCGGTGGTGGTCCAGATCATGTTCCTGGACATCGTCTTCTCGCTCGACAGCGTCATCACCGCCGTCGGCATGTCCGACCATCTGCCGGTGATGGTCGCGGCCGTCGTCATCGCCATGGCGGTGATGTTGTTCGCCTCCGGCCCGGTCGGCGACTTCGTCAACCGCCACGTCACGGTGAAGATGCTGGCGCTGTCCTTCCTGCTGCTGGTCGGTGTGGCGCTGGTGGCGGACGGTCTGGGCTTCCACATCCCCAAGGGCTACCTGTACTTCGCCATCGCCTTCTCCACCCTGGTGGAGGCGCTGAACCTGCTGGCGAAGCGCAAGGCGACCGCCAAGCATTGAGGGCCGGGGGGGGCGCCTTGCCCGGCGCGCCCCCTTCCCCCGTTACGCCTCGGCGCGTTCGGCCATCATGTGCTCGTAGGCGACCTTGAACAGGTCGCGGATCGACACGATGCCGACCGCGCGCTTGCCCTGGGTGATGGGCAGGTGGCGGTAATGCTTGTCGTGCATCAGCTTCAGCGCATCGACCGCGTCGGCATCGGGCGGCAGGCTGTCCGGGTTGCGGGTCATCACCGCCGCAACCTCCACCGCCGACGGGTCGAGATCCTTCGACAGCACCTTGTTGTTCAGGTCGCGCTCGGTGACGATGCCGATCAGAGCGCCATGGTTGACCACCAGCACCGCACCGATGTTCTTGTCGGCCATCATCTTCGACACGGTGGCGACGGAGGTGTCCTCCGGCACCAGGATCAGTTCCTGCGCCTTCACGACGTCGGGAACCAGCTTGCGTTTCATGAAATCCCCCGCGGTCTGGTTGTTGTGCGCCAGACTGTATCCAAAGCAGACGATCCGGGAGAACAGCGGTTATGCTGCGGCGGCTGCGCCGATTGTCGCAGGCCAACCTTACGAATACTTACGAATTATTAGGTCGGGCATTGGGGGTTGCCAGCGCCGACGCGGCCGGCGACCGCCGCCCGGCGATCACCATGCCCGCCGCCAGCAGCAGCGCGCCGAGCAGCACGGCGGCGGCGGCCCCCAGCAGCGCGGCATTGAAGCTGCCGGTGTGCGTCACCACCAGCCCGGCCGGCAGCGGACCGATGATCTGGCCCAGCCCGTAAGCGGCGGTCAGCGCCCCCACCACCTTGGCCGATGCGCCGGCCGACAGCTGCCGACCCAGCGCGAAGGCCTGCGACACGATGCCGATGAAGGTGCCGCCGAACAGCAGGGCGGAGATGACGGCGACCGTCGGCGAACCGGTCATCGGCAGCAGGATGGCGACCGCCTGCGTCAGGTGCGCCAGGATCAGCGACCACCAGCTGCCGGTCCGCCGGGCGACCGCGGCCCAGAACACCCCGGCACCGATCGCCCCCAGCCCGGCCACCATCCAGGCGGCCTCCCCCACCGCGGCGGTGCCGGGATCGGTCTTCAGGATCGACACCAGGAAGGTGGCCGACACGATGTAGCCGCCGCCCTCCAGGAAATAGGCCAGCGTCAGCAGCAGAAGCGGCGCCGACAGGCCGCCCGCCCGCGCCGCGGTGCCGCTCCCCGCCATCCCGGCAGCGGCGGCTTGCGGCTGCGGCAGCGGATCGCGCACCCAGAGGCCGGGCAGCAGCCCCAGCACCGCGCAGATCGCCGCCAGAGCCAGCCAGTCGCCGCCCCAGCCCAACCGCCCGCCGAACAGCGCCACGAACAGCCCCGACGACGCGATGCCGAGCCCGACCCCGGTGTAGAGCCAGCCGGCGAAGCGTTCCCCGCCCTGGCGCGCCAGCGTGTCCAGCACCATGGCGACGCCCAGGATGAAGATGCCGGCGCTCGACACCCCCGAGAGGAAGCGCAGGACCAGCCAGACCGGCATCGCCTGCCCGGCGTCGCCCAGGTCGAGCCCCATCGCCGCGGTGGTGACGATGCTGAGCAGCAGCGACAGCCGGAACACGGCGGTGCGCAAGGCGCCGTGCGGCACGAGCCCCATCCCCAGCGCGCCGACGAAATATCCCAGATAGTTCAGCGAGGCGAGCAGTCCGGCGCCGTCGGCCCCCAGCCCGGTGGCCGCCTGCATCGCCGGCAGGATCGGGGTGAAGGCGAAGCGCGCAACCCCCATCGCGATGGCAAGCCCGATCACGCCGCCGACCAGCACCCGAACCATGATCCACGCCCTCTCGCTTTTCGGCCGGCTCATGTGACGGAAACCGCTCGGCGGATGCGAACAGTTCGGCCGGGCGATTGATTCGATCGCTCATCATGGCTGCGGCATCACCCTCATTTCCAATGAATTGTTCTGATGCTAAGCTCCACTTCGAGTGATGGGTGCCATGCGTTGGACTGGGGCATGGCGGCAGCGGGCAGGAGGCGTCGCGATGGATCTCGCCGGTTTGCGGGTGGTGAAGGCGGTGGCCGATACCGGCAGCGTCAGCCGGGCGGCAGAGGCGCTGAACTGCGTGCAGTCCAACGTCACCGCGCGGGTCAAGCGGCTGGAGGAGGATTTGGGCGTCGATCTGTTCCTGCGGCTCAGCCGCGGGATGGAGCCGACGCCGGCCGGGCGGGTGCTGGCCGGCTATGCCGACCGGGTGCTGCGGCTGGTCGCCCAGGCCCGCGACGCGGTGGCGGAAGCCGCCGGGCGCGGCGGGCGGCTGGCGGTGGGCAGCATGGAATCGACCGCCGCGGTGCGCTTGCCGCCGATCCTGGCCCGCTTCCACCGCGACCATCCCGACGTGGAGCTGACCATCGCCCCCGGCCCGACCGAGACCCTGCTGGCCGAGGTGCTTGCCGGGCGGCTGGACGGGGCCTTCGTCGGCGGCGAGGTGGAGCACCCCGACTTGACCGCGCGGCGCATCTTCGACGAGGAGCTGGTTCTGGCCGAACCCGCCGCCGGCCTGACCACCGACAGCGCGCGGCGCACCCTGATCGTCTTCGGCCGCGCCTGCGCCTATCGCGGCCGGGCCGAGATGGCGATGCGCGAGGCCGGGCGCGTGCCCTTCCGCATCATGGAGTTCGGCGCGCTCGACGCCATCCTGGGCTGCGTCGGCGCCGGCATGGGGGTGACGGTGATGCCGCGGTCGGTGGTGGAGCGCGATCCCTGGCGCGAGTTGCTGGCGGCCCGGCCGTTGCCCGACGCGCTGGCCCGGATGCCCACGCAGTTCGTCCGCCGCGCCGACGCCATCGAGACGGGCAGCCTGCGCGCCTTCCTGGCGGCGGTATCGGACGGCGCCCCGGCAAAAGCTGCGACAGGGTCACCCACATCACGCGCAGGGTTGAACGGCTTGTCGGCGGCGTGCTAGGCAGGCGCGGGTTGGCCATCCGGCCCGGTGCCACGCGCGCGGCCATTTGGAAACGGCTTCGATCGCCCTGATGGGCGATACCGGAACAGCGACGCGCGGCCGACACCGCGGGCCGGAACAGCGGAGAAGAGATCATGCCCTACGTCGTCACCGACGGCTGCATCAAGTGCAAGTACACCGACTGCGTCGAAGTCTGCCCCGTGGATTGCTTCTACGAGGGTGAGAACATGCTGGTCATCCACCCCGACGAGTGCATCGACTGCGGCGTGTGCGAGCCGGAATGCCCGGCCGAGGCGATCGTCCCCGACACCGACGACCGCGCGACCAAGTGGCTGGAGCTGAACCGCGACTATTCGGGCCAATGGCCGAACATCACCCGCAAGAAGGACGCGCCGGCGGATGCCGACGAGTTCAAGGGCGTGGACGGCAAGTTCGAGAAGTTCTTCTCCCCCAAGGCGGGCTGAGACCGAACCAGCGGATGCGGCCCGGCCCGCCGGGCATCCCCAAGGGGGAACAGCCGCGACTCTTCCGAGTCGGGCCGCATCAACCGATTGCGCCCGTTGATGTTGCCATGCAAAATCGACGGGTCGGCCATGGCCGGGCGATGACGATTTCCGCCCGGGTGATTGCGCGTTCCCTTTGTAACTCGGGCGTAACATCGCTATAATACGCGCCCGGAGCCGGCCTACGCGCCATTGCCGGTTTTTCCTTCGCTCAAGGACCTGTGGCTTTTGTGATCGTCGTGGATGGGCCCCATCCCCACGGCGCCATAACTGTCCGGGGTCCTTTTTCGTCCCTTCCACCGGGGCGGCAAAATGGCGTGATCGCGAGAAGTGAGAGCCAATCCAAATGTCGAACAAGCTTGACTTCGAAGCCGGTGACTTCGTCGTTTATCCGGCTCATGGCGTCGGTCGGGTCGAAGGGATCGAGACCCACAGCATCGCCGGACTCGAGGTTCAACTCTACGCGATCACGTTCGAGAAAGAGCGCATGACGCTCAAGGTTCCCGTCACCAAGGCCCGCAACGCCGGCCTGCGCCGCCTGTCCTCCAAGGACCGCATCAAGGTCGCGCTGGAGACCCTGCAGGGCCGTTCGCGCGTCCGCCGCACGATGTGGAGCCGCCGCGCCCAGGAGTATGAGGCCAAGATCAACTCCGGCGACCCGGTGTCCATCGCCGAGGTGGTGCGCGACCTGTACCGCGGCGCCGACCAGTCCGACCAGTCCTACAGCGAGCGCCAGATCTATCAGGCCGCCCTGGAGCGTCTGGCCCGCGAACTGGCCGCCGTCGAGAAGATCGACGAGACCAAGGCGACGGAGCGTCTGGAGTCGGTGCTGTCCAAGGCGGCCTGACGCCGGGCCGGGACACGTCCCAAAAATCCGTCCGTGACACGAACGGGCGCGCGGCTGCTACCTCAAGCCGCGCGCCCGTCTCGTTTTTTCACCTTTGTTTCGGCGGCATGACACGCCTAAACTCCCCGCCGCCTTCCGGACCGGCGTCTGCCGGCACCGCCGGACGGGCCGCTGATGGCGGCTTCGCGAACGACGTCGAAGGGGATCGAGTTTGGGTCTGCCGCCGCGCCTTGGTCATCCCGCCCGCCATGCCGGGACCATCGTCGCCGCCGTCGAGGACGACAGCCGCTTCGCGTCGCTCGGCCGTCCACGCCGCGTCTGGGCCGTCGGCGCGATCCATGCCCAGCCCGACCGGCTGGATGTGATCCACCATGCCATCGCCCAGCGCTTCCGCCCCGGCGACCGGCTGGTTTATCTCGGCAACATGATCGGCTTCGGCGACCGGGTGGTGGAGACCATCGACCGGTTGCTGGCCTTCCGCATCGCGCTGCTGGCGATGCCCGGCATGATCGCGTCGGACATCGTCTATCTCCGCGGCCAGCAGGAGGAGATGTGGCAGAAGTTGCAGCAACTCCACTTCGCCCCCGATCCCCGCGCCGTCCTGGACTGGATGCTGCGCCAGGGCGTGGCCCCGACGCTGGCGGCCTATGGCGGCAACCTGGAGGCGGGCATGGCGGCGGCACGCGGCGGCGCCGTGATGCTCGGCCGCTGGACGCGCGAACTGCGCCAGTCGATGGCTGCCCATCCCGGACATGAGGCGCTGTTCAACGCCCTGCGCCGCGCCGCCTACACCGGCGGCCAAGTCGGAAGCCCGATTGGAAGCCCGGCCGGCGACGGGGCGGATGACGGCACTCCCGGCGCCGGCAACCGGGACGGCAGTCTGCTTCTGGTCAGCGCCGGCATCGACCCGCGGCGTCCGCTGACCGGCCAGGGCGATGCCTTCTGGTGGGGCGGCGGCGCCTTCGCCCGGCTGGACCGGCCCTATGGCGGATTCCGCCGCCTCGTGCGCGGCCACAACCCTCTCTGGTCCCCCGAGGACCCCAGCGTGGATGTCGGACCGGTGACGGTGACGCTGGACGGCGGCTGCGGCCGTGGTGGGCACCTCGTCTGCGCCTGCTTCGATTCTTTCGGCGAAATGCTGGACCTTTTCCAGGTGTGACCCACACTTGGGTCCAGCCCAGACCTTCCGCCCATCCGACCTGTCCCCGTGCAGCACCCCCATCATCCTCCGGACTGCCATGGAATAGGCCTCCGGCAAAAATCGTCCATCCTTTGTGATCCGCTGTCCCTGCACCTGCGTATGATTCCGCAACAGGGCGCGCTCATGCTTGTTGTCCAACCCGACGGCATCGACCGGGGGCAGGCGGCAAAGCGGCGAAGACCCGATAGTGCGGGGATATGCGAAGGAACACGATGCCGCCCAGACGGGAAGGAAGGGACGGATGGCTTACATCGACGATCCGGAGACTCAGCGTGCCAATCTGAGCTTCATCAAGGCATCCATGCGCGAACCGTTGCTGTCGCGCGACCATGAATTCGACCTCGCCCGAAAATGGCGCGAGGGCAACGACGAACGCGCCCTGCATCAGCTGGTCCGGGCCTACACCCGTCTGGTGGTGGCCACCGCGTCGCGCTTCCGCAATTACGGCCTGCCGATGGGCGATCTCGTCCAGGAGGGCAATGTCGGCCTGATGCAGGCGGCCAGCCGCTTCGAGCCCGACCGCGAGGTGCGTTTCTCCACCTACGCCGCCTGGTGGATCCGCTCGGCCATGCAGGACTATATCCTGCGCAACTGGTCGATCGTGCGGACCGGCACCACCGCTGCGCAGAAATCGCTGTTCTTCAACCTGCGCCGCCTGCGCGCCAAGATCGACAGCGCCACCCAGAATGGCAGCGGCGCGCCGCTGACCAGGGAAGGCCGCGAGTGGATCGCCGGCGAACTGAAGGTCGAGGTTTCGGAGGTCGAGGCGATGGAGATGCGCCTGTCCGGAGCCGACCAGTCGCTGAACACGCCGGTCGCCGACGGCTCCGACGACGACTGGCAGGATTTCCTGGCCGACCAGCGCCCCTCGCCCGAGGACGTCGTGATCGGCATGCGCGACGCCAACACGCGCTCGCAATGGCTGGCGGAGGCGCTCGGCGAACTGAGCCCGCGGGAACGCACCATCATCCGCGAACGCCGCCTGCGCGAGGAAGGCGCCACGCTGGAGGAGCTCGGCCGCGAGCTGGGCGTCAGCAAGGAGCGCGTGCGCCAGCTGGAGCATCGGGCGCTGCTGAAGCTGCGGCAGTCGATGCTGAAGCGGGTCGAGGATTCCGACGACCTGCTGGCGGAGGCGTGAGACTTACTGCCCCCTCCCCATCCCTCCCCCGCTTCGCGGGAGAGAGGGTAGGATGCTTGTGAGCGTAACGAAAATGCAAAGCGGCGGCAGTCCCCTCTCCCGCGCAGCGGGGGAGGGTTAGGGAGGGGGCAAAAACTAAGCGCCCCCCACCATGCTCAATGCCGGAAATGCCGCATTCCGGTCAGCACCATCGCCAGCCCCTTCTCGTCCGCGGCGGCGATGACGTCGTTGTCGCGGATCGAGCCGCCCGGCTGGATCACCGCCGTCACACCCGCTTCCGCCGCGGCCAGCAGGCCGTCCGCGAAGGGGAAGAAGGCGTCGGACGCAACCACCGAACCCTTGGTCAGCGCCTCCGGCAGCCCGGCGGCCTTGGCGGCTTCAGCCGACTTGATGGCGGCGATGCGGGCCGAATCGACGCGGCTCATCTGGCCGGCGCCGACGCCCACCGTGGCGCCGTTCTTGGCATAGACGATGGCGTTCGACTTGACGTGCTTGGCGACGCGGAAGGCGAAGAGCAGGTCGGCCAGTTCCTGTTCGGTCGGCGCCCGCTTGGTGACGACCTTCAGCTCGGCCGGGCTGATGCGGCCGTTGTCGCGGTTCTGCAGCAGGAACCCGCCGGACAGCTGCTTGATCATCATGCCGGGCTCGGCCGGGTTCGGCACGTCCTTGGTCAGCAGCACGCGCAGGTTCTTCTTGGTCGCCAGCAGCGCGCGGGCGGCCTCGTCGGCGTCCGGGGCGATCACCACCTCGGCGAACAGCTTGGAGATCTCCTCGGCCGTCTCGGCGTCCAGGCTGCGGTTGACGGCGATGATGCCGCCGAAGGCGCTGACCGGATCGCACAGCAGGGCCGACTTGTAGGCCTCCAGCAGGTTGGACCCTTGCGCCACGCCGCAGGGGTTGGCGTGCTTGATGATGGCGACGGCCGGCTGCTCGAACTCGGCGACCAGCTCGAAGGCGGCGTCGGTGTCGTTCAGGTTGTTGTAGGACAGCTCCTTGCCCTGAAGCTGCACGGCGGTGGCGACGCCCGGACGCTTCTCGCCGGTGACGTAGAAGGCCGCCTGCTGGTGCGGGTTCTCGCCATAGCGCAGGGTCTGGGCCAGCGCGCCCGACAGGGTGGTGCGCGGCGGGAAGGTCTCGCCCAGCTGGCCGGCCAGCCAGGTGGAGATGGCGGCGTCATAGGCGGCGGTGCGGGCATAGGCGCGCTGGGCCAGCTTGCGGCGCAGGGCCAGGGTGACGCAGCCGTCATGGGTCGCCAGTTCGTCCATCACCGCCTCGTAATCGGACGGCTCGGTGACGATGGCGACGAAGTCGTGGTTCTTGGCGGCGGCGCGGATCATCGCCGGCCCGCCGATGTCGATGTTCTCGACGCAGTCGTCATAGGCCGCGCCCTTGGCGACCGTCGCCTCAAACGGATAGAGGTTGACCACCACCAGATCGATGCCGGGGATGTCGTGCTGGGCCATCGCGTCGGCATGGATGTCGCGGCGGGCCAGGATGCCGCCATGCACGCGCGGATGCAGAGTCTTGACGCGGCCGTCCATGATCTCCGGGAAGCCGGTGTGGTCGGAGACCTCCTTCACCGGAACGCCGGCCTCGGCCAGACGCTGGGCCGAGCCGCCGGTCGACAGGATCTCGACACCGCGGGCGGCGAGCGCCTTGCCCAGCTCGACCAGACCGGCCTTGTCGGACACGGAAATCAGGGCGCGGGCGATGCGGACCTTGTCGGGAGCGGGGGCGTGGTTGGCTTTGGGCGGGCTCATGGCGTCATCCTGATCGCTGCGGGTGGTGCGTTTAGCCGCGAGCAACCGGGGAGACCCGGACAAGCACGGAAGAAGAAAAGCACGGACGGCCACGGAAATGCCGTTCAACCGTGCTTATCCCCGCCCGCCCGCCCGCAAGATGCCGGCGCGGACGGACATGGATAAGCACGGCAAGACGAGTCCCGTGGTCGTCCGTGCCCAAAATCCCGTGTTCATCCGTGTTTCCACGCCCTCCCCCGAAGGAAACAGGCCCGGCCACCGCGGATGGGCGCGATTTACGCCGCCTTGCGCTCGCGGCGCAAGGCCCATTTCACGGTCAGCCCCTCGGGTCCGCATTGTCCCTGCATCATGATCTGCCGGGTGCGGCGCGGTTCGTCCCCGCTGCCGAGATAGACGCTCTCCGCCACCTCCAGCACGGCGCCGGTCACCCGCATACGCCAGGCATTGCCGCTGGGCAGGCGCAGAAGCACCTGGTCGCTGCGGCCATCGCCCTGCCCCTGGACCGGGATGACCTCGACGTTCGGATGCAGGTGGAAGCGGATGGCGTAGGGCTGCGGCTGCGGCGTGGCGCCGATCACCGGCTCCAGCGTGTCCTCGCCGCGCAGGTCCTCGCCATTGTCGGCCAGATAGACGCGGCGGCGGTGCAGCAGGCCGAAGCCCTTGCTGTAGCCGTTGTGGCTGGCGACCACCAGCATGGCGCCGTCCGATTCCTGCCTTTCGCAGCTGACATTCGTCGGCCGCCGGCCCAGCCCGCCCTTCTCCAGCACTTCCGACGAGTTGGTGTCGGCGACCACCATGGTCGAATGCGCCGATGTCCCGGCCAGCGCCGCGCGCCAGGGACCGCGCTGCGACGGGTGGCTGCCGCAATTGACGATCAGCCGCTCCTTGTTGACGGAGACCTCCATCGACAGGGTGCCGGCATGGGCGGTGCGGTCCAGCCCGGCCGGCGGCGGCGCACCGGTGTCGAGCAGCACCAGCGTGCGGCCGGCGAGCAGCCGCTCGAACCCGGTGTGCGGCGCGCTTTTCAGCGGACGGCCGCGGGCGTCGGCCTGGGCCAGAACCGTGTCGATCAGCGCCGGCTCCTCCTCCCGCCCGCCGTTGAACAGGGCGAGCCCGCCATCGACATGGCGAAAGAAACGCAAGGCCGGCGTCATGCGGTCGATGGCGTGCTGGAGGCTTTCCGGCACCTCCTCCTTGGCGACGCGCAGAACGGCGCGCATGTCGATCAGATCGCGCAGCACCCGCATCTGGATCGACGGGTTGCGCTCGACATGGCCGCCGTCGGGCAGGATTTGACGGGGCAGCTCCTTGTCGAGCAGGCGCAACCCCTCCCGCGCCGCCTTGTCCTGGTCGGGCAGGCAATAGCCGCCATAGAGCAAGCCCTTGATCGCGCCGATCAGCCGTTCGCCGTCCAGCTTGGCCGGCGCCACCCGCAGCAGATGGCGCAGCTGGCGTGCCATGCTCTCGAAGACCCGGGCGCGGAACTCGTCATCGGCGGAGGCACAGTAGAAGTCATGCAGGCCGATCCAGCTGGCCAGCCGCGTGCCCAGCACGTCGGGCGCCCAGCTTTGGGCGTGCCAGCCGCCATTCTGGTCCAGCCACGACCACACCAGCACCCGCGCCCGGCGCCGCGCCGTATCGCCGCCGACCGCCCGCAGGTCGCGCAGCCATTCGAAGCCGTGGGCCGTGCGCAGCCAGCCCGGGCTGGCGCCCTGGGGCCGCCAGTTGGGCGCACCGTTGGGATCGACCATGACCGCTTGGCCGGCGAAGCCCATGCGGCCGGCCAGCATGGCGGTGCCATTGCCGGTATCGCCCGGCCAGGGATCGGGCGGGACCACCGCCAGCGCCCCCGGCGCCTTGCCCCCCAGCATCAGGGCGTAGAGGGGATTCCCATAGGCAAGGCGTGCCATGCCGCTGCGAAACCGTCCGTTCCCGTCGCCCATCAGCGCCGACTCCTTCAGGACCGCGAGCGGCGTCGGCAGCCGGCGGAGGGTGATGATGCGGTGCGGGAGAACACGGACGAAAGCATGGGTCGTGTCGTATCAATTCGCCGTCCGCACCGCAAGACGGGCCTGGGATTTATCCCTCGCTGCGGAACGGATAGGGCCTTGGTCCCCGCGCCACCAGTCCGGGCGCCACCAGTCCGGGCACCATTAATCCGGTCGGCGGCGCAGCCGCGCGACGAAGAAGCCGTCGATCCCGCCGAGATCGGCCAGCATCCCCGGAAGGCTGCGGACCTCGCCGGCCTCGTTGATCGGCTCCGACAGGCCGCCCAGTTCCTCGGCGGTGACCGGCCAGCGCTCCACCCGCCTGTCCTGCTCCAGCAGGCGGGCGACCTGCGCCTCCCCCTCCTCCGGCTGGATGGAGCAGGTGCAGTAGACCAGCGTGCCGCCGGGCTTGACCAGCTCGACCGAGCGGGCGAGCAGCCGCGCCTGGGCGCGGGCCAGCTTGGCGATGTCATCGGGCGACTTGACGCGCAGGATGTCGGGATGGCGCCGGATCGCCCCGGTCGCCGAACAGGGCGCATCGAGCAGCACGGCGTCGGCCGGCTCCTCCGGCTCCCAGGTCGCGGCATCGGCGGCCAGCACCTCGGCCTCAAGACGCAGGCGCTTCAGATTCTCCGTCACCCGTTCCAACCGGCGGGCCGAGCGGTCGATGGCGGTGACCTGCGCGCCCTGCACCACCAGCTGCGCCGTCTTGCCGCCGGGGGCGGCGCACAGGTCGAACACCCGCTTGGCCCGCAGATCGCCGAACAGCTTGGCCGGCAGCGAGGCGGCAAGGTCCTGCACCCACCATTCCCCATCCTCGAAGCCCGGAAGTTCGATCACCGACCCGCCGGGCGGACGGCGCAGCGATCCGGTCGGCAGCAGGGTGGCGCCCAGCCGCTCGGCCCAGCCCTCCGGGTCGGACTTCACCGTGATGTCCAGCGGCGCCTCGTGCAGGTGCGCCTCGACGATGCCGCGGGTGCGGGCGGTGCCGTAGGCGGAGCGCCAGGACAGCCACAGCCAGTCCGGCGTGTTCAGCCGCCCGGCATCCTGCCGCGCCGCCATCTCCGCCCCCTCGCGCCCGATGCGGCGCAGCACGGCATTGATCAGCCCCTTGTAGGGAGCGGCGTTGCGTGCCGCCGCCAACTCCACCGCGGTGTCGACCGCGGCATGGGCGGGGGTGTTCAGGAACACCAGCTGCGCCGTGCCCAGCCGCAGCATGTCGTGGATGGCGGCCTTGGGCAGGCCCGGCTTGGCGAGGCTGGCCTGGATCATCTCGTCGATCTGGCCAAGGCGGCGCAGGACGGTGGCGACCAGCAGGCGGACGAAGCCGCGGTCGCGCGGCTGCAGCGCCGCCAGTTCGGGATGCGCGTCGAACGCGTCGTCGAAGGGAACGGACTTGCGCAGCACGTCGCGCAGCAAGTCGAGCGCAACGCCGCGGGCGGCGAGGGAAGTGTCGGTCATGGATATGGATCTAGCGCGCCGGACGGCCAGTGTCGATACGGGATGCCCGGTGTTTCCAAACAGCGCGTTTCCAGGCTGCGGAAAGGAAAAGGCCGGACCGGAAAAAGCGAAGGGCCGGTGCGTTGCCGCCCGGCCCTTAGGTCTTCGCTTTACCGGAGAACTGGAGCGGGCGAAGGGATTCGAACCCTCGACCCCAACCTTGGCAAGGTTGTGCTCTACCCCTGAGCTACGCCCGCGCTCCCGTCGTCCGGGAGCCGCTTTCTACGGAAACACGGCCTCCGCCGCAAGAGGAAAATTCACGGCCACATAATTTTTTTGCCGGCGCCTCGACCGGCCTTGCCGCGCTGCGGCATCGGGTATCTTGCCGCGCTGCGGCACCGGGTGCCTTGCGTCGTCCCGGCATGACGGTATGGTGTGCGGCCATACGGCAACGGATGGAGACTGCGGCATGGCCGGCACCATCACCCTGACCCGCGATGGCGTCGTCGCGACCCTGACCCTGTCCAACCCTGACAGGCTGAATGCCTTCGACAAGCCGATGTGGCACGCCCTGCTCGGCCATCTGGCGACCCTGGAGGCCGACGACCGGACCCGCGTCGTGGTGATGCGCGGCGGCCCCGGCTCCAACGGGGCCCGCAGCTTCTCCCCCGGCGCCGACATTTCGGAGTTCGAGAGCGAGCGCAACAGCCCTGAACAGGGGGCCGGCTACGGCGACCTGATGGACGAGGGGCTGGATGGGCTGCGGCGTTTGCGCCACCCGGTGCTGGCCGCCATCGACGGCCCCTGCTGCGGCATCGGTCTGGCGGTGGCGCTGGCCTGCGATCTCAGGGTCTGTTCGGAGAGCAGCCGCTTCGGCGTGCCGGTCAGCCGGCTCGGCATTTCCATGGGACCGACGGAGCTGAAGCTGGTCGCCGACGTGGCCGGCGGCCCGGCGGCGCTGGAGATCCTGCTGGAAGGCCGCGTCTTCGATGCGGCGGAGGCCAAGGACAAGAGCCTCGTCCACCGGGTTGTCGCCAACGAGGCGTTCGAGGCGGAGGTCGCCGCCACCGTCCAGCGCGTCGCCGCCGGCGCGCCGCTGGCCGCGACCCTGCACAAGCGCACTGTCCGCCGCCTGTCGGACCCGGCGCCGCTGACCGAGGCCGAGATCGCCGAATGCTATCGTTGCTTCGGCACGCAAGACTTCCGCGAGGGCTACCGCGCCTTCCTGGAGAAGCGGAAGCCGGTGTTCACCGGGCGCTGACATGCTATGGCTCCACCGACCAGTTCGGACGAGTCCATGAGGAACCCGACCACGATGACGATCCCTTCCGCCAGCCGTCCCACCAGCCGTCCTCTGCCGCAAAAGACCATCGGCGTGCTCGGCGGCATGAGCAATCAGGCCACCGGCGAATATTACCGGCTGCTGAATGACGGGCTGAACGCCCGGCTGGGCGGCTGGGACAATGGCGAGATCGTCATCGTCAGCGTGAATTTCGGCAACATCGAGCATTTCGTCCGCACCGGCGACTGGGCCGGCGCCGAGCGCTACCTGTCCGGCAAGGTCGATGCGCTGGAACGGGCCGGTGCCGATCTGGTCATCTGCGTGTCCAACACCATGCACCGGGTGGTGGAGCCGATCATGGCCGGCCGCGCCATCCCCTTCATCCACATCGCCGATCCCACCGGCGACGCGATCGTGAAGGCCGGATTGAAGCGGGTCGGCCTTCTCGGCACCGCGGCGACGATGCGCTCAGACATGCTGGCGGAGCGGTTCCGCGACCGCTTCGGCGTCGAGCTTCTGGTGCCCGATGCCGCCGACCAGACAATCGTCGACCGCATCATCTTCGACGAGCTGGTCCGGCGCGACCTGCGCCCCGACTCCAAGGCGGACTATCTGCGGATCATCGGGGATCTGCGCCGCCGGGGGGCCGGCGGCGTGATCCTGGGCTGCACCGAGATCTTCCTGCTGATCGACCAGCCCGACCTGCCGGGCTTCCCGGTGTTCGACACCACCCGGCTGCACACCCAGGCGGCGGTGGATTTCGTGTCCGCCGGCAACTGACCCCGAAGGCAATCACCGGCTTACGCATGGCAGGGCTTTCGCCTGCGCGGTGGTCAAGGCGGCGGAACTCCTCACATTCGTAGGGTTCCGCTTCCTGCCTGACGGTCCGTCATGTCGCGCGTCACCCCGCTGATCATCGCCTGCGCCCTGTTCATGGAGAATCTCGACGCGACGGTGATCGCAACAGCCCTGCCGTCGATCGCGCAGTCGATGGGCGAGGATCCGCTGCGGCTCAGTCTGGCGATGACCTCCTACATGCTGGCACTGGCGGTGTTCCTGCCGGTCAGCGGCTGGGCGGCGGACCGCTACGGTGCCCGCACCGTCTTTGCCAGCGCCATCGCCGTCTTCACGCTGGGCTCGGTCGCCTGCGGCCTGTCGAACGGGCTGGCGGAACTGGTCGCCGCCCGCATCGTCCAGGGCATCGGCGGGGCGATGATGGTGCCGGTCGGGCGGTTGATCCTGCTGCGCACCGTGCCCAGGGACCAGCTGGTGACGGCCATGGCGCGGATGACCCTGCCGGCGCTGATCGGCCCGGCGCTGGGGCCGCTGGTGGGCGGCGCCATCACCACCTATGCCTCCTGGCGCTGGATCTTCTTCATCAACGTGCCGATCGGGCTGATCGGCATCGCCCTGGTGCTGACGCTGATCCCCAACCTGAAGGAGGAGCAGCGCGACCCTTTCGACGCCCGCGGCTTCCTGTGGAGCGCGATCGCTCTCGCCGCCTTCATGTTCGGCTTCGAGAATGTCGGGCGCGACCTGCTGCCGGCCTATGCGGTGGCGGGCCTGCTGGGGGCGGCGCTGCTGGCGACGCTCGCTTACCTCCGCCACGCCCGCCGGGTGGCGCGGCCGGTGCTGGACCCGTCGCTTTTCCGGCTGCAGACCTACCGCGCCTCGGTGCTGGGCGGCACGCTGTTCCGCATCGGCATCGGCGCCGTGCCGTTCCTGATGCCGGTGATGCTGCAGATCGGCTTCGGCCTCACCGCCTTCGAGTCGGGTGCCCTGACCTTCGCCGGGGCGGCGGGGGCGCTGACGATGAAGGCGCTGGCCGGCCCGATCCTGCGCCGCTTCGGCTTCCGCCTGGTGCTGGGGCTGAATTCCGTCGTCAGCGGTGTGATCCTGATCAGCTATGGCGCCTTCCGGCCCGACACGCCGCATCTGGTGATCCTGGGCGCGCTGCTGCTCGGCGGCTTCTTCCGCTCGCTGCAATTCACCGGCATGAACACGCTGAGCTACGCCGAGGTGCCGCAGTCGATGACCAGCAGGGCCAACACGCTGGCCAGCGTGATGCAGCAGCTGTCGCTGAGCCTGGGCGTCGCCGTCGGCGCCACCGCTCTGCACCTGACCGTGCAGTGGAACGGCGGCGCGCTGACCCCAGCCTCCTTCGTTCCGGCCTTCCTGACGGTGGGTCTGCTGGCCTGCGCCTCCAGCCTGCCCTTCTGGCGCCTGCCCGCCGATGCCGGCGACGAGATCAGCGGGCACATCGGCACCGGCAGCAAGACGGCGGCGGCCGAAACCGACAGCGATTCCCGCAGCGCATCGGTCAAGGCAGCCGCCCTGAGCGATGCTGCGGATTAGCAAAACTGGGTCGAGCAGACGGCCGGCCATTTCCGAGCATCGGCAACAGCCCTATCCCTTCTGCGGATATCCCCGGATCGCTGAGTCTTCGGATGAGAATAATTCCGGCGATCATGATTAATTTTCGTGCGAGTCAGGGTTGGTAGCGCGTGCGTTCCGGGCGCGTTCCCGCTATAAACATGCATGGCGGCCATGCGCCGTCCTCAAGATAACGGGAGGCTCCGGGCGGCTGCGCACCGGGGCGGGACAGCATGATGGATTGGGACAAGCTGCGGGTTTTCCACGCGGTGGCCGAAGCCGGCAGCTTCACGCATGCCGGCGAGACGTTGAACCTCAGCCAGTCGGCGGTCAGCCGCCAGATCAGCGCGCTCGAGGAAAGCCTGGGCGTTCCGCTGTTTCACCGCCACGCCCGCGGGCTGATCCTGACCGAACAGGGCGAGTTGCTTCACCGCACCGCCCGCGATGTCTTCGCCAAGCTGTCGATGACCGAGGCGATGCTGACCGAAAGCCGGGAGCATCCCAAGGGTCCGCTGCGGGTGACGACGACGGTTGCCTTCGGCTCGACCTGGCTGACGCCGCGCATCAACGAATTCATGTCGATCTACCCCGACATCCAGCTGACGCTGCTGATCGACGACAACGAACTGGACCTGGCGATGCGGGAGGCGGACATCGCCATCCGCATGAACACGCCGCGCCAGCCGGACCTGATCCAGCGGCACCTGATGTCGATCCGCTTCCATCTCTATGCCAGCCAGAGCTACCTGAAGAAGAAGGGGACGCCCAAGACGCTGGCCGAGCTGGACAGCCACGACCTGATCACCTATCCGCCCGACGTGCGGGCGCCGATTCCCAACGTCAACTGGATCATGGAGATGGGCGATCCGTCGCCCAACCGGAAGCCGATCCTGCAGGTCAACAGCGTCTACGCCATCTACCGCGCGGTGGAGAGCGGGCTGGGCATCGGCGCACTGCCCGATTTCCTGGTCGACAGCTTTTCCAAGGACGTGACCCGCGTCCTGCCCGACGTCGACGGCCCGAAGGTCGATGCGTACTTCGTTTATGCCGAAGAATTGCGCCATTCCAAGCGCATCGCGGTCTTCCGCGACTTCCTGGTTAAAAAAGTGGCAGAAACTCCGTTCTGATCCGGAGCGAATTCCGACTGTTTGCAAGAGAATTGCCGAAATCGACCGCGCTGCACCATCTTTCAGGAGCAGCCCGGCCGATTTCGGCATTTTTGTTAGCTTTCTAAGGGTCCTTTCTAGCCATGCGTGGCTTGCATGGTAGATTTATTCATTTGTGCCTGGAAAGTTGGCAGCGGAATGGCCAAATTTTGATCGTTGGATGCTGCGACGCAGCACCCGATGTTTCGTCCCGGAGGTCTCCCCTCCGGGGTTGGGTCTTCGGACCCAGCGTCTCCCAGACGTGAAGCCTCCCTGTTCAACTCGCCGCTAATCCAATGGGTTAGCGGCGGTTTTTTTATGTGCGCAGGGGTTGGGGATAGTCTGGGAGGACTGCGGCCTACCGTCCGCCTCGCCTTCTTCCGGCGCCGCACGCGCGATGGCCAGGATGTTGTCCAGGCGGATGACCAATTCGTTTTCGCACAGAGCCGACCGCGCTGCGGCCGCCTCCTCGATGATGGAACGCAAGGCATCGCTTCGGGTCATTGCCACCTCCGGTCCAATGGAGCGAACCGCCATCCGTCGGCCTCGACACTGCTCCTAAAACGTGTCCACCCCCCTCACCGATTTCTCGCATGTGAAAAACTTCACAGCAAGGCGCAGCGGTTTGGCATACCTGTTTATGCGCCAGCAACGGAGGGCTCCCACATGCAGATGCGCAACATCAGGGTGAACGGCAAGCGGACCAGCATGAAGCTGATGCCGGTGGAGTGGGAGTCGCTGGAGGAAATCTGCACCCGCGAGCACATGACGATGAGCGAACTGGTGTCGAAGATCGATGCCGAACGCCAGGACTGCGACAACCTCACCGGATGCGTCCGCGTCTATGCGCTCTGCTACTTCCGCAAAGCCGCCGGTTTGTCGGAGCCGATGCCACGCCACCGCGCAACGGAAACCGTCGCCTACGCCGCTGAATAACGACGCCGGACGATGATGCGGGCAGGCCAGCCGCATCGTCCCGCATAAGCGGTTGGCCCAGACACGGCATGCCCGCATCTAACCATCGGACGGTGGCGCAGGTGCGGCAGGCCCACCATAATCGACGCGAGAGGCCCCTTTCCGGCGGCCGCCGTCCCTCAAGGCGTCGATCGAGGTGGTGTGCCGATGCCGGATGCCCACCAGTTTCCCATTTACAGCCTCGGCGAGCGGCGGGCGGACGCGGTCGTTCACGCCGTCGGCGTCACGGCAGGGATCGCCGGATTCGTCTGGCTGCTGAATGCCGCGGTCTTCTCCGATTCCCTGCCCAACCGGACGGCTCTGGCCCTGGCGATCTATGGGCTGGGGCTGGTCGGCATGCTCACCGCCTCGGCCGCCTACAACCTCGCCCCGCCTGGTTTCGGCAAGTCCATGCTGCGGCGGATCGACCATGCCATGATCTTCGTGATGATCGCCGGCACCTACACCCCCTTCACGCTGGGGCTGGGCCAGGGCGTCGTGCTGGGCGGCGCGGTATGGGGCGGCGCCGCCTTCGGGGCGGCGTTGAAGCTGCGCTTTCCCGGACGATTCCACCGTCTGGGGCTGGCCCTCTATCTCGGACTGGGCTGGGCGATCGTCACCGCACTGGAACCGCTGGGGTCGGCGCTTTCGCCGCCCGCGCTGTGGCTGCTGGTGGCCGGCGGGCTGCTCTACACCGTCGGCGTCGTCTTCCATCTGATGGATCGTATGCCCTACAACAACGCGGTCTGGCACCTGCTGGTGCTGGCCGCCGCCAGCTGCCATTTCGTCGCCGTCTCCATCGCCTTCCTGCCCTGAGACGGGACAAAAGGCGCGAGAGTCCGTATCTTCCCCGGGCCACAATCCCAGGGAGACATGATGGGCCAGCTGGACCTTGCGGGATCGTCGATCCGCCTGACGCTGCCGCCGCCTGGACGGATGGCGCTCGCCGGAGCGGCGCTGGCCCTGTCGGTCATGATCGCAGCGGGAACCGCCCGCGCCCAGCCGTCCTTCGACTGCAAGGCGGCCTCGACGCCGGTGGAAAAGGCGATCTGCGCCGATCCGAAACTGGCCGATGCCGACAGTGAGATCGCCAGCGCCTACAAGACGCTGCAGTCCCTGTCAGGCGCCGCCGACCGCGAACGGCTGCGGACGGAGCAGAAGGCTTGGCTGGCCCAGCGCAACCAGTGCGCCACGGCGGGCCCCGCCCTCGCCTCTTGCCTTGGTCCGGTCCTCGACGCCCGCCGCACCGCATTGGCCGAGTCGGTGCCCAAGGCGGTCGCCGTGCTGTCGTCCGTCGTCGATGGCATCGCCGCCGACCCCGCCGGCGCCGGGAAGCGGCTGGCCGAAATCCGCGGCGGGCCGGGCAAGGGGTGGACCGCCTATGTGCTGCGCTTCGGCCCATCCCCCGACCGTCCCAAGGCACAGGCCCTGCTGCGCGAGGCCGTCGAAGGCATCGAGGATCCCTATGCGCGCGATACCGCGGCGGGTGTCGACCTGACGACCGACGAGGGCTTCCTGACCGCCTTGCGCGTGGTCAGCGACGAGGTCGAGATGGCCTGGCCCTGTTCGGTGATGGAGCGGCGCGGCGCGGCGGCCTGGAAGGCGATGGAGCCGCTCTACGGCAGCAACCGGGACAATTTCGGCGCACACCCCGCCTGCCCGGACGGCAACGCTCTACTCGCCTCCCCCGCCTGGACGGCGGTGGACGACCTGCTGGCCCCGATGCTGGAGGCCGCGTCCAACCGCACCGGCACCATCCGCTTCGCCACCTACCGCCAAATGGCGATCGACCGCATGAAGTCGGCGGTCGACCCGCGCCTGTTCCTTGCAGATGCGCCGGACCTGGCTGCGCTGCTCAAGGATGCCGCCGGCTGGAGCAACCCGCGCTGGATCGCGCCGGGCTGGAGCGAGCGTCTCCGCGCCGCGGTGGATGCGGCGGTGACGGCCTGGACGCCGCAGATTGCCGGCCGCTATTCCATCGGCAGTGCCGAGGCCCGGCGTATCGCCGAGGCAGTGGCCGCCCAGGGGCTGGGGGGCAGCTTTGGGCTGATCGCCGACAATCTGGACCTCCAGAAGGACACCCGCCTTCCCGACTGGCTGCGCGGCAACTGGAGCTGGACCGGTGGTGCGGAGGACACGCCCTTCGGCGGCCCCGCCGGCAAGGCCCGCATCGACGCCACCAGCATCTGCGTCGGCAACGAGTGCGGCGGCTACGACGTCGCCGGCCAGGGCGAGGACGCCCCCTTCGACCCGAAGGAGGTCAAGGCGGCCGGCGTCTCTGCCGCGCCAAATGCGGCGAAACTGGCGATCAGCCTGGCCCCCGTATCGGCCGGCTTCAGCCTGACCATGGTCCCGCTGACCGGCGGCAATGTGCTGGTCACCGGCACGGCGAAGCCGCTGCTGCTGAAGCGTGAAGGAAAGTAGACGTGGGGAGGCGGGACGCTCTCACCGCTTCTCCTGTCCGGTGAACGCGAATCTCTTGCCTGCATCGGTCGGGTAGGCGACACTTCGCGGCGCGTGCTCCGGTTGCGGAGCCAGGCGCGGCTTTCCGGGGGGAGGCATGGCACGGAACCTGAAGGCGCTGGGGTTGTGGCGCACCGCGCTGGTCGCCAGCGTCCGCCAGGACGGGCCGGACCTGTCGGCGCGTCAGCTGGCGATCCTGCTCCAGGTCTATCTGACCGATCCGCCCCACACCGTGCGCGGTCTCGCCTCGCTGCTGAACATCTCCAAGCCCGCCGTGACCCGCGCGCTCGACCGCTTGTCGGTGCTGGGGTTCGTCAAGCGCAAGCGCGACGCGGAGGACAAGCGCAACGTGCTGGTCCAGCGCACGGTGAAGGGCAGCGTCTTTCTGTCGGACTTCGCCGAACTGGTGATCGCCGCCGGCGCCGTCACGCCGGAGGACATGAACCGCATCCAGGCGGACGAGGCCCTGGCCGCTGCCGCCAAGGCCAAGCTGGAGGCGGAACTGATCGAGGCGCCGGCGCTGGAAACCTCCGCATCCTGACGGAGCCTTGGCCAATGACGGCGGCTGGCACGTCTTCACCCAGGCGGTCATCCCCGCGAAGGCGGGGATGCGGGCGGCTCGTCAAGGACTCCGAAGGGCAAGCCGGATTCGCGCCTTCGCGGGGATGAGGGCCGACGGAACAAGGGCCGACAAGGCGCCGCTTGCCCCCGACCGTCCCCTTACAGAAGCGCTTCCAGGACGCGGTCGGGCGGGGTGTGGCCGTCGATGAAGGTCTTGATGTTGATCACCACCTTCTCGCCCATGTCGATGCGGCCCTCGATGGTGGCGGAGCCCATGTGCGGCAGCAGGACGACGTTGTCCAGCCGCAGAAGCTTCGGGTTGACGGCCGGTTCATGCTCGAACACGTCCAGGCCGGCGCCGGCGATCTCGCCCTTCGACAGCATGCGGGTCAGCGCCACCTCGTCGATCACCTCGCCGCGCGAGGTGTTGACGATGTAGCAGTGCGGCCGCAGCAGCTTCAGCCGGCGTTCCGACAGCAGATGGTAGGTGGCCGGCGTGTGCGGGCAGTTGATCGACACGATGTCCATCCGCGCCAGCATCTGGTCCAGGCTGGACCAGTAGGTCGCCTCCAGCTCCTGCTCCAGCTCGGGATGGACGCGGCGGCGGTTGTGGTAGTGGATCGACATGCCGAAGGCGCGCGCCCGGCGCGCCAGGGCCGAGCCGATGCGGCCCATGCCCAGGATGCCCAGCCGCTTGCCGCTGATGCGGTGGCCCAGCATGGTGGTCGGTCCCCAGCCGGTCCATTGGCCGGAGCGGACCAGCCGCTCGCCTTCCGCCACGCGCCGCGCCGTGGCCAGCAACAGCGCCATGGTCATGTCGGCGGTGTCCTCGGTCAGGACGCCGGGGGTGTTGGTGACGATGATGCCACGCTCGCGCGCCGCCTTCAGGTCGATGTGGTCGACGCCGGTGCCGAAGGAGGCGATCAGCCGCAACTGCGGGCCGGCGGACTCGATCAGGGCACGGTCGATGCGGTCGGTGACGGTGGGCACCAGAACCTCGGCGACCGCGGTCGCCTCCTGCATCTGGGCGGGGGTCAGCGGAACGTCGTCCGGATTGAGCCGTGTGTCGAACAGCTCCATCATCCGCGTCTCGATGACGTCCGGCAGCTTGCGGGTGACGACAACGAGCGGCTTCTTCTTGTCGGTCATCGGTGCTGGTCCTCCCTTGCCCCGGCCGGCCCGCATCGCATGGGTCTGCGTGGCCGTTCCGGTCCCTGGTTGCCATACCAAGCGGTTGTTGGACTGTCCAGAAGTCCGTCGCGAATGCCCGTCCTGCGACGGCACACCCGGCGGGGGACCGCATCCTCCGATCCGGGGTGGCGGTGCTTGCCCTATCGAACGGGTGGTCTCTATAGTGCGGCCCGATTTCGCCGCTCCCTTCCGTCAACACCGGTGCCGCCATGCTCGTCCGCCGCTCCGTCCTCGCCATGCTGGCCCTGACGATGGGACTGGGCGCGGTTTGCGGCAGCGCTGTCCCCGGCGGCACGGTGTTCGCCGGCGCGGCCCTGGCCGCCGAGCCGCGGACGGAGAACCGCAAGGACCCGACCCGCGCCTCGGGCCTGCCGATCCCCCGCTTCGTCACCGTGCGTGTCGGCGAGGTGAATTTGCGCTCCGGTCCCAACGGCAGCTATCCCATCGAGTGGGTGTTCCGCCGCAAGGACATGCCGGTGGAGATCATCCAGGAATTCGACACCTGGCGCCGCATCCGCGACTGGGAGGGGGCGGAAGGCTGGGTGCACCAGAGCGCGCTGTCGGGCCGCCGCGGCGTCCTGATCGTCGGGCAGACCCGCACCGTGCACGAGGCACCGCGCAGCGACAGCCCGGTGGCGGCGCGGGCCGAGCCGGGCGTCATCGGATCGCTGAAGAAGTGCCGCGACGACTGGTGCGAGGTGGAGCTGAAAGGCTATCGCGGCTGGATGAAGCGCGCCGATTTCTGGGGCACCTACGCCGGCGAGAGGATCGAGTGAGCACGATGCAGCCTCCGGTAAACATCGCCCCGCTGGACTGACGCCCGGCGCCACCACCATCATTGACAGGGCCCGATTGCGGGATCACCAGTCGGGGATGCAAAAATCCCTGCCACTCCCGATCCCGGCGAAGCAATGCTGAAGCTTGCATTTTTGCTGATCGGCGCGCGTGCCTTCCGGTCGCATTGGCATGTCATCGCCGTGGCCGGCCTGTGTCTGATGGCCATCGGGCTCGCCCTGGGCGTCGGCCTGTCGGACGGGCTGACCCAAGCCATCTACGGCGTCCTGGGCCTCGTCCTCGCCGCGGCCGGCCTCGTCGCCCTGCTGATGGCCCTCCCGGCGGCGCCCGGACCGGACCGGCGCTTTGCGCTGGCGCGGGCGGTGCTGTCAATCCTGGCCGGCGCGCTGATGCTGGCCTCGCCGCTGCTGAGCGGCTGGGCCCTGGCGCTTCCCCTCGCCACCGTCCTGGCGCTCGACGGGGCGAACCGCGCCAGTGCCGCGGTGGTGTTCCGCGTGCGGAACTGGCGGTTCCTGGTCCTGTGCGGGCTGGCGGAGCTGGCGCTGGCGGCGATGATGCTGACGGAATGGCCGCTGCCGTCGGACCGCAACACGCCACTGTGCATCGGGCTGTTCCTCGCCCTGTCGGGCTGGCTTCTGCTGCGGCTGGGGGTGTTGCTGCGCAACCTGGAGGACGAGGCGGCGATCCTCAACCTGCCGATCTTTTCCGGCCGGGGCTGGTACGACAACGCCCCCGTTCTGGTGGGCGACAGTCCCGAACCGGCCGGCCGTCACGACCGGCCGCTGAAGGTGCGGGTGTGGACGCCGGTCGGCTCCGCCACCGCGCCGCTGGACAGGCGGCTGGTGATCGACCGCTACATCGCCGCCATCGACCGCAACGGCGTGGTGTCCACCGGCCACTCCGCCCTGGAATTGGCGCCCGACCTGTATATCAGCCACTATCCCGCCACCGAGATCGACCAGTCCGGCGTCAGCTTCGTGACCGCGTTGCGCAGCGGAGCCGAGAACGACGTTCCCGGCCGCTTCCTGCCGTCCTACGAGGAAGAGATCGCCGACTGGTGCCCCGCCGATGCGACCGTGGAGCTGTGGACCTACGATCGCTGGCGCCTGCGGGCCTTTTGGGCCGGATACCGGCAGGACAACACCTACAATCTCTCCAACCGCAACTGTTCGGTCGTCGTCGCCGCGGCGTTGGACGCGACGCTGGAAGGCGCACTGGCAACCCGCTTCCCCTGGCTGCGTCTGCTGCGCCTGCTGATGGATCCCGACATCTGGGTCGCCTCCCTGATCCGCAGCCGCGCCGATGCGATGAGTTGGACGCCGGGTTTCGTCTTGGATTACGCGGCGGCCCTGGCCCGCGTCGTCGACCGTCCCGACCGGTCCTGGCACCGCCGGCTCGCCGGCTTTCTCGGCCAGCTGCGGGGCACCGCCCGTCCGCCGGAAGGCGGCATGGAGGGCAGTATGGACGGACGGCCGGATACGCAGCCGTCATGACCGATACCAGCAGCTTTGGAACAGGAACAGGCATGACATCGCAACCGAGACCGGATGACGGCGGCCTTCTGTCGCGCGCCGCCGTCATCGCCACCGCGATGATGTTCGGCCTGACCTACAGCCTCAGTGCCGCGCTGATCGCGCTGGACCTGTCGCGCCGCAACCTGGACGACCTGACCATCGGGACCAACGCGGCGATGCACGCGCTGGGCGTGCTGGCGATGGCGGTGCTGCTGCCGCGGATCGTCGCCCGGCTGGGCATCCGCCGGCTGGTGATGCTGGCGCTGGTGGGATCGGCGCTGCTGCTCGCCCTGTTCCCCGCCACCCCGGTCTGGATGTGGTTCCCGCTGCGCATCCTGCTGGGTGCGGCGTCGGAGACCCTGTTCGTCCTGTCGGAGACCTGGACCAACAGCCTGAGCAGCGAGGCCACCCGCGCCCGCGCCATGGCGGTCTACACCGCGGCGCTGTCGTCGGGCTTCGCGCTGGGACCGCTGATGCTGTCGGTGCTGGGCTCCACCGGGGCGTTGCCCTATCTGGCCGGCGCCGGCGTCGCCGCCGCCGCCGCGCTGCTGGTCGCCTCCCCGCGCATCCGGGCACCGGAGTTCGAGCGGCCGTCGCGCCAGGGGCCGCTGCATTTCATGCGGCTGGCGCCGGTCGCCATCGGCGCCATCGTGCTGAACGCCGCCATCGAGACCGCCGGCCTGTCCTTCCTGGCGATCTACGCCACCAAGCTCGGCTGGTCGGAGACCGGGGCGACCAGCCTGATGTCCTGCATGATGATCGGCGCCATCCTGCTGCAGCTGCCCATCGGCTGGCTGGGCGACAAGATGGACCGGCTGACGCTGGTGATCGCGCTTGCCGCCTGCGCCGCGCTGGGGGCGCTCGCCTGGCCCTTCGCTCTGCGCAGCGAGATCGCGACCTACGCCCTTCTGTTCGTCTGGGGCGGCGCCTTCGTCGGTGTCTACACCATCATGCTGGCCATCGTCGGCAGCCGCTTCCAGGGGTCGGAACTGGTCGGCATCTATGCCGCCATGGGGTTGATGTGGGGGGTCGGCGCGCTGGCCGGGCCGGTGCTGGCCGGGGCGGCGATGGAGCTGACCCGGCATGGGCTGGCCTTCTTCGCCGCGGCCGCCTGCCTGCTGTTCGCGGCGTCGGCGCTGCGGGAAAGGGCGGCGGCGCGGGCGGGAACGGGCACGGGGGCTTGAAGGCGGGCGGGAAAGGCCGTACGGTCGCGGCCTTACCTTTCTCTACTGCAAGAGCAGTCCAATGAGCGGCGCGTCCGGCAAACAGATCAAGAAAGTGGTGCTCGCCTATTCGGGCGGCCTCGACACCTCGGTGATTCTGAAGTGGCTGCAGGAGACCTACTCCTGCGAGGTGGTGACCTTCACCGCCGACCTCGGCCAGGGCGAGGAGCTGGAGCCCGCCCGCAAGAAGGCCGAGCTTCTGGGCATCAAGCCGGAAAACATCTTCATCGACGACCTGCGCGAGGAATTCGTGCGGGACTTCGTCTTCCCGATGTTCCGCGCCAACACGCTCTATGAGGGCACCTACCTGCTCGGCACCTCGATCGCCCGGCCGCTGATCGCCAAGCGCCAGATCGAGATCGCCAACATGGTCGGCGCCGACGCCGTCGCCCATGGCGCCACCGGCAAGGGCAACGATCAGGTCCGCTTCGAGCTGGGCTATTACGCCCTGCGGCCGGACATCACGGTCATCGCGCCGTGGCGCGAGTGGACCCTGAACAGCCGCACCACGCTGCTGGACTACGCCGAGAAGAACCAGATTCCGATCGCGAAGGACAAGCGCGGCGAGGCCCCCTACTCCACCGACGCCAACCTCCTGCACATCTCCTACGAGGGCAAGGCGCTGGAGGATCCGTGGGTCGAGCCGGACGAGGACATGTACACCCGCTCCGTCGCCCCGGAAAAGGCGCCGGACACCCCGACCTACATCGAGGTCGAGTTCAAGAATGGTGACGCGGTCGCCATCGACGGCAAGGCGCTGTCGCCGGCGGCCCTGCTGACCGAGCTGAACCGGCTGGGCGGCGAGAACGGCATCGGCCGCCTCGATCTGGTCGAGAACCGCTATGTCGGCATGAAGTCGCGCGGCGTCTACGAGACCCCGGGCGGCAGCATCCTGCTGGTGGCGCACCGCGCCATGGAGAGCATCACCCTCGACCGCGGTGCCGCGCACCTGAAGGACGAGCTGATGCCGCGCTACGCCGAGCTGATCTATTGCGGCTATTGGTGGAGCCCGGAGCGTCTGGCCATCCAGGCGCTGATCGACCAGACCCAGTCGCTGGTCAACGGCACGGTCCGTCTGAAGCTGTTCAAGGGCAACGTCACGGTCGTCGGCCGCAAGTCGCCCAACTCGCTCTACCGCATGGACTATGTGACCTTCGAGCAGGACAGCGTCTACAACCAGAAGGACGCCGAAGGCTTCATCAAGCTGAACGCGCTGCGTCTGCGCCTGGGCTCGATGGCCAAGCAGAAGATCGGCTGATCCACCGTCGGACTCCTGACGATTCAAGCTCCGAACCCGCCGGCGGCAAACCGCTGGCGGGTTTTTCTTTGCCATCTCCGACCTTTCCTGGAGCACCGGACGATAGCCGGACCACAGTCTCCGGCAGTTGACTCCAAAGTTTTTCTCAAAAAAATTGTACATTCTTGTTCTATTGTGAATGGATTTGTCATATTCCCCATTTGCCAGTCCTTCGATGGCTGCAGGATTGCAGCTCTGCTCTTTTTGAATTGAATTTTTACTCATTAATTAACTTTTCCTCCTCCTAAGTACGGTTCTGCAGATTTTAACGCGAAGAAAACACGCGCAGAACGTCATCGGGGATAGAGTAAATGGTCGAATCGTTGAGCGGCCGGCGGTTTGCCGGCACGATGGTTTCCGCCCTGGCCATACCGGCCGCCCTCCTGGCGGCAAGCGGCACCTCCGCCCTGACCGGTTGGGCTTTCTGGCTGGCCATGGTCGTCGGGCTGGCGATCCTGGCCGCGGGGCTGCTTCTGGGGCGGGAAAAGCGGAGCGCCCCGGCGGAAAGCGGCCTCTCCGCGGAAGAGGCGATGAGTCTGATGGCGTTCGAGAAATCGGCAGATCCCATACTCGTGGCGACGATGGACGGCTTCTGCGCCTGCAACGATGCCGCCATACGCTTTCTGCGGGCAGGGTCGCGAAAGGACATCATCGGCATCCAACCCTCCGCCCTGTCGCCGACGACGCAGCCGGACGGGCGCTCGTCGCAGGAGGCTGCGGTGCAATACATCACCAAGGCGGTCAAGGACGGATTTGTCCGCTTCGATTGGTACCACCGCCGGCTGGACGGCAGCCTTGTTCCGGTCGAGGTGACGCTGGTGGCCTGCCAGGAGGGTGGCAAGGCTTACGTCATCACCTACTGGAAGGATTTGTCCGTCCTGCAGGAAGAACGGCAGCGCAGCCATAAGCTGGCGCAAGAGGTGTCGGACCTTGCCGGCAAGTCGGCAGCAATGGCCGAAGGCATGCGAAGCACCGCTGTGTCCCTGTCGAACCTGTCGCAGCAGGGCGGGGAGAAGATGGAACAGGCGACGGCATCCGCCAACCAGGTGTCGGCCGACACCCAGGCCGTCGCAACGGCGACCGGCCAGCTTGCAGGTTCGATCAACGAGATCGCCCAGCGGATCGGCGAGGCGGCCGCCATCTCCAACCGCGCGGCTGACGAGACCGGCCGGGCCGACACGATGGTCCAGGGGCTGGCGGAGACGGCCAGCAAGATCGGAACGGTGGTCAAGCTGATCCAGGACATCGCCAGCCAGACCAATCTGCTGGCGCTGAATGCCACCATCGAGGCCGCCCGCGCAGGCGAGGCCGGAAAGGGCTTCGCCGTCGTTGCCGGCGAGGTCAAGAATCTTGCCAACCAGACCGCCAAGGCGACCGAGGACATCACCGGACAGATCGCGCTGGTTCAGGACCAGACCCGGCAAACGGTTGAAGCGATCAAGAACATCGGCGTGGTGATTTCGCAGGTCCGCGAGATCTCGTCCGCCATCGCCGCAGGAACCGAACAGCAGGGGGCGACCACGCACGATATTGCCCAACGGGTGCGGTCGGTGGCGGACGGCACCCGGATGGTCGCCACCCACATCGACACGGTCGCAGCCGCCGCGGCGAAGAGCGGGGTGATGTCGGCAGAGGTGTTGGCATCCGCAAACAGTCTCAGCGGAACCTTCGATCTGCTGGAAGGCAAGGTCAAGGAATTCGCCGCCACCGACAGAAGGTAGACCTGCGGCCATCGCCGGCACCCCGCTTCCGCTTGCCGCGAGGATCGGGCCGGGGCCGGCTGTGACCATCGTAGGTCCGGACTGTTAAGGTGATGTTCCGATACCCAATTGGATGGTCTGCACGGGATAGCGGGGCATCCCCCGTTCGGACCTGCCCCTTGGATTAACGCGGGCAATGGCGGGAGGCGACATGGCGACGCGGCGGTTGGATAGGGAAGACCACGTCCGGAAACATCTGGCGCTGATGCTGCAGGATTGGCAGGAGCAGACCGGCCGCGACATGGCGACCGCGACCGCCGACCAGCGACTCCAGCACTGCACGACCCTGCTGATCGATCTGCTGGGCGAGGCCGAGCGGGCGGACGAAGCCGCCACCGCCGAAAGTTGACGTGTGGTTGGGACGCACCGGAGCAGCCCAGGGGCGGCCCCGGTGCGCCCCCATCCTTACTGCGGCGCCATGCGGATGGCGCCGTCCAGGCGGATGACGTCGCCGTTCAGCATCTCGTTCTCCAGGATGTGCTGGACGAGACGGGCATACTCCTCCGGCTTGCCGAAGCGCTTGGGGAATGGGACGGTGGCGGCAAGGCTGTCCTGCACCTCCTGCGGCATGTTCAACAGCATCGGCGTGCCGATCAGGCCGGGGGCCACCGTCATCACGCGGATGCCGTTGCGGGCGAGGTCGCGCGCCGCGCAGATGGTCAGGGCGACGATGCCGCCCTTCGACGCGGCATAGGCGGCCTGCCCGATCTGCCCCTCATAGGCGGCGACGGAGGCGGTGTTCACGATCACCCCGCGCTCGCCGCTGTCCAGCGGATCCAGCTTCGCCATGTCGGCCGCGGCCAGCCGCAGGATGTTGAAGCTGCCGATCAGGTTCACCTCGATCACCGAGCGGAAATTCTCCAGCGGCATCGGGCCGTCGCGGCCAACGATGCGCTGGGCCGGGGCGATGCCGGCGCAGTTCACCGCGATCCGGGCAGGTCCATGGGCGGAGCGCGCCTGATCGAACGCCCGCTCGGCCGACGCGCCATCGGTCACGTCGCAGACCAGGCCCAGCCCGCCGATCTCGTGCGCGGTCTTCAGCACCGCGTCCTCGTTGACGTCCAGCACAGTCACCTTGGCGCCGAGCCCGGCCAGATGACGCGCCGTCGCCGCCCCCATGCCCGAGGCGCCGCCGGTGACGATTGCGGACAGACCCTGGATGTTCATGGCATCTCCTCCTTAATTGCGGCCGGTCCGTACGGAGCGCCGGCCTTGTGTCCAACAGGCTGCGATCGCACTTGTTGTTTGCCGGATGGCTTTGTTTACCAGATGGCCGCCACACCATACCACACCGTATGGTGGGGACGCACCAGGGTGGCGATCCGCGCCGGCTTTGACGCCGGCGGTTTTCTCAAGAAGTGACCAGATCCCGGAGGGTTTCAGCGTCCATGACAGCATCCGTTCCCACCGGTACCGAACTGACGATCACCGATCCCGAGCGGGTTGCGCAGGACGAGCGGCTGGTCCGCCGCAGCTTCTGGCTGAAGCTGCGCGCCAACCTGCATCGCATTCCCTTCCTGGAAGATCTGCTGGCCGCCTATTTCTGCGCAACCGATCCGGCAACACCCTATCGGGCGAAGGGAATACTGTTGGCAGCGTTGGCTTACTTCATCCTGCCGGTGGATGTCGTGCCCGACTGGCTGCTGATCGCCGGCTTCACCGACGATGCCGCGGTTCTGGCCGCCGCCATCCAGACGGTGCGCGCCAACCTGACCCCGGCCCACTGGGCCCGCGCGAAGGAGACGCTGCGTGCCGAGGCGTCCGGCAGCGAAACGGAACTGCCCGGCTAACCGGCCACCGTCCTGGTGGCCCGGCTTGCGGCCTTGCGCTCGTCCACCGCATCGCGGTGCATGGTGTAGAGCGCCGACCCGGCGATCACCAGCGCGCCCATCCACCCCCACGCATCCATGGTCTGCCCGAAGGCGAGCCACGCCACCAGCGCGGTGAAGGGCAACCGGGCATAGTCGTAGGGCATCATCGCCGATGATTCGGCCAGTGACAGCGCCTTCGTCATCGCCAGCTGGCCGAGGGTCAGCACTCCGCCCAGAAGCGCCAGCGCGCCAAGCATGCTCCAACTCGGCCAGGTCCAGACGAACAGAGCCGGCACCAGGGCCATCGGAGTGACCAGCAGGCCAAGGAAGGTGACGATGACCAAAGCGTTGTCCCTGCGGCTGAGCATCCGCATCTGCAGCACGGTGACGGCGGCGGCAAGGCAGTGCACGAACAGCGCCAGGAAAGCCAGATCGACCGGTGCGGCGCCCGGCCGCAGCACAATCACCACCCCGGCGAAGCCTGCACAGACCGCCGCCCAGCGCCGCAACCGCACCCGCTCCCCCAGGATCAGCGCCGCACCCGCCGTGACGAACAGCGGAATGGCGAAGCTGACCGACGTTGCCGTCGGCAACGGGATATGGGCGATGGCGTAGAACCATCCGGCCATTGCACACAGGCTGGTCAGCGCCCGCGTCACATAGGGCACCAGCCGCCGTTCCGCCAGCACCGACCGGCAGGCCGGCATCCCCGCCGTCAGCGCCCAGGGCAGCATCCACAGCAGGCTGAACAGGTTGCGGAAGAACACGACCTCCAGCGGGTCCATGACGGTGGAAGCCCAGCGAACGGCCGAATTGCCGATCCCGAACAGCAGCGCCGACAACAGCATGAAGCCGGCCCCCAGCAGCAGCCGGTTCGCCGGCGCCCGCAGACCGGGTCCCGCATTGACGGGGGAAGAGGCTGAGACGGTCACGGTCAATCGTCCCTGGAGAGCCAATTGGTAGAAGAGATCCGCGGATGGCCGCGGCGGCGGGGTCAGGGCCGGCCAGCCATCAGATGCGTCAGCGCAATCATGGCCTGCACGAAACACCGTCCGCCACCGGCACCGAGGCCATGATCCTCCGACGATAACCGGGATGACGCAAGCGAAATACAACCGACCTTAAGGATCATACTCGCGTATGACGTGTGTCCGAATTTACGATGCGGAGCCGGACTGGACGGGCCGGTGCGGCAGCCGGATGGTGAACCGTACGCCGGGGCTGGTGTTTTCCACCGTCAGGGTGGCACCCAGCTGCTTGGACAGGGTGTGGACCAGGCGCATGCCCAGGCTGCGGCTGCGGCGCCAGTCGAAATCGGGCGGCAGCCCGACGCCGCGGTCGCCGACGATCAGGTGCAACGCGTCGCCGTCCGACCGCAGGGTCACGGCAATGACGTTGGCGCCATCACGGCCGCATCCGTCCGGGCGGCCGTCACCGCTACCGTCACCGCCGCCCGCCTCGGCGGACACCGGGGTCGCCAACGGCCGATAGGCATGCTTGATGGCGTTCATCACCAGCTCGTTGGCGAGCAGGCCCAGCGGAACGGCATGATCGGTCGGCACCTCCGCCGGCTCCACCGCCAGCTCCAGCCGCCAGCTGCCGCCTTCGGACCGGGCGGAACGCTCCAACTCCCGGCACAGCTCGGCCAGATAGTCGTGGAAGGGGATGAAATGCACGTCGTCGACACGGTAGAGCAACCGGTGGATGTCGGCGATGGCCTGAACGCGCCGCCCCGCCTCCAGCAGATGGTCGCTCAACCGCGGGTCGCCCACCGCCTGCCCCTGAAGCCCCAGCAGGCTGGACACCACCTGCAGGCTGTTCTTGATGCGGTGGTTGACCTCGCGCATCAACAGGTCCTTTTGCGCCAAGGCCGTATCGCGCTCGCCGATGGTGCGCTGGAGCGACGCGGTCCGCTCGGCCACCCGGCGCTCCAGCTCGCGCTGCACCTGCCGGGCGGCGCCGGCCTGCCGGAAGCCGAAGACCGACAGCGCCGCCAATGCCAGCGCCGCCGCAGCTCCCAGCCCGGCATAGGGCGCGATCAACCGGTGCCATGACGCCAGCACCGGGGCCACATCCAAACGGACGACCACATGCACCGGCCAGCTGTCGACCCGGCGATGGGTGACGATGACCGTGTCGTCGCGCGCCGCCCCGCCCTCCGGCTGCGCCCGGATGGCATGGCGGGTCAAGTCCGACAGCGGCACCGGATCGGCGGCATTGTCAGGCTCGCGCACCAGCACGTCGAGATCGCCGGACCGCAACAGGATGGTTGCCGGCCGATGGGGAACGTCCAACTCCTTGTAGAAGCCCGACAGATAGGAGGGGTCGATGGTGACCGAGGCCATGCCGCGGAAACGGCCGTCCGGTTCCGACAGCCGGCGGCTGAGCAGGAAGGTCGCCTTGTTGGTCACCCGGCCGATGATGCGCGGTCCGATATGGGGCTGCTCCACTGCACCGTCCATCCCCGCCGCCCGGCTGTGGAACAGGAAGGCCTCGCGGTCGGACGCATCGGAAAAGGGCGCCGGAAAAGCCAGCGTCGTCAGCCGCAGCAGCCCCGCCCCGTCGTTCAGCCAGATCGCGTCCAGGAAAGGCAGGCGGGCACGCTGGCCGTTCAGCTTGTCCCACAGCGCGTGTGACTGGGCGATCTCGTCCCATGGGCGTCCGGCGGTTTCCTGGGCGGCATATTCCACCAGAAGGTCGGCGGCGTCGAACAGTCGGGCCGCATGTTCCGCCAGCACCCGGACAGCGGCCTCGGCACGCTCCTGCGCCCCGTTCAGCGCCCGTTCGCGCGATTGCACGCCGACCACCACGGTGACCATCGCAAGGAACAGAAAGCCACAGGCTGCCAGCCAGCCGATGGCGGCCTCCAACCGCGGCTTGCGGAAGGGATGGACGATGTCCGCGGCCGGAGCCGGGCTCCCGGCGGGCTCATCGGATGACTGGGCAGGCGGCACCATGCAAACGACCGTTCCTTTTCCGCAACTGCGGATCTCCGCGCCGGATGGCGGTCAAGCAGCAGGAATCGCGGAATAGTAGCGCAGGACGAACCGCCGGTAACCCTGTCTTTCGGAGACGCCGGTTGCGATGCCGGGCAGGCCCGCCCAGCGGGCTGGCCCCCTAACGGATGGAATCGTTGTGCAGAACCATCTCCACCGCCATCTGGGCGGCGCAGAGGTCGGCCAGCGCCGTGCCGACGGATTTGAACAGGGTGATCTGGTCGTAGAAACGGCGTCCCGCCCGCTCGCCGCGGCTGAGGTCGAACAGGTCGCCGGCGATGTCGTCCGCGGTCAGCAGGCCGGACGCCATCGGCTGGGCAATGTCGCCAGCCTCCAACGCCTTGCGGTCGCGGCGATCGACGAAGACGCGCGACCGGCGGATACAGCCGTCGTCGGCCTCGCGCATCTCCGGCGCCACCCCGCCCAGCAGGTCGAGATGCTGGCCCGGCCGCAGCCAGTCGCCGCGGATCAGCGGCTCGCGCGCCGTGGTGGCGCAGGCGACGATGTCGGCTCCACGCACCGCGCCCTCCAGATCGCCGGTCGCATCGATCCGGAATTTCGGCCGGTGGAAGCGGGCGGCGATGCGCTTGGCCTTCTGCGGGTCGCGGCCCCAGACCAGCACATGGCGGATCGTCCGCACGGCGGTGTGGGCCTCGATCAGTTCCAGGGCAAGAGGGCCGGTGCCGACAACCAGCAGGCGTTCCGCATCCGGCCGCGCCAGATAGGAGGCGGCGAGCGCCGAGGCCGCGGCACCGCTGCGCCGGGCGAGCGCCGCGGAGGAGTCCAGCAGCGCCTGCGGCACCCCGGTCTTGCCGTCGGCCAACAGATAGACGCCCTGGGTGGTCGGCAGGTCGCCGCCGGCATTGTCGGGAAAGACGGTGTCGATCCGCACCCCGACAGACTGGTTCACCTGCCAGGCCGGCGCCAGCAGCAGGGCGGCGTCGCTGGCCCCGTAGGTCTCCACCCGGTGGCGATGCGCCGGCGGAGCCTCCACGCCGGCACGGAAACTCTGCCGCAGCCGTTCGATCAGCATGCGGTGGTGCAGGACGGAACGAAGCTCGGCGGCGCTGACCGTGCGCATGGGACCTCCTCCCGCCGACCGGCGCCCTCCCCCGTCCCCCTCCTGTGAGGACGGACCGGGAAAGGGGAAAACGACGTCCGGTTACGCCGGACCTGCCAAACTCAATGAACCGTCGGCGCGCTGGTCTCGGCCGCCGGGACCGGCAGCCCGCCGCTGGAGCCCGGCAGCGGGCCGGAGACCGGACGGGTGCTCTCGGCCAGCCGCTTCTCGGCGGCGGCGGCGCGGGCCTGGGCCTCCTTCAGCTCGCGCTCCAGATACAGCACGCGGTTGCCCTCGCGCCGGGCGCGGCGGCGGTGGCGGCGCTGGCTGTTCCAGACGATGAAGCCGCCGGCCAGGAAGCCCAGCAGCAGCGCCACCAGCGCGGCCAGATAGACCGGGGTGTCGAGCGTGAAGGGCAGCGGCCACAGCGACAGGGTCACGATGCCGCGGTTGGAGATCGCGAACAGGATCGCGACGAGGGCCACCGGCAGGGTGACGATCCAGGAGATATGACGCAAAGCGATGGTTCCTCAGAAATGCGGCGGGGAGAGACGGCCGGCCCGGCGCTCAGTCCGTGTTCAGACGTTCCCGGAGCTGCTTGCCGGTCTTGAAGAAGGGAATGCATTTCTCGCCGACGTCAACCGATTCTCCGGTCCGGGGGTTGCGACCCGTGCGCGCGTCCCGCTTCTTGATGGAGAAGGCGCCGAAGCCGCGCAGTTCCACCCGGTCGCCGCGCGCCAGCGCTTCCGTGATCTCATCGAAGATGGTGCCGACGATCTTCTCGATGTCGCGCTGGTACAGATGCGGATTGCGTTCCGCCAGCCGCTGGATCAGTTCCGACTTGGTCATGACCGTTGACGTTCCCCCATTCGGTGCGGGCGCTTATGGTCGCGGTGCGCCGCGCTTGAGCATCAGCGTGCCACCGGCCCGCCAAGGCGTCAAGCCCACCCGTGGCGCTAAGCCGTTACGACACAACCCTTTTTCCGCTCTCCCTCTGCCCGGCAGGGGGAGGACCGGGCTCTTGCGGCCAGCGCCGGACGCGGCGGCAGCCGCAGGGATCGTGACGGAAATTTGAAAGCAATCAACAGCTTCGCGAAAGATTTCCCGCCGGTTGGAACGGTTGGCCGGACGGATCAGGCCCCGCCCAGCCGCGTCCCCTCCAGGATGGCGCCCTCCAACACGGCCGAGGAGCGGTCGCAGCCGGTCAGGTCGGCCAGTGTCAGGTCGCTGCCCTTCAGGTTGGTCTCGGCCAGCGAGGCGCCGGCCAGACGTGCCCGCACCAGCGAGGCCCGCATCACCTTGGCCCCGGCGCTGACCAGCAGCATGCCCAGGTTGGCGCCATCCAGCCGGCTGTCGATCAGGATGGCGCGGTCCAGCTTCACCCCGCGCAGGTCGGCTCGGCTGAGATCGGCCGAGCGCAGATCGGCGCCGTCGAACTGGGCGGCCTGCAGTTGGGCGCCGTTCAGACGGGCATGACGCAGCCGGGCGCCGCTTCCCTTGGCCAGCGTCAGGATCTTGCCGGTCAGGTCGGCCCCCTCCAGGTTCAGCCCCGTCAGGTCGAGCTGGGATCCCTGCTTGCCGCTGGTGCCCAGCCAGATCATGTGCTGGCGCAGCATGCCGTCGAGCTGCTCGGCCGGGAGAGCCGGCAACTCGACGGCTGTTTCCGGTTCCGGTTCGGCCGCCTGTGCCTGCTGCTGCACCTGCCGGGCGGACCTGGCCTGCTCGTCGGTGCGGATCGCCTGTTCCAGGCCGGCTTCGTCCAGGCTGGCCCCGTCCAGGATGGCGCCGCGCAGGTCGGAACCGTTGAGATCCGCCCCGCGCAGGTCGGCGCCGGAGAAGTTGGCGTCGCGCAGGTCGGTGCGGTCGAGCCGGGCGCCGGCCAGCCGGGTGTTGGTGAAGTCGGCCGCCCGCGCGAAGCTGCCCGACAGCTTGGCCCGCGCCATGTCGGCGTTGGTCAGCCGGGCCGACGCCATGTCGGCCGGGCCGGGATCGAAGCCCACCACCTTCAGTTCGCCGGCGCTGTTGCGGTTGACCATGCTGCCGTCGCGCAGATCGACCTCAACCATGGTGGCGCCGTCCAGCCGGGCGCCACGCACGTTGGCGCCGCGCATGTCGGTGCGGAACAGCCGAGCGTCGGAGAGGTCCGCTCCCCGCAGGTCGGCGCCATAGAGGTCGGCATGGTCGAGGATCGCGCCGCGCAGGTCGGCGTCGCGCAGGATGGCGCCGGCCAGATGGGCGCCCGTCAGGTTGCGACCGGCCAGCGACAGGCCCGACAGGTCGAAGAAGGGCAGGTTGGCGCGGGCGCCGTTCGGCCGCCCCTCGGCGAACCGGACATGGCGCTCGCACACGCGGTCGAGCTGGTCCTGGGTCAGGCGGATGCGGGATTTGCCGTCTTGCGCCATGGCCGGTCACGCGAACAGGGCGTCGATGTCGGCCTGGGATATCCCACCGCCTCCGCCACCCGGATCGGCGGGCGGCGGGGGCGGCGGGGGGGCCGGCTTCGCGACGGGTGGAGGGGGTGGGGGTGGAGGTGGAGGTGGAGGTGGAGGTGGGGGCGGCGGAGGGGGTGGCGGCGGAGACGGCTCCACATCGGCCGGCAGCGGTTCCGCCCGTTCCGCCACCTCGGGCACGCTGGCGAACAGCGCGTCGATGGCGTCCTGGCTGACCTCCGGCCCGCCCAGCTGCGGCCCGTTCAGCAGATGCGCGTCGGGTCGGGTATCGCCCATCTTGCGGTGGGAGGCGAGCTCGCCGGGGGTATGCTGCTGTTCGGCGACCGCCAGACGCTCGACGCCCCAGATCTCGATCATCGTGTTCACGCGCTCTTCGATGTAGCGCAGCGTGTTGACGACCTTGGTGGTGCGCTGCCCGGTGATGTCCTGGAAGGAGCAGGCGGTCATGATCTCGATGCACCATGCCTCGATCGCGTCGATCCGTTCGGCCAGATCGGCGTCGTCGCGCGGGATCGACATGGTGATTTCCTGAATCTTCTCCGTCGCATTCAGGATGTCGGTGGTGGCGCGTTCGGTGGCGGCGACGATCTCGTCCAGTTCGCCGGTCGCCGCCTCGATTCGGTTGGAACCGGTGTCGGTCGCCTTCAGCGCGGCGATGTCGCTGCGCGCTTCGCGCACCACCTGGGTGATGGCGGTCAACTCCTGCTGGATGCGCGGATCCTCTCCCGGCGCCAGGGCGGCAAAGGTGCTGGGCGACGCGCCGCTCAACCGGTCGACCTGGGTTTCCAGCTTATCCACCAGCCGGTGGAAATCGTCGGAGGCGACGACACGGCTGCGCCGGTCGCGCATGCGCAGGAAGGCGCGGCCCCGCGCCGTCTGCGACAGGGCCTCCTCCATCTGCAGATACTCTTGCTCGGTCAGTTCGAGCAGTGACCCGCCGCTCATTGCACTCAACCCATCGTCCTGCAGCCGCGCCTCCCCGCCATGCCGGGGGCTGCGCCAGCCTTCTCCTATACCACCCAATTTCTTTACCGGGAGTTTCCGCCGCCGACACGCTATGATTCTCCCCAATGGACGGCGGCGACACCGGACACCGGGAAACAAGGGCGGGAAGCGAGGGCGGGAAACGCAAGGCCGCGGACAGCCTTGAAGCCCGATTCAATGTGTCCCAAATCAGCCCGGCCGGTGACGGTGTTTGACAAGAATTCCCCTCCAGGAAAGGAAGAAGCCATGAAAGCGGTGGTGCGTCCGGTGGTGTTTGCGGCTGCGGTCGGGATGGCTGCGCTTGCCGGCGGCGCGCTGGTCGCACCGGCCGATTCGGCACTGGGCCGGGCCGGGTCCGCGCTCGGGCTGGCCGCCTCGCCCGCCGCGGCGGCGCTGCCGCTGGGCGCCGTCGGCGGCGGCACCATCGCGCCGATGCTGGAGCAGGTGACCCCGGCGGTGGTGAACATCTCGGTGCTGAGCCAGGCGCCCCAGGCGGAAAACCCGCTGCTGCGCGATCCCTTCTTCCGCCGCTTCTTCAACCTGCCGGACCAGATGCCGCAGGGCCGGCCGCAGGTCAGCGCCGGGTCCGGCGTGATCGTCGACGCCGCCAACGGCTATGTCGTCACCAACAGCCATGTGGTGGAGAACGCGCAGGAGATCGCGGTCACGCTGAAGGACCGCCGCCGCCTGCGCGCCAAGCTGATCGGCCGCGACGCCGCCACCGACATCGCGCTGCTGCAGATCAAGGCGGACAGCCTGACCGCCCTGCCGCTCGGCGACTCGGATCGCGCCAAGGTCGGCGATTTCGTCGTCGCCATCGGCAACCCGTTCGGGCTGGGCCAGACCGTGACCTCCGGCATCGTCTCCGCGCTCGGCCGCAGCGGGCTGAAGATCGAGGGCTACGAGGACTTCATCCAGACCGACGCCTCGATCAACCCCGGCAATTCCGGCGGCGCGCTGGTCAATTTCCAGGGCGAGCTGATCGGCATCAACACCGCCATCATCGGCCCGGCCGGCGGATCGGTCGGCATCGGCTTCGCCGTTCCGGTCACCATCGTCCGTTCGGTGATGGAGCAGTTGCGCGAGTATGGCGAGGTGCGGCGCGGCCGGCTGGGCGTCGCCATCCAGGATCTGACGCCCGATCTGGCGGAAAGCCTGAACCTGAAGGGCGACGAGGGCGCGCTGATCGCCAAGATCGAACGCGGATCGCCCGCCGACAGCGGCGGTCTGCGCAGCGGCGACGTTGTGGTGGCGGTCGACGGCCGGGCCATCCGCAGCGCCACCGATTTCCGCAACCGCATCGGTCTTCTGCGCGTCGGCACGCCGGTGCAGTTGACGGTGGTGCGCAACGGCGGGCAAAAGTCGGTGACCGTCCGCACCCAGCGCTAGAGTGTGATCGGCAGAGGCCCGGCGCAGGGTCGCGGACAGCAGAGGAGCCACCCCGTACCGGCATGATGCGTTCCAACCCACCCCGCCGCCCCGCCGCCCCGCCGGCCCCCTCGCCCGGCCGCAGCGCGGCCCAGCGCCAGCGCGAGATCGCGACGCTGCTGATGCGGCTCGACGCCATGCTGAAGCAGTCGGCGGAGCTTGCCCAGACGGCGCGCGAGCGGGTGTCGGTCGGCGGGCTGGCCCGCTACCGCCGCTTCAGCCGGCGCGTGCGCGACTTCTTCGCGCTCGCCGCCCTGGCGCAGGAACGGCTGGACGCCGCGCCGGAGGAGATGGAGGATCTGATCGATCCGATGACCACCGCGCTGGAGCGTCTGCACGCCCGCATGGTGGTCCAGTTCGTGGAGGGCAGCGCCGGCTTCTTCTCCAGCTTCGCACGGGTGAAGGCCCTGCCGATCGGCACCCATGAGATGTGCGGGGTGGAGTTGCGCGGCGTGCTGGAAATCCGCAAGTTCCTCGACGATCCGCTCTATGAGGGGGAGCGCGGGCAGGCCCTGCGCGCCGAGACCGACCGCATCGCCGCCCTGATCCGCCGCGTCATGGACCGCATCCCGCCGCTGCCCGACTTCGGCGACGAGCCCAGCATCGGCCCGCGCGGCACGTTGAACAGCCCGCTGAAGGGCCCGAACGCCCATATGCCTCCCGGCCGGAGCGCCGCCCGTCCGGCCCCGCCCCGCCCCGCCGGCATGCAGCCCGCCGCCCCGCCGGCGCCGACTCCCAGCACCGAGGTCCGTTCGCTGAGCCTCGACCAGTTCGAGGACGACGAGGACGAGTGAACGGCCAAGGGGGCTGCCGAGGGGCCAGCGCAGCCCCGGTCCCGGCCGTCCGCCGTCGATGCATCAGCGACGCTGCTTTTTCCCGTCCTCCGCGGTCAGGGCGCCGACCGCCGCGCCGGCGGCGCCGCCCAGCAGCCCGCCATAGATCGCGCTGCCGCCGGTGACGGCGCCGATGGCGGCACCGCCGGCCGCACCGATCGCCCCGCCGGTCAGGGCGCGGTTCTCTCGGTGGTTCAGGTTCGAACAGCCGCCGAGCAGGGTCGCACCGATCAGCAGCGCCATGACCGCGGTGGTGGCCCCGGTGGTTGTCCCGGTTGTGAATGTCCGCATGGTCGTCTTCATCGCTCTCTCTTCCTTCAAACACAGGCTGGCCGACGGGCGTCGCTTTCGCGTTGCGCTCTGCGGCCATGCTTATGTTTGGTGATTGGCGCCTGGCTCTGCTGTGACCATTTCGAGGTAAAGGGTTGCGCCTTTCTGGGTATTCCACAGCCTTTTCGCCGGTATGACGGACCAAGACATCGCGCTGCGGGTAGCAAGAGCGGCCTGTGTAATCCCGCAGAATTACCTCTTCCTATCTATGGTTAATATTTTATTCGACGGGCCGATTCACTCATATTTCGTTCGATGGCAAACAATCTTGCTTTTCAGAATGAAAATCTGTCCTGAATTGGTTAGGACATTGCTCCCCCCTGCAAAGCACACTGATTGGTGCGGGGTTACAGATCGGCTCCTTCCACGGGCTCTACGAAGCCTCATGTAAGAATGGCCGGCACCGGGAGGAGAAGAGATGACCTTCGACGACAGACGATATGACGACGGTCCGGTCCTTGACCGCGAGCCGCCCCCCTCCCGACCTTTGAAATCGCCGGCAGGTCGGCCCCGCTCCCAGCCGATGGGCCGGATCGTCGAAATGGCGTTCACCGGACTGTGGGTGCTGAAGCGGCAGGGCGTGCTGGCGGAGGTCGGCGGCCGTCTCTATTGGCCAGACCGCCCGTCGCTGGAACAGGCGGCGGCCCAGGCGGGTATCCCGCTGTCGGACGTCGCGGTCCATACCGGACGCCTCGACGCGACCTCCCGATAGGGGCATGGGACCTCCCCCTTCCGGGGGATAAAACCGCGACGAAGGGACAGTTGCACGGACAAGGGGCTTCTTCCAATATCCGGAGTGCGGACGAACAGCCGGTATGGACCGTCCACAATCTCCGTGTCATTGGAGCCCATGGAAGACATCGACCGCCAAAGAACGCTCGACTATTTCGAAAGGCTGGGGAAAGAGCGCGTGCGCCTTTACACCGCCATCGACTGCGAGCGTTTCCTCGGTGATTGGCAGGTCCGCGAACTGGCGGACCAGTGGCTCGATGCCAAGAATGCGGAAAACACGCCGCAGCCGCTGTGGCGGCGGCTGTTGTCCGACCGCCGCCGCTGACGCCACCCCGTCCTACGCCCGCTCCGGAAACAGCCCGAGCAGCCCGTCGCGCGACGCGGCGCAGACGCCGCGCTCGGTGATCAGGCCGCTCACCAGCCGCGCCGGCGTTACATCGAAGGCGAAATTGGCGACAGGACTGCCGTCGGGGGTGACGCGCACCGTCTCGATGCGCCCGTCGGCGGTGCGGCCGGTCAACTCGCTGACCTCGCGGCCGTCGCGCTCCTCGATGGGAATCTCCCGCACACCGTCGGCGATGGTCCAGTCGATGGTCGGCGACGGCAGCCCGACATAGAAGGGCACGCCATTGTCGTGGGCGGCCAGCGCCTTCAGGTAGGTGCCGATCTTGTTGCAGACGTCGCCTGTCGCCGTCGTGCGGTCGGTGCCGACGATGCACAGGTCGACCTTGCCATGCTGCATCAGATGGCCGCCGACATTGTCGGCGATGACGGTGTGGGGGACGCCGTGATGCTTCAGTTCCCAGGCGGTCAGGCTGGCGCCCTGGTTGCGCGGGCGCGTCTCGTCGACCCAGACATGCAGCGGGATGCCCTGCTCGAAGGCGGCGTAGACCGGGGCAAGCGCCGTGCCCCAATCGACGGTGGCGAGCCAGCCGGCGTTGCAGTGGGTCAGCACATTCACCGGCTCGCCCGGCTTTTTGCGCTCCGCCGCGGCGCGGATCAATGCCGCGCCGTGCAGGCCGATGGCGCGGTTGATCTCCACATCCTCGTCGGCGATGGCCGCCGCTTCCGCCTCGGCCGCCTCGACGCGCCGCGACTCGGGAAGAGGCGCCAGCAGGCCGCGCATGCGCTCCAGCGCCCAGCGCAGGTTGACCGCGGTCGGCCGGGTCGCCAGCAGGGTGGCGCAGGCACGCTCCAGCCCCCGGTCGCTGGCGTCGCTGCGCAGGGCCAGCGCCACGCCATAGGCGGCGGCGGCGCCGATCAGCGGGGCGCCGCGCACCAGCATGGCGCGGATGGCGTGGGCGGCCTCCTCCAGGCCGGTCAGGCGGACGACCGCGAAGTCATGCGGCAGGCGGGTTTGGTCGATGATGGCGACGGCTCCCCCGCCTTCCGGCCAGATGGTGCGATAGGCTGTCCCGTCGATCCGCATAAAACCATCCTCCAGATATCCGCCACCGCACCCGACAAAGCAGGATGATGGTGTCGGCACGTCACAATAGGCGGTGGCTGCCGCCGCTTCAACACGGGCAGCGTTCGGCGGAACCGTCACCCGCCGGGTGGTGTTACCGTTTCCGGCCAAGCATGTTTGGCCGCACCCCCACATGGTTTCCGACACGATGCCGTTGCGCGCTCTGCGTTCCAAATCCTCCCCGCTCTACAGGCTGCCCGGTTCGGCGCTTGTCCTGATCGCCTGCACCGCGGCCGTTCTGCTGACAGTCGGGCTGTCGGCCGTCTTCGCCTGGCGCGACCGCAACGAGGCGGTCCAACAGGCGACCGGGGTCGCCGGCAACATCGGGCTTCTGGCGGCGGAGCATGCCGCCCGGCTGATCGAGACGGGCGACCTGCTGCTGACCCAGACGGCGACGCTGGCCGGATCCGCCGGCACCCCTCTGCCCGACGACCAGGCAACGCGCGACCGCATGGCGCTGCTGGCGGCCAGCGCCCCCCATATGGTGGGGCTGGAGATCCGGGACGCGACCGGCGCCCTGCGGCTGTCGAGCCTGCCCGACGCGCTCCCCGCCGCCGCACCGGCACTGAGGCCCGACGGCCGGGCCATCGGCGACGGCCGGATGGGCGGCCGGGCGGTGGTCACGCTGGCGCAGCCGCTTCCCGGCAGCACGCCGCGCGGCTGGGCGGTCGCCGGGCTGGACGCCCGCGCCTTCCGAGACGTCTACCGCGCGCTCGACGTCGGCTATGGCCACAGCATCTCCATCCTGAAGCCGGACGGCACGCCGCTTCTGCGCGAGCCGGAGGGTGGCGGCACCATGGGCGGGCGCAAGGGCGACGACGACACGGCAAGCCATGTCGACGACATCACCGTGAGTCGTCCGATCGGCGACACCGGCCTGTCGGCCGTGGTGACGATCGCCACCGGCAGCGTTCTGCAGCGCTGGACGGAGCGGCTGTGGATCTATGCCGCCTTCGCCGCGGCGGCGTGCGCCACTGTGGCGGTGATCGGCGCGCTCGCCATCCAGCGCGCCCGGCGCGAGCGCGAGGCGGAGGACGCCCTCCAGCACGCCTACGACACGCTGGAGGAGCATGTCCACCAGCGCACCGCCCAGCTGGAGCGCGCCAACGCCCAGCTGGAGGCCGCTGTGACCGACAAGGAGGTGCTGCTGAAGGAGGTCCAGCACCGGGTGAAGAACAACCTTCAGGTCATCTGCAGCCTGCTGCGCCTGCAGGCCGCCCGCATCGACGAACAGGCCCGCCGCGGCTTCGACGAGAGCCTGCGCCGCATCCAGACCATGAGCCTGCTGCACGAGCTGCTCCACCGGTCCGACGAGCCGGCCCACATCAACTTCGCCGACGCGTTGCGCCAGATGTGCGACGGTCTGGTCCGTTCGGACAACCCGACCGCCGCCCGGCTGGAGCTGGAGACGGAGGATTGGATCGTCGATGCCGACCGCGCCACGCCGCTGGCCATCGCCACCAGCGAGCTGGTTTCCAATGCCCTGCTGCACGCCTTCCCGCATGGCCATCCCGGCATCGTCCGGGTCCTGCTGGAGCGGGAGGAGAACGGAATGCGGCTGATCGTGCGCGACAACGGGGTCGGCCTGCCCGCGGGGATGCCGAGCCAGCACAAGCGCCCCAGCCGCGGCGGGGCCAGCAGCGGGCTGGGCCTGAATCTGGTCCAGGCCCTGTCGCATCAGGCAGGCGCCACCCTGAAGATCGAACGGGACGGCGGAACCATCTTCACCCTGACCATCCCCAACCTGCCGGTCCGCCAGCAGGCCAGGAACGCGGCATAAGGCAGGAAGCGGCCGGGGCCCGAACGGAAAGGGCCTCCCCATCCATGGACGGGGAGGCCCTTTCCGTTCGAACGCGTATCAGGAAGGCGCTCCCGCACCTACTCCAGCATGCTGCGCAGCATCCAGGCGGTCTTGTCGTGGATCTGCAGGCGCTGGGTCAGCAGGTCGGCGGTCGGCTCGTCGCTGCCCTGCTCGGCCAGCGGGAAGACGCTGCGGATGGTGCGGGCGGCGGCCTCATGGCCTTCGACCAGTTGGCGGATCATGTCGTTCGCCTTCGGAACGCCGACCTCTTCCTTGATCGAGGCCATCTCCGCGAACTGCGAGAAGCTGCCCGGCGCCGGATAGCCCAGCGCGCGGATGCGCTCCGCGATCTCGTCCAGCGCGGTCCACAGCTCCGTATACTGGGTCATGAACATGGTGTGGAGCGTGTTGAACATCGGCCCGGTCACGTTCCAGTGGAACGAATGGGTCTTGATATAGAGCGCGAAGGTGTCGGCCAGAACCTTGCTCAGCCCTTCGGCAATGGACTTGCGGTCTGCGTCCGAGATCCCGATGTCGATCTTCATCTCTCGATCCTTCTTGGTGGGTCCTGCATCATACCCCGGCATGGGCACGGCCGTCACCGGCCCCGACCCGCCGCTCGGACATCAGCTTGGGCGCAGGCGGGTGGTTTCAAGACCGATGCGACCAAACTTCGCGGGCAAATGTCGGAGGGCGAACGTCGCAGATGGCAGGGCTGATCAACCGGAAGGGAGGGCGGGACCGGCGCTCCTCACCCCGCACGCAACCGCCCGATGAAGTGCTTGACCTCGCGGCTCAGAGTCACCGCCTGCCCGTCGAGCAGTTCCGCCGCGCGCAGGACCTCGCCGGCGGCGGTGCCGGTCTCGCTTGCGCTGGCGGATACGGCGGTGATGGTGCGGGACACGTCGCTGGTGCCGGCGGCCGCCTCCTGCACGTTGCGGGTGATTTCCCCGGTGGCGGCGGCCTGCTGTTCCATGGCCCCGGCGATGGAACCGACGATTTCGTCGATGCCGACCACCGTCTCGCCCACTCCGCGGATGGCCGCGACGGCGGCGCCGGTCACCTGCTGCATGGCAGCGATCTGGGTGCCGATGTCCTCGGTCGCCTTGGCCGTCTGGTTGGCGAGGCTCTTCACCTCGCTCGCCACGACGGCGAAGCCCTTGCCGGCCTCCCCCGCCCGCGCCGCCTCGATGGTCGCGTTCAGCGCCAGCAGATTGGTCTGCGCCGCGATGGAATTGATCAGACCGACGATCTCGCCGATGCGGTGGGCGGCGTCGGACAGGCCGACGACATGGCCGTCGGTCTCCTCCACCGCCCGCACGGCGCCGCGCACCATGTCGAAGGAGCGGCGGACCTGGGCGCCGATCTCGGCGATGGAGGCCGACATCTCCTCCGTCGCTGCGGCGGCGGTCTGAACGCTGGAGCCCGCCTGGGCGCTGGCGGCGGCGACCGTGGCAGCCTGCCGGTTGGCGCTGTCCGCGCGCTCCAGCATGCCGGCGGCGTTGCTGCGCACCTGATGGGCGCCGGCCCCAACCTGCTGAACCACCTCCGCCACACGGGCCTCGAACAGGTCGGCCAGCTCCTGGATGGCCCGGTGCTTCTCGGCTTCGGCCTCCGCCTTCTGACGCTGCTGGTCGGCGGTCAACCGTTCCACCTCGCGGGCGTTGGTCTGGAACACCTCCAGCGCACGGGCCATGGCGCCGATCTCGTTGCGCATCCAGCCGCCCTCGACCACCCCGTCCAGCCGGCCGGCGGCGAGTTCCGTCGTGGTGCGCGAGAGTTGCTGCAACGGCCGGGTGATCGAACGGGCGAGCACCAGCCCGGCCGCCATCATCGCCAGCAGCAGCCCGCCCATCACCAGCGCGAAATCGCGCCGCGCCGCGCCGGTGGCGTCGCGGGTGGCCTGGGTGGCGGCGGCGGTGGAGCGGCCGATGGCGGCCTGCGTCTCCATCACCTTGGCCGTCAGGGCGGCGAACTGGTCGTCGGTGTGGGCCATCATCGGGATGCCGATCAGGCGGTCGATGGCCGCCATCTGGTTCATCTCGTCGACCGCCTTGGCATAGGTGCCGAGCCGTGCCGACACCTCGTCCAGCATCGCGCGCTCCGCCTCGGCCAGCGGCAGGGCGCGCAGTTCCGCGATCTCGGTGCGCGCCTTGCCCAGGTTCGCGGCGATGGCGTCGCGCATGGCCTGCAGCTTCGCCTCCTCGATGCCCGATCCGGACAGGGCCAGATGCCGCGACACGTCGCTGTGGATGACATAGGCGATGGCGACCAGCCGGTCGATGCGGCCAAGCCGCTCCGCCGCCTCGCTGTGGATTCCGTCCACGGCGCCGAGCGCCTGTTCCGACTCGCGGTCGGCCAGGACCAGAGCCGCCACCGTCAGGACGATCCCCATCAAGGGCGCCGCGAACACCCGGCCCGCCACCGACAGGCCCGACAGACGCGCAAAGACACCGCCGCTCATCCCCACTCCCCCATCAGCGTCGCCGGACGGTCACCGCGTCACGCGGCGGCCGTCATTCGCCGTCGTCACTTGTAGATGCCGACATAGGCGACCAGATCCTGGCCGGGCACGCGCTTCACGTAGGTGATCTTCGGCTCGATCCTGTTGCTGGCGGGGTTCAGCCAGCGATACTCGACCCAGCCCTCGCCCTTGTCCTTGGCGACGGCCAGCACATCCTGGACGATGAAACGGCCGTCCGGGTCCTTGACATTGATGACGCTCTGGCCGACGCCGGCCGGACGCGGCGGATAGACCTTCCACACCCCGGCGAAATCGACGACGTTGACGTAGATCTCGCCGTGCTTGAACGGACCGTCGGCGTTGAAGGCCTTGGCGGCCTCGTCCAGCCCCTGGGCGGCGATCAGCTCCGCCGCCTTCAGGGTGATGGACTTCGCGTCCTCCTGCGTCGGCTTGACCGACTGTGCCGCGGCGGGGGTGGTCATCGGGGTGGAGACGGCAGTCCCGGCGGCGATCACGCCGGCCACCAGCAAACGAAACCACAGGCGCATATGCTCTATCCCCAAGGAGTGGAGGCCTGTCGGCGGACGCCGGACGGCCGATCGATTGTTGTCAGGCCGTCATCGCTTTCTGCGCGCAGCCATATTCCGATCAATCTACTAGCAGAAGGTTTCATGCATTTGTCCGTCCCATTTCGACACGGTCATATTGCATTGCGACATAGCAATATTACAGAAAACCTGTCCCTTCGCGCAGCTTTTGGCGGTATTTCATTGAATATGAACGCCTTATCCGCGCGGAGCTCTCGGGGGAGGCGGGGTCGGCGAGACCGCCGCACGCAGATGCGGCCTATCGACGCATGGAATGCCCCTCCCCCGCCGCACCTGTCCCGTCGGCTCCCCGGCGCAGCCCGTGGCGCGTGACGGTTTGCCGCCCCTTTTTTCCATCGACAGCCGCGCCGTTCGGGTGGAGCATCGAAAGTCCGATGCGGGCGTTCCGCCGGCCCCGGACCCGATGCGCCATCGCCGCACCCGTCCGCCGCCGCCCGTCGCCCCACCCGGACGTGCCGGTTTTTCCAAGTGACTGTCTAGAGCCACACGCGAACGGGCCGCCACGGCGGCCGGCACCAGCGCCCCTTCCCCGGCGCGGCCCGGCAGCCAGGCCCCTCCTAGAATGGCCGGAATGGCCCGAAACTTCCACGGGAGGTGTGAATGCCGCATACGCAAATCCGGACGGCGCGCTGCGCGGCGCTGGTCGGCCCCTATCTCGCCGGCAAGACGACGCTGCTCGAAAGCCTGCTGTTCGCGGCGGGGGCCGTCACCCGCAAGGGCAGCGTGCGCGACGGCAACGCCGTGGGCGACAATTCGCCGGAGGCGAAGGCCCGGTCGATGAGCACCGAGTTGAACGTCGCCTCCTTCGATTACCTGGGCGAACGCTGGTCGATCCTGGATTGCCCCGGCTCGGTGGAGCTGGCGGGCGAGGCGCAGGCGGCGCTGATGGCCGCCGACATCGCCATCGTGGTGGCGGAGGCGGCGCCGGAGAAGGCGGTCCTGCTGGCCCCGCTGTTCAAGGTGCTGGACGACCACCGCATCCCGCATCTGCTGTTCATCAACAAGATCGACACGCTGGGCGACCTGCGGGTGCGCGACGTCGTCGCCGCCTATCAGGAGGTCTCGGCCCGCAAGCTGGTCCTGCGCGAGGTGCCGCTGCGCGAGAACGGCCAGATCACCGGGCTGGTCGATCTGGTCAGCGAACGCGCCTGGCGCTTCAACCCGCACAAGCCGTCCGATCTGGTGGCCTTGCCGGACAGCGTCCGCGACCGGGAGGCGGAGGCGCGGCAGGCGATGCTGGAATCGGCCGCCGACTTCGACGACGCCCTGCTGGAAAAGCTGCTGGAGGACATGGCCCCCGACAGCGCGGAGCTGTACGAAACGCTGGCGCATGAGCTGGCCGACGACCTGATCGTCCCGGTCTTCTTCGGATCGGCGGAGAACGGCAACGGCATCCGCCGCCTGCTGAAGGCTCTGCGCCACGACGGGCCGGAGGTCGGCGTCGCCGCCGCGCGCCTCGGTATCCCGTCGGATACGATGGTGGCGGCCCAGGTGGTCAAGACGATGATGGGTTCCCATGCCGGCAAGCTCAGCCTCGCCCGCATCTGGCGCGGCACCGTCACCGACGGCATGACGCTGGGGGGAGAGCGGGTGTCCGGCATCTTCCAGCTGTTCGGACGCGACCAGACCAAGGTGCCGCAGGCGGCGGCGGGCGATCTCGTGGCGCTCGGCCGGCTGGAGAAGGCGGCGACCGGCGACCGCCTGACCGAGAAGGCCGATCTCGGCCCGCCCGCCGACTGGCCGGCCGCCGCACCGCCGGTGCATGGGCTGGCGCTGCGCGCCGAAAACCGCAATGACGAGGTGAAGCTGTCCGCCGCCCTGCAGAAGCTGCGGGAGGAGGACCCGTCCCTGACTCTCGACCAGTCGCCTGAAACCGGCGAGCTGGTGCTGTGGGGCCAGGGCGACGTGCATCTGAAGCTGGCGATGGACCGGCTGCGCAGCCGCTTCAATGTCGCGGTGAAGGGCCAGCCGCCGCAGGTTCCCTACAAGGAGACGATCCGCAAGGGCACCGGCCACCACGCCCGCTTCAAGCGCCAGACCGGCGGCCACGGCCAGTTCGCCGACATCCATGTGGAGATCCGGCCGCTGCCGCGCGGATCGGGCATCCAGTTCGAGGATGCGGTGGTCGGCGGCGCCGTGCCGCGCCAGTACATCCCGGCGGTGGAGGCCGGCGTGCGCGAGGCGGCGGTGCGCGGACCGCTGGGCTTCCCGGTGGTGGACTTCGCCGTGAGGCTGACCGGCGGCCAGTTCCATGCCGTCGACAGTTCCGACATGGCCTTCAAGACGGTGGCAAGGCAGGCGATGGCGGAAGCCCTGCCGGCCTGCGAGCCGGTGCTGCTGGAGCCGATCCTGACCGTCACAATCGCGGTGCCCAGCGCCTTCACGCCCAAGGTGCAGCGTCTGGTCAGCGGCCGGCGCGGCCAGCTTCTGGGCTTCGACGCGCGGCCGGGCTGGCCCGGCTGGGACGAGGTGAAGGCATGCATGCCGCAGGCCGACATGCAGGACCTGATCGTCGAGCTGAGGTCGCTGACCTTCGGCGTCGGCAGCTACAGCGCCGAGTTCGACCGCCTGCAGGAGGTGGTCGGCAAGGCCGCCGACCGCGCGGTGGAAATCCGCCGGGACATGCTGGCGGCGCAATGATGCGCTTGGATCGGATCGCGTAAAATCGGACTCGATTTGAAGCATGACTCCGATTTTCGAACGAAAAGCTGGTGCGCCGTGCGTTTCATCGTAAACGCACGGCGCTATAGACGCTCCACTGCCAGCCTGCCGGGCAGTTGAGCGTTCCAACATTATTTCCAGTTGGATATTACGATGGCGGAGCTACACTTCTCCGCCCGCGTCTCGCGGCGCAATCCGTTCCTCGCTTCCAGGGATCGACGTCGATGAAACTCAGCGCACGCAATCAATTGAAGGGTACGGTCATCGCGGTGGAGAAGGGGCCGGTCTCGGCGAAGGTGAAGATCGATATCGGCGGCGGCACCATCATCACCTCCACCGTCACCAGCGAGACGGTCGATGAACTGGGCCTTGCCGACGGCGACAGCGTCACGGCGATCATCAAGGCGTCGGACGTCCTGATCGGGAAGTGAGCCCGCCTCGAAATCAAAAGGGCCGGCGCCTTGCGGCGCCGGCCCTTTTCGTTGCTCGCTCCCCCCGCGAAGCGGTCAGCGCAGATTGCCGCAGGCGCGCTGGATGCGCTTGCACGCCTCTTCCAGCGCTTCCGTCGAGGTCGCGTAGGAGATGCGGAAGTGCGGGGCGAGGCCGAAGGCCGACCCCTGGACGACGGCGACGCCTTCCGACTCCAGCAGGTAGGTGACGAAATCCTCGTCGGTCTCGATCACCTTGCCGTCCGGGGTCGTCTTGCCGATGGTGCCGGCGCAGGACGGATAGACGTAGAAGGCGCCTTCCGGCTTCGGGCAGCTGATGCCGGTGGCCTGGTTCAGCATCGACACCACGAGGTCGCGGCGCTCGCGGAAGGCCTCGCCACGCTCCTTGATGAAGTCCTGCGGACCGTTCAGCGCCTCGACGGCGGCGGCCTGGGCGATGGAGGTCGGGTTGGAGGTCGACTGGCTCTGGATGACGCCGATGGCCTTGATGAGATCCTTCGGGCCGCCGGCATAGCCGATGCGCCAGCCGGTCATCGCGTAGGACTTCGACACGCCGTTGACGGTCAGGGTGCGGTCGTACAGCGACGGCTCGACCTGGGCCGGGGTGACGAACTCCAGGCCGTCATACAGCAGGTGTTCGTACATGTCGTCGGTCATCACCCAGACATGCGGGTGCTTGACCAGCACGTCGGTCAGCGCCTTCATCTCGGCGCGGGTGTAGGCCGCACCCGACGGGTTCGACGGCGAGTTCAGGATCAGCCACTTGGTCTTCGGCGTGATCGCCTTCTCCAGGTCGGCGGGCTGCAGCTTGAAGCCCGGCCGGGCAGGAGACGAAGACCGGCGTGCCTTCCGCCAGTTCGACCATGTCCGGATAGCTGACCCAGTAGGGGGCCGGGATGATGACCTCGTCGCCCTGGTTCAGCGTCGCCATCAGGGCGTTGTACAGCACCTGCTTGCCGCCGACGCCGACGGTGATCTGCTCCGGCGTGTATTTCAGGCCGTTCTCGCGCTCGAACTTGGCGCAGATCGCCTTCTTCAGGGCGGGCGTGCCGTCCACCGCGGTGTATTTGGTGTCACCGGACTCGATCGCCTTGATGGCGGCGGCCTTGATGTTGTCGGGGGTGTCGAAGTCCGGCTCGCCGGCGCCAAGGCCGATGACGTCGCGACCGGCCGCTTTCAGTTCGCGGGCTTTGTTGGTCACGGCGATGGTCGGCGACGGCTTGATGCGCGAGAGACGGGACGCGATAATCGACATGGCGGCGGGCCCCCTCAGGGCTATGGTGACGGTGTGGCGGAGACGTCGTCGAGACGCCTGCCCCTCCGGGTGGAAGGCGCGAGGCCGGACCTTACTTCCGCTCTACCCCGGTTGCAAGGCCGGTCGGCCCGTCCAAACCGCCCGGTTCCGCGGTTTTCCACCCTGTGGCCGCGCCGTACCGGCGGATGGCCGCGCGCCGCCCCACCGGTATTACCAGCCCCCTTTGGATGGCAGCCTCGGCGCCGCCAAATCCTGCAATCACCGTGCGCAGCATTATTTCTTACAGCACAAATGAACGCCATGACGGCACAACTCCGTCATGCCCGCTTCACTTGACAGCTTGGTCTTTGGGGTGTGTAAGATCTCTCCTGGGGGATTAAATTCAAGGAAGGGATAAGAACCGTGTTTTCCCGTATCGTGCTTGCGGCGTCCGCCGCGCTGATGCTGACCGGCGGCGTCGCCCTGGCCCAGGACGTCATCCAGACCCGCAAGGCCGGGTTCGAGGACTACAAGAAGGCGATGGGCGAGATCAAGGACGCGGTCGGCAAGGGCGATCTGGCCGCCGTCGGTCCGGTGGCCGACCGCATCGACGCCTTCGCCGCCAAGATCCCCAGCCTGTTCCCGCCCGGCTCCGACAAGGGCAAGACCGCGGCCAAGGAAGTGATCTGGGCGAATTTCCCGGACTTCACCGCCAAGGCGCAGGATCTGCAGGCCGGCGCCAAGGCGCTGAAGGTCGCCGCCGCCTCGGGCGACAAGGCGGCGACGGGCAAGGCGTTCGGCGCCATGGCCGACAACTGCAAGGCTTGCCACCAGCGCTACCGCTCGGAATAAGTTGCGGTCCAGACAAAAGGGCCCTTCCCCGCCGGCGTGGGGAAGGGCCTTTTTCTTACCGGAACCCCGTGCCTCTCCTTACTTGAACACGGGCTGCGGCGTGGCCGGCGTGCTGGCCGGCAGCAGCGGATACTCGACGCGCGGCTGCTGGCCGGTCAGCGTCGTCAGGAAGGCGGTGATCTTGTCGATCTCCTGGTCGGACAGGGTGGCGCCGAGCTGGCTCGACCCCATCACCGCCACCGCCTGACGCAGATCCCACACCTTGCCGGAATGGAAATAGGGGGCGGTCAGCGTGACGTTGCGCAGGGTGGGCGCGCGGAAGACATATTCGTCGTCGGCGGTCTTGGTGACGGCGAAGCGGCCCTTGTCGCCCGGCGGCAGGATCTCCGCCCCCGGCCTGGTCACCACGCCGAAGGGGAAGTAATCATGGCCGCCGACATTGACGCCGTTGTGGCAGCCGGCGCAGCCCTTGTCGATGAACAGCTCCAACCCGGCCTTCTGCCCATCGGTCAGTGCGTCGGCCTTGCCCTCCAGATACTGGTCGAAGGGGGCGGCCGGCGTTGTCAGCGTCGCTTCGAACGCCTCGATCGCCATGGCGACATTGTCGAAGGTGACCGGGTCCTTCTCGTTCGGGAAAGCATCGGCGAACTTGGCCTTGTAGGCGGGGATGCTGTTCAGCACGGCCATCACGCGGTCGGGCGTGCTGTTCATCTCCACGCCGGCCTGGATCGGCCCCTTGGCCTGGGCCTTGAGATCCTCCGCCCGGCCGTCCCAGAACTGGGCGACGTTCAATACGGCGTTCAGCACGGTCGGCGCGTTGCGCGGCCCCTTCTGCCAGCCATGGCCGACCGAGGTCTCCAGCCCGTCGACACCGCCCAACCCCAGATTGTGGCAGCTGTTGCACGAGAAGATACCGCTGGCCGACAGCCGCGGATCGAAGAACAGCATCTTGCCCAGGTCGATCTTCTCGCGCGTGACCGCGTTGTTGCGGATGGCCGGCAGGGTGGCGGGCAGCGGCTTGAACAGTTCGCGCGCACGGCCCATCAGGGCGTCGCCGGCCCCGACCTGATTGGAGGCGGCCGGATTGGAGGCAGGCGGATCGGCGGCCGGCGCCGTGCCGGCGGTCGCGGCAAGGATGCCCAGGGCGGCGGCGGTCGCGACCAGCAGGCCTTTCAGCGCTGCGGCCGGACGATGTCCGGATTGTGCGTGCATGGCTGGCTATCCCCCGGCGCGGCCGACATCCACCACAACCTTCGGCTTCAATCAGGCAAAGGCCGATCGATCCCGGAAGTCGGGCCTGCGTCATTGGTTCGTTGAGGTTTGGCTGGGATCAATCTGGAGTCATTCTAGACTAGCAGGCGTCCAGCCATAGACGACGCATTGTCGCACACAACCAATGGCATATGTCCGTGCCGGGGAAAGATCGGGATCAGCCGGCGGCGCGCAGCACCAGGAAGACCAGTCCGGCCGACGCGGCCAGGATCGCCAGCGCCAGTGCCGCCGGGGCGCGCCGCGGCTCCGCCGTCGCGAGGCGGCCGGGCAGGCTCTTGCGACCGGTCACCATCGGCCGGATCAGATTGTCCTTCTTGACCAGCAGATAGAAGAACACGGCCGCCACATGCAGCCCGACCAGCACGAAGATGCCGTTGGCCAGCAGGCGGTGGACCGAGCTCAACGCGGCCACCGTGGCGCTGGAAACCATCGGCACCAGCGGCCCGTCGACCAGGATGTCGTCGCTGGTGAACAGGCCGCTCGACGCCTGGACCAGCAGGATCAACAGCAGCGCCACCACCATCAGCGCGCCCAGCGGGTTGTGGCCCAGGGTAAAGGCGGCTTCCCCACCCGCCCGCGACCGCCTCAGATAGTCCAGGATGGCGCCCGGCCCCTTCACGAAATCGGAAAAGCGCGCGGTCTGGCTGCCCACCACGCCCCAGACCAGCCGGAACAGCACCAGGATCAGGACTGTTTCTCCTGCAAACATATGAATGGAAAGCACACCAAGCTCGGCCGACAGAATCGCGACAGCCACCGCGGCGACCAGCGCCCAATGAAACAACCGCGTTGGCAGGTCCCAGACCCGAACCTCACGCCGATGTTTCTCCCGAGTCGCGGTATGACCACTTGCCATCGCTCGATCCTCACAGTGTTCGGCCGTATTTCCGGCACTTGTCATCTGCGGCAAAGGGACGGATTCTTTACCCTGATCCCGAAAACGCCGCAGTTCCGTGTTCGCATCGGTCGAATGGCGAGTCAACAGGCTTGAAGCCGCGCCCGGCCGGCGGATATGAGAACGCGACGCATCAGCCGGCCTGCCGGCGCAAAGACAGCCACAATCCCCCTCACCCCCCGGTTACAAGGATTCAAAGGCCATGCCCGACAAACAGCTCCTCCACCTCGTGTTCGGCGGCGAACTCGTGCGTCCGGACTCGGACCAGTTCGTCGATCCGTCGAAGCTGCACATCGTCGGCATCTTCCCGAGCTACGAGGAGGCCTACAAGGCATGGCGCGGCGCCACCGGCCAGACCATCGACGACGCCCACACCCGCTACTACATCGTCCATCTGCACCGCTTCCTCGATCCGGCGGCGGACGACCACAAGCACTGAAGCCTGCGAAGCGGCGCGCGGCGGGCGAGCCCCTGATGCAGGGAACCGCCCGCCGCGCGGCGGCGTTGACCGGTCGATGACGGTCTATTTCACTTCCGATACCCATTTCGGCCATGGCGGCGCCCGCGGGCGCTTCCGCCGCCCCTTCGACTCCACGGCCGAGATGGACGCGGCGATGGAGGCCAACTGGAACGCCACCGTCGGCCCCGGCGACGAGGTCTGGCACCTCGGCGACTTCGCCCTGCACATGCGGCCGGAGGCCATGGCGGAGCTGCTCGGCCGGCTGAACGGCACCAAACATCTGATCGTCGGCAACAATGACGGCCCGGCCACGCTGGCACTGCCCGGCTGGTCCAGCGTTCGGCACTACGCCGAACTGACGCTGGACGGCGTCGACCTGGTGATGTGCCATTACGCCTTCCGCACCTGGAACGGCATGCACCGCAAGGCGCTGAACCTGCACGGCCACAGTCACGGCCAATTGAAGCCGCAGCCGCGGCAGATCGATGTCGGCGTCGATGTCTGGAGTTTCCGCCCCGTCACCCTGGCCGAACTGACCGTCCCGCGCCAGAGGCGCAAGACGGTGACCGGCAAGGAAGCGCCCCCCTGATCACGCGATCCGGCGCAACCGCTCCATCAGCAGGCCGCGGGCGGCGTCCGCCGGCACCGGACGGCCGGTCAGCCAGCCCTGCACCTGGGTGCAGTTGTGATGGCGCAGGAAATTGGCCTGCTCGGTCTTCTCCACCCCTTCGGCCACCACATGCAGGCCCAGCATGTCGGCCATGGCGATGATGGTGGACACGATGCCGGCATCCTCGCGCTCGTTCGGCACGCCGTTGATGAAGGAGCGGTCGATCTTCAGCGTGGTGATCGGCAGCCGCTTCAGATAGCTCAAGGACGAATGGCCGGTGCCGAAATCGTCCACCGCCACCCGGATCCCCATCGCCTTCAGCGCCGCCAGCACGCTCAGCGCATGGTCGAGGTCCTGCATCACGGCGCCCTCGGTGATCTCCGATCAGTCCGGGGGGCAGGCCATGGCGGTCGATGATCCGGCGGAAATCCTCGGCGCTGCGGTTGCGCAGATGCTTGGGCGAGATGTTGACGGCGACCGGCACCGGCTCCATGCCCGCATCGAGCCACTCGCGCATCTGCCGGCAGGCCTCGTCCAGCACCCAGTCGCCGAGCGGCACGATGAAGCCGGTCTCCTCGGCCACGGGAATGAACTCGCCGGGCGGGATCATCGTTGCCCGGCCCTGCCCCGGCTTCTCCCAGCGCAGCAGCGCCTCGAACCCCTCCAGGGAAAAGTCGATCAGCGACACCTTCGGCTGGTAATGCAGGCGGAACTGCTTCAGCGCCAGCGCCGCGCGCAGGTCGCCGTCCAACGCCAGCTGGCGCCGCGCCTGTTCGGCCAGTTCGGGGCGGAAGAAGGCATGACGGCGGCCGCCCATCCGCTTGGCGGCATAGAGCGCCGTCTCGGCGGCGCGAAGCAACGCCTGCGGGTCCATGACGTCCGCCGCCGCGTCCCAGCCCGCAGCCCCGGCCAGATCGTCGGGGTAGACGGCGATGCCCACCGCCGGGCGGACATAATGCTCGCAGCCCGGCAGCGTCACCGGAGAATCGAAGGAGTCGAGAATGCGTTCGGCGATGGCGGCAGCTTCCTGGGCGCCGCGGATCTCCTCGACGATCACGGCGAAATCGTCGGTGCCGATGCGGCCGACCGGATCGTCCGGGCGGACGGCGGCGGCCATCCGCCGCGCCACCTCCTGCAACAGCGCATCGCCGGCCTGATGGCCCAGCGTGTCGGTGATCAGCTTGAAGCGCGACAGATCCAGGCACAGCACGGCGAAGGGGCGGCGGTCGCGATGGCTGCGCTCCACCGCCGTTTCCAGCAGCGTTTCGATCATCGCCCGGTTGGGCAGGCCGGTCAGCCGGTCGCGGGTGGCCAGCCGCATCAGCTCGCGTTCGTGCCGCAGCCGGTCGGTCACGTCGGCCAGCGCGCAGACGAAGCCGCGCCGCCCCCGCACCACCAGCGGCGAGACGCTGAGCGAAGCATCGATCCGGCCGCCGCCGGGCCGTTCGATCACCAGCGCCTGTTCCCGCACCGGCGCCGCCGCCGCCGCATCACCAGCCATGGCAGCCAGCAGCGAATCGATCCGTGCGCGGTCGGAGGCGGCGAACAGGCTCGACAACGGACGCCCGCGCAGCATTTCGGCAGGAACGCCGAGCAGGGCGACGGCGGCGGGATTGTGCTCCTCGATCCGGCCACCCGAATCGACCAGCAGGATCGCCTCGCTGACATTGTTCATGATGCCGGCCAGCCGCTCGTCCCGTTCGATCAGGGCGATGGCCGCGCGGCGGAAGAACTCCATGGCGCGGGCCATGGCGCCGAATTCGTCGCGGCGCTCGCGGCCGGGAATGTCGATGTCGGTCCGCCCCTCCGTCAGCAGGCGCATGCGGTCGGACAGCATTTCCAGCGGACCGACGACATGCTGCGACAGGAACAGCGATCCGGGCCAGCTCAGCACCAGCAACACCGCCAGGAACAACAGGAAACCCGACGCCTCCATCAGGAAGTCGCGGTCGAGATCGCCGACGTCGCCGGCGGCGGCGATCGCCCATCCCCAGGGTTCGAACCGGCCCTCGGCCGTCACCGAGCGGCCAATCGGCGGCCAGCCGGGCGGAACGACGCCGTCCGTGAAAATCGTGACATGGAAAGGCTTGGCCGCCAGCGCCCGCAAGGCCGTCAGCGCCCGGTCTCGCGCCTCCTCGGCCGAGAGGGCGCCCGACGAGGCCGACCGGTCCAGATCGCGCAGAAGCCCACCCGCGGACTCGACCAGCGCGGCCGCGACCTGCCCCCGTTCGGCGATCATGCCCTGGCGCAACAGGTAGAGCGCCGGGATCGCCGCCATCAGGCAGCCGATCACGCCGATCCAGGTCAGCCAACGAATCTTGCGGCGCAGCGTCATCGTGCCTGGCGTCGCTCTCTTATCCGTTCGATTAACGGATGGTTAGTCGTTTGGGGAAAGTGACCGCTTCGTTTCAATCGTGCAATATTATTTTTTCTTCGCATGCGCAACAGATGGCTGTCCAATCGATACGAAGGTTGCAGACTGCGGCGCATTGCCTCGCTGAAGCAATCTTAGCGATCATGGGCAGCGATGTTTCAAGCCGGCTTGCCCGGCAGCACCCTCCGCCGAAACGGAAAAGGCTGCCGGGCAAGGGGCGGTCGATGTTGAGCGTCAGCGCTTTACCGCCCCGCCCCGCCTCAGCCCTGGCCGGGATAGAGCCGCTGGAAGCCTTCGGTGACGCGGGCGATCACCGCCGGGTCACGGTCCCGCCAATAGCGGGGATCACGCATCAGGGTGCGCAGCTCCGCCTCGCCACCCCCGCCGCCGGGGCGGGATTCCGCCATCGACAGGGCGGACGGCTCGCTGCCGGTCATCATGGAATAGAGGGCCATGACACCTTCGTAGGAGGTCGCCAGCCCCTCGACCGCGGCCGGCGGCAGGGTCTTGCCGGCCCAGGCCAGCAGTTGCCGCGAGACCTCGCGCCAGCGCTCCTCCCCGCCGAAGCGGGCAACCAGCCGCTCGACCTCGCGTTCCGCCTGGAACTCGGCGGCGACGGTCTGGATCAGCGGAACCATCCGCTCGGCGGCCAGATCGTACAGAAGCTGCGCCTGCGCAGGGGTGTAGCCGGCGTCGAACAGGCGGCCGTTGATCTCGGGGTCCGGCTGGAACAGGCCATGGTCGCAGGCGATGCAATAGCCATCCGCCGAGTCCGGCGCACCCAGCAGACGGCGAAGCTGCGCCGGATCGAGGCTGGCCGGATCGACGGAGGCGGGGTCGGGAGGCGCCATGGCCGGCCCGGCCGGTTGCTGCTGCTGGGATTGGGAAAGCCGGCGCTCCAGCTCCAGATAGGACTTCAGCAGCGCCTCGACGCGCAACGCGCCGGTCTTGGGATCGCGGAACTTCTCGGGAATCGCCAGCGGCGGAACCGGGTCGGCGGCGGGTGCGGCGGCGGGTGCGGCGGCGGGTGCGGCGGCGGGTGCCTCGGTCAGCAGAATGTCGGCCATCATCAACTCCTGCAGGATAGGGAATGGGGGAAGGAGATTCCGCCGGTCATCCCGTCCGCCCGCGCGCGACCAGCGCGAGGATGGTGGCGACCAGCTGGCGCTGTCCTTCGAGGTGGCGCAGAGCGGCTTCCGTCGCGTCGGGTCCCAGCGCGCGGTCGAGCGTCATCGCCCGCAGCACCGCCAGCACCCGCGTGCCGTCGCCGCCGGAGAAGCAACGGGCGAAGCTGGGCGCCGGATCGGTCTCGCCCGCCGCGCCGGGGATCGGAGCGGTCGGGAGCGGCGCCTCCAGCCAATCCCAGCCGGCCCGTTCGTTCATCGGCGGCTCAGCCATTGGACGGCCCGGCATAGGGGGCGGGGGCCGGAACGGGGGCGGCCCCGGTCTCCGCCCGCATCAGCTGGGCCGGAACGCCGAAGGCCTCGCCCAGCCAGCGGGCGGTGGAAGCCGCGTCCACGGCGCTCCCGGCGTCCGGCCCCAACGCCGTCACGCTGTCCAGCCAGCGCAGGGCCGCCTGGACGTCGCGCTGCGCCTGCGCCTGGGCGAGCGGGGAGCGGTGCTGCAACTCCACCAGACGGCCATCCACCGTGATGTCGGGGATCTCGCCGCGCCGGCGCAGGATCGCCACCGCGCGCAGCAGAAGCGGCGTCATCAGCTCCGCCTGCAGCCGGCCATAGGTGGCGCCGAGCAGACGGGCCATCTCCACCGAGCGTTCCAGCACCTCGGTTGCGGTCATGCGCGCCGACTCCACCGGTCCCAGCCGGTCGGCCAGAAGCGCGTGGCGAATGCGCCCGCGCAGATCGTCCAGCACCAGCTGCGACACGTCGAACCGGCCGGGATTGGCCAGCGGCGTCAGCCCGGCCGACCCCATGGCCTTCGGGATGATGGTGCCGGGCACCAGCCGGACGGTGGCGGGATTCAGCACCCCGTCATCCTCCGCCTGCCAGATGCCGGTGACGGCGATGGAGGCGTTCTTCAGCACCAGCTCCACCACCTTGTTGGCGGTCTTGATGTCGGGCAGCGCCTTCATCACCGGCGAGCGGCCATAGGTTTCGCCCGGCGCCTTCAGCCAACGGAAATTGACGAAGGGCGACTGGGCGAAGCGCCCCTGCGCCAGCCAGGACGGCTCGGCCAGCCCGCTGTCCAGCACCACCGCCCAGCGATAGGCCGTGCCGTCGGGCAACACTGCCTCGACCAGCGGAAAACGGCTGTCGGGTTCGTCGGCCGACCGCTTGCGCAGTTCGTCGGGCAGGTCCGCACCGGGGAAGCGCTGGAGGATCTGGGCCAGCGTCGCCTCGCTGCGGCGGAAGGTGGCGTCCAGCCGGCCGTCCGGCCCCTCCTCCAGCACCGCTTCGGCAAGCGGCACCGCGGTGAAGCGCAGGCTGGACGGGGCGCCGGGTGCCGCCTCCTCCATCAGCAGGCTGGCGGTGCCGACGGTGACGAGATCGAGGAAGGCCTGATGGACCTCCACCGCGAAGTTGGAGCGGTCGAAATGGGCCTGGACGATCCCGGCCGCCCGGTCGAGCAGCGGGGCGATGCGGTCACGCTCCGCCCCGGCCAGCGCCGGACCGGGCTGGAAGCCGAACCAGCGCGACCAGGGCGGCGTCAGCTCCGACAGCAGGCTGGCGGCCAGCTGCTCCACCGCATCGGGAGCGGTGCCGTCGAACAGGCGGTCGACGCGCCGCTCGCCCGGCGTACCGCCGCCGCGGAAGGGCCGGCCGTTCGGCAGCGCATGATCGTAGCAATCCTGCCAATGGCTTTCCCAAACCGCCCGGCGTTCGCGGGCGACGCGGTAACGCTCCAGCAGGGCCTCCGGCTCCGACAGCTCCTTCTTTTGGCGGATGGCGGGTTTCACGGCTGGGGACGTGGGCATCGGCGGGTTCCTCCGGTCAGGTGGCGGTGCAGTTGCCAGGGGGTCAGCACCCAGCGGGCGCGCAGGCCGATCAGTCGCTTGACCGCCTCGACGCAGGTGAAGGGCCCCCAGGGGGCGGGGCCGTCGGGGCGGCGCAGCGGGGCGGGGTCGACCGTCAGCCCCTGGGCGCGGTACCAGCCCGGCAGGTCGAAGTCGGCCGGCAGCTCCAGCACCGCAACGTCGGTAAAGCCCGCCAGCGGATCGACCGCCACCCAGCGCCGCCCGTCGTTCAGCAGAACCAGGCAATGGCGGAAGCCCGGCCTGAGCAGCCGCAGCCACCACAGCGGCGACTCCCCGCGATAGACCACCCAGGCGGTCGGAGTCGCCGTCATCGCGCGATGCCCTTGTCGCGCAAGGCGGGCGCGATGGCGGCGAAGGCCTCCTGCCACAGGGAGTGGGCGCGCTGTTCACGGAAGCGGTCTGGCTCCGGCGCGCTCTGGCGGCGGCCGTAATGGACCAGGACATGCAGGTGGTCGCGCAGCAGTTTGCGCGTCCGGTAGAGCCGGTCGACCACGCGCAGCACATCCTGCGGTTCGCAAGGCCGCTCGACCAGCCCGCGCCCGGCGGCGACGCGTGCGCCGGCCGCCTTGGCGTCCTGCGCCTGCACCGCCCAGAACCACGCCTCCTCCGCCCCGGCGAAGGGTTCGCCATCGGCGCGGTAAGGCTCCGCACTCAGGGGGACGGCGCGGGACAGGCGGGCGACAGGCAAAGCGGGGGCGGCCGGACTCAGCATGCTGGTCTCCTTGCGGCTTCGGATTTTCGAAAGAGAGCGGCGCCGGGCCGGGATTGCGGCCGCGCCATCTGTTTGCGTTATGTTCCGGCCGATGGGCGCGGTCAATAGATTTATGAAAAAGTTCCTAGGGACGATGTCGCGCGTTTATGAGATTATCGTCCCATGCTGAAACATACGGACATCTGGCGGGCCATCGACCGCCTCGCGGCACAGCACGGGCTCTCCGCCTCCGGGCTGGCGCGGCGCGCCGGACTGGACCCGACGACCTTCAACAAGAGCAAGCGCACGACCAGCGACGGCAAGCTGCGCTGGCCATCGACGGAGAGCATCTCCAAGGTGCTGGACGCCACCGGCGCGTCTCTGTCGGAATTCGTGTCGCTGGTCGGTGACGGCGCCGGCACCACCCCGCTGCAGCGGGTTCCGGTGATCGGCTATGCCCAGGCCGGATCGGCCGGCTATTTCGACGACGCCGGCTTCCCCGCCGGAAGCGGCTGGGACGAACTGCTCTTCCCCAGCCTGGGCGACCCGCATGCCTATGCGCTGGAGATTTCCGGCGACAGCA